>DYHB01000026.1 GCA_020724415.1 Thiobacillus sp.
CCGCATGCAAACCCGCAGGCGAGCAGGGGAAATCTATCAGGAGTTGCAGCAGATGTGGGCGACAGCGAACAACCCTACTGCGGCGATCATGAATGACCCTGCCCGCTATGAGCTGGCGATGCACTGCCTTGCCTGCGGGCATGACTGGTATCCGAAGGCTCAGGCAGAGATAGCACCTTGCCCCAACTGCCGCAGCGTGGCGATAGTGGGCAACGCAATCCATGAGGGAGGAGACAACATGGGAGGGAGTCATTAGATGGCTGGTAGCCACGCTCCTGTTACTGCTGGCTCTTACAGGGGTGCTGGCTTGCCAGGACGAGGAGATTACACCCTCGACACCGACACCGACAACAGAGCTGCAATGTCCGGGCTGGTGCGATAACCCGACCCCAAGCCCAACCCTAACCCCTGAGCCAACCCCGACCCTGACCCCGGCTCCGACTGACACCCCCACTCCTGCGCCACCACCGCCGCCTACGCTCGCGCCCCCGCCACCGCTCAGCGACGTAGAGGCTCTTATTTGCTCGGCAGGCTGGGATTCAGTTGGCCTGTGCGAGAAGGCGCTCAGGGTTGCCCAGTGTGAGTCCGGGCCTGACTACTACGCCCCTGTCAGTTACTACCACGTGGGGACCTTCCAGATTGCCCTGGCCTACCACGCAGGGCGCTTTGCAGCGCACGGGTGGGACATCTATACTGATGGCATTGATCCATACAAGAACAGCGTGATTGCCTTTGAAATCTGGTCAGAGCAGGGCTGGGAGCCCTGGCCATACTGCGGTTGGAGGTAACGATGCCGCCAAGGAAGAAGGAAGAACTCATTGACGATAAGTCGCCTACCGTAAAGACAGTGATGAGGGCGTGTACCCGCTGCGGGGTCGTTCAGCCCTGGGCAGTAACAAATGCTGAGCCTGCTGACAAAGGCTACGTAGTGCTGGGGCTACATTGCCCCGGCTGTGACACTGACATCATCGAGACGCATCTACTGAGTGACATTTCCTAGTTGCTCCTTTCTTCCTACCGGCAGCGGGCGGGTCGCAAGGCCCGCCTTCTGCTTTACTGCTCGTTCCAGAGAGCCTGGGTTAGGGCTTCGTCAATCCGGGAGCCCCGCAAGATAACCTTGTAAATCACTGTGGCCTCTGTGAAGGCTACCCCTGCCGCCCCTAGCCAGGCACCGCCGTCATGAACATCGACCAGCGAGATAGCTCCGCTCATGAACCCTGCCACTGTGGCGATCCCCAGCGATGCCAGGGCTGCCAGAGTGACCTTGGCCCATGTCGGCCACCACCCTGCCTTTAACAGGCTGACCACCAGCGGGATGACCCACGCTAGGGCAGCACTATACCCAAGTTCTTCCATCGCTTCACCTTCCTTCGTTTGTCCCGCAGGTCAGTCCCCTGCGGTTTCAGGTCCTGCTTGAGCTCCCGAAAGAGCTCGTATGCTGTCTCTACTGCCGCCTGGATGCCTTTAATCTTGACTCTGTTGTGGTAGTCGTTCTCGGGCAGATAGTGCTTCCTGCGCTCCAGGAACTCGTAGACGTCCGCGAGAGCATCCATCGCGTGCCGGATAGGGCGAGCCTTTGGGCGCAGGGGGTTCTGCCCAGCCCTCCACCTGTAATCACCTCGCTCTCTGATGCTCTTGGGTTTTCTTGCCATATTGCCTATTATAGGCTCAGTTAGGCATTCCTAAAGGAGAACTCAATGGCTGATCGCTACGGCACCATCGGCAACATGGCCACTGTGGGTACTGGTTACAAGACTGCCCTGGCTATCCAGCAGGCAGCCACTGCCCGTACCCGCCTCAAGCTCTACGACTTCATCCTGAGCGCATCGGCCGCCCCGGCCGACAACGTGCTCAACTGGCGCATCCGCAGGCTGACTGTCGCCGGAACAGGCACCGCCATCAACATCGAGCCTGTCGAGGGGGCTGCATCGGCAGCCTCCACAGCGGCCACCGCCAACAGCAAGAACATGACTGCCGAGCCCACATACACTGCCAACAGCGAGCTGTTCCAGAACAGCATCAACCAAAGGGCAACCTTCCGATGGGTGGCGGCACCTGGGGCTGAGCTTACTGTCCCGGCCACCAACAGCGTGGGCATTGGCTTCGAGGTGAAGTCCCCCGCCTACACAGGTGAGGCTGAGGTCTCTGCCTACTGGATGGAATAATGCGTCCCGCTGGCTACTTCGTCAGCACTGATCCTGACGGACGCATCACAGAAGGCGAGACCCTTCAGTGCGTTCACTGCAATGCCCACTGGATAGTCCGGCCAGGCAGCGGCATCAAGCGAGGCTGGTGTCTGCGCTGCATGGGCCCTCATTGTGGCCAGGCTGCCTGCTGGTCCTGTGAGCCCTTCGAGAAGAAGCTGGAGCGCTGGGAGATGCGAGAGCGCCTAGTCCAGGCAGCCCGCAAGACTCTATGCCTCGATTCGTAGTGCGCAACCGCACCCTTACTCCTGCCGATGTCCCAACGACAGATGTGCGGGACTCCTATATCGAGAACTGCACGCTGACCGGGGACTGGTCAGGCTTTGACTTCCGGAACGTGAGCGCCTTCAACTGCACCTTCCAGGGCGATTTCCGGAACATCCAGCACCAGTACATGACCAGCGTCAGGTGCAACTGGCGGCAGGCCCAGCTCCCTGCTGACGTATCCAGCTACAAGCACGACATGGTGATCGCAGTGCTGGCGCAGGCTCTCTCCCGGCTGCGGCGACAGCGACGGGCCGCGGTGCAGAAGGTCATCGACAATGTTGGCCTCGACTACCAGCGATCCTGGTACGACAGCATCAAGCGGCTGATCCAAGAATCAGGCCTTACCCTGACGCAGGTCCGCAACTGGTTCGAGGACGCCTTTGCCGGTTATCCCAAGCTCGTAGACCGCATCAGGGAGACGACTGCGAAGGACCTGAGCATCATCACCGGCTACAACATCCCGCCACTTCCGACCGAGCTCCCACTTGCCTTGGATGGCGAGGAGATCGATCTCCTGACAGACGCTCGGATAGCAGGTGAGGATAGATGGGCCATCGAGCGGACGCTGGAGACCCCGAGGACGAGGGTGCACATCTATACCCTTCATCCAGTACCCTGGGTGGCAGTCGGCTTCGAGGGGGCCATCTCTCCAGAGCGCTGGGCGCGGTGGGACTGGTGGTTCAACCTCCCGGGGTTTGACTGATGTACCTGTTTGGGCTCGGCTTCGAGGTCAACGACACCGAGCAGCTGAACTACATTCCAGGCTGGCCGGGCGGTGTCCAGGGATCGATCTCGACCGCCTCGAAGAAGAACGGGAACTACGGCATCGAGCTGCTGGGAACCGCTGCTGTTCACGACTGCATAGGCGCGGAGATGACGAGCGACACCTTCTGGGTGTCGCTCTGGCTCAGGCCGGGAACGCTGGGGGGAATCCAGACGCGGTGGCCCATTCACGTTTCAAACGCCGGATTCGCAGGGTCACGTTATCCCTGTCTGGGCCTGGAGGACGACGGCACCTACATGACCAGAGCCGTCCTAAAGAAGCACACCCAGTCGGACACTGTAGCGGCGTCGGGCGCAGAGATAGGGGCCTACAGCTTCCCCGCCAATCACTTGCCGCAGTATCACTACTACCAGATAGAGACGACCATCAAGTCCACAGGGGTCGCCTACAGCCCGACCGTGACCCTCGCCTCGAACATCGACGCCTCGACCACCTCAGTCCCCTACACGTCAACGGGCGACCCGATCCTGGACGGCCACTGCATCATCATCGACTCGGAGCGGATGATCGTCACGAGCGTGAACACATCCACCAACACGCTCACGGTGCAGCGCGGCTGCTACAGGAGTACAGCCGCTCCACACACGGCAACAGCGGCCATTACGCAGCTTGTCGTGGACATGAAGCTCTACATAGACGGCACGCAGCAGATCAGCGTCACAGATGTGACCGAGGTCGCGGAGAGCCTGAGCGCCAAGATCAACCTCTCGGGAGCCCTCTCCAGTGGCAAGGGCACCCTCAAGACCTACTTTGACGACATCTTCATCAACGACTCGGCAGGCTCGTCCTACAACAGCCTCCCGCCCTACAGCGGCGGCTCGACGTATGTGTTCCAGGGGGCGCAGCCGTTCAATGACGTGACCGGCTTCAACGACTTCACCTCCAGCGTGGGCGGAAAGAAGTACGCCGACGTGGACGACTTCAATGACACGACCGATCCGGCAGACGACTATGTGTCCAGCTCAACGCTTGGCCATCAGCAGATGTTCTGCCTGAAGGATATGGCGTCAGGCGAGACCCCTCTCCTGGTAAACCTCTGGGCCGTCGGCCGGAGCGGCTACGCAATACCCGGCAAGTACATGGCCCACGTGAACAACGAGGCGCGAGCGACAGGCGACTGGACGATAGCCTCGGCCACAGGCAGCAACCACTACTCGATCAAGACGCTACTCACAACGCCAGGCGGGGCCACCTGGGACGAGGCCAAGTTCAACAGCCTCCAGGCAGGCTTCAAGGCATCGAATGTGGGGACAGAGAACCGTGTTTATGTGTTTGGCGCTGAGATTATGGGCCAGGGAATTACAAAACCTGCCGCCACTACGTCAGGCGAGAATGCCAACGCGGACTGCGCTGCCAACAGCGAGGGGACGCCCTTTACAGATTTAACCCTGCCCCCACCTGTGCCACTCCCGCTGGGTGTGGTAGGCTACTAGCGAGCGCTTCGGCGCTCCCGATTTCTGCCCAGAGTGGCCCCCTTTTTGGGGGCTGCTCTGTTTTAATAGCAGGCAGATGTACATCCTCTATCCAATCAAGGCAGAGCCGGTATTCGTACCGGCAGCGGCCCCACCCGCCGTTAGTCTGGACTGGCTCCAGCAAGCACCCCTCCCCCTCGCCCCGGAGCACAGGCCATCCTCTGAGCTGGTCTTTGTCCCTGTCGTTGCGGCCCCCGCGCCCACCGTCATAGATTGGCAGGCCGAGAGCCCGCAGCCAATCCCGCAGGAGACGCGCCCAGAGCCCCAAGAAACGGCCCCTGTTTTCGTACCGGCCCCCGACATCGGCTGGCTAGTCGAACCCCCACAGATTTTCAATATAGAGGCTGCCCTCCAAGCAGAGAGTGCGTGGCCTGACACCGTCCTCGTTGCCCCTCTGGACTGGTTCATCCAGAATCCTGACTTCTTCCCTGAGCCGGAGCGGGCAGCGGAGACCTGGTTCGACTGGCAAATCCTGGAGCAGGTAGCCCCGCTGGACTGGCTGGTTGAGCAGATCAAACCGGAGGAAACGCGCAATCCTGAGCTAGGCTGGCCAGGCGAGGTACTCTTCGCTGAAATTAAGCCTGACTGGCTGACTGACACTCCGCTTCCCATCAGGCAAGCAGAGGCCATCGTCGCCGAGTTCTTCGTCGCTCCTGATGTCATCGAGGAAGCCGAAGAGGCATTGGGCTGGGACATGCAGCTCCAGCCTGAGCTAGGCCAACTCCATTTCTTCCAGCTTCTCTATGCCGCCGACCCGCTGCTGGACATGGGAATTGTCACCCGGCTACCTATCGTCCTCAGGGTTCACAAGCGTACAATACGGCTAAGGGAGCTTACCTAATGGGCATGGCCATGATGACGGATTGCGCGATCTGCGGGCTGGCAATCCCCCTGGAACGGCATGGCAGGGCAACCTGCTCTGAGCGCTGTGAGGAGCTCCTGGTCAAGCTGACCAGTGTCCAGAAGAAACTGTTAGCGGAGCGGTACGGTGATAAAGGCAAGGCTGGCTAAGAAAATAGAGTCTCGCTATGTGACCAGGGTGGTGTTCCGTCTGGACAAGCCCATCACGCTTAAGCCCATCTCCATCAAGATGATCAAGCTGGGCCTGAGAGGGGAGCAATGACGCATCCAGTTGAGACCCTGTTCAAGGGGGAGCAGCCCCTTATTGACTTCCAGATTGTGGACAAAGATGGCACGGCTATCGACCTGACTGGCCTATCCACGTCGGCCATCAATGTCTACCTACGCCAAGAGGGGCAGTCTGCGAACCTGTACTCCTCCGGTACGGCCGCCAATGCTATCACTGACGCCGCCAACGGGAAGTTCAACTACAAGTTCCCGTCTGTCATCGCGGTCACGGGGAACGTCAAGGGCCAGGTGGTCATCCAGTTTGCCGCTGACCATGTGCGGATCACGGAGTATTTCGACCTGGTAGTCGAGGATGCAATAAAGCCTTAGCGCGAGCCTTCCTATGCGCTGGCTCGGTCTCTACCTCCCAGGCGGCTCGCCAGTGTCTTTGACTAGTTGAAACGACTGCTCTTCCCGCTGTACACGGGCCAGCGCAGTCTCAGAAAGAGGGGAGAAAGTTGGCACCCAGTTGGCGTAGACCAGACGCATTTCCCCCCCTCAACTGGCAAGAGCTGTGAGGCCTGCATTGTGTGATTTATATCTGATTCTTCTTGATCATTCGAGCGCCGTAACGCTGGATGAGCACGAGTACGTTGGGCGACAGGTTCGCATGATCAAATATGCTCTTCAGGGCGTCGGCATACGCGGTGCCGCGATCCGTGAGAGCAAAGTTCTCCTGGTCATCCCCTTCAGTGACTTTGGCCAGACCAAGGGCCTGAAGCGAATAGAGCTCCTTGAGGATCGGACGGGCCTTCCCGTATCCCGCGAATGCATCGGCCATCGTGCGCCAAGTGTGTGGCGGATCGCTCTGTTCGCGAGGTGCAGCGCTTCCGTTGTCCATCTCGTCCATTTGGTATTCGAGGGCAACGTGATTGAGGAATTTGTCCTCTCGAAGCGCCCTCGCTCCGTTGATAAGCCCAGCTGCAGAACATACCTCAACTAGTGGTCGAGGCTGATCCTCGTGTCCTGCATCGGCGTAGAACTGCACGGCCAGGGCGTCAACGTGATCTCGGTTCAAGGTGCCAAGTCGATATAGTAAATCGACGAGGGCATATTTCCGCCGCAGAAGAGGAAGTACAAGCGAATCCGATCCTGCGGGTGAATGAACATCGGCATCGGGCTTGACGGCGTCCGTCATCGTATCCCTCCTGATCGCTGAAAGGAGACGCTGGACACGTCAATCATGCCCCAATATGCGATGTTCTGTCAAGCCCAAGCGCTTCTTACTGCTTGCAGCGCTAAGCCGGGGTCAAGGTCTGACGGCTCGATGCCAGTACCCTCTGGCCACTCGTTGAAGCTGGTAATAAGCTGCCAGGGCCACCCTGCTGCCTCGGTAGCTTTGGCCCAGGTCAATGCGTAATGAAACTGCGCCGGGTCGCGTCCTAGCTGAGGAGCAGCCTCGTTGCCACGCCAGAAGCCTGGCAATGATGTGAAGCACTGCCTGTTCACAACAGCGATGCGCTGGATTAGCCCATCATTGCCCTTGACGGCATAGCGATACTCGCTAACTCCACCGGCCGCCTGCGTGACTAGGTGCCACTGCGGCCACGAGCGCTGGAGGGTGACTGCCTGTTCCGGTGTCCATGTGTTCCAGACAAACATGACCGGCCGATCCCGCTTCAGATATGCCGAGTGCGCTGTCAGCCCCTGAAGATAGGGGAAGTGTGATGGAGCTGACGCGAGCTCGGGCTCGTAGTGAACAGCCCATTTGAATCCCAGCCTGCGCCCCTCGTCCAGGAGGATGGGCAGCGCCTTATCTGTGTCATCCCCTCTATCCCACCAGGAGGCAATCCCGAAGTCGATGCCTGCCCACTGCATCATCGTGATATGTGCCCTGATGAGTTTGCGGTTCAGGCTATCGTAGTGACCCAGGGCAGGGGTGATGTGAGGGGCCTCAGCCCAATGGCTTGGATACCAGGGGTAGTAGAAAATTCCGCGCATGTCGCCTCCTAACCTAGGTTGGGAACTTCAGATTAGCAATTAGCGTCTCCAGCCGGTCTGACGTTACGGCAGGCACGATCCTGAGCATGTTGGCCGCATAGTCATAGCTGGTTTCCTTGATCAGGAATGAGCGCAGGAGGTCGGCATTGCTGGCCTCGCCTGAGGCGAACAGGTCAGAGAACAGGTCCACGATCTGGAACACATCGCCTGCCCGCACTCGCCACAGTGGCTCGGCTGCCCCGTAGGCGTTCTTGATTGACCCTGCCAGGGTGATCTCAGTGTTGGGCTGGGGAATCTTGAAGTCGTCATAGTAGGCATCGCGAGCCAAAGTGGTGACAGGGGCTGTGCCCATGTCCAGGACAGTCCGCCTCTTGAACGGCACGTTATCTCTGAACTTGGGGCTGGACTTGGGGGCCACCGACCGCCATAGGTTGCCGCCTGTCAGGTAGAACGCCTGGACATGGCTCCAATAGCTCGACAGGCTGCGCTCAAGCTGCAAGCCCTGATCCCCAAGCTCATCCTTACTGACCCGCCATCTGACATTGGCGAAGTCCATTGCCCGAAAGTGGAAGTGCCTGCCTTCCCAGACGGCTCCGTACCAGGGGTGCTGCTGCGCCACGTCGGCGAGAGGTCCTAGCTGGGCCACGATGTCCTGCACCGTCGCATTCTCGAACTTGGTTGTCCTGAGCTCAGGGTAGGCAGGGTCTACCTCCTCGATGTACCAGACCTTGCCACTGAGTTGGTCAGCCTGCGCGGCAGTGGCGTCACCTCCCTCGATGTTCTGCTTGAGGATTTCCGTAGAGGTGATCTTGTTTACCGTGGCCTTCACCATCAGGTCAGTGATGAGCGCTGCGACGTCTCCTGTTGCCCCAGAGTATGTCTGGGGAGGGGTAGGGGGTACTATGCTGACATCGCTGGGAGCCCCCTCTGTGCCAGTGAGCAGGGTGGAGTCTGTCCCTGTCTTGGTGATGATGGACTTGAATGCAAAGTAGTAGTAGGTCTTGAGGTTCTCGTTGACCGAGACATCGTTGCCGACTTCCCACTTGCCAGCTTCGGGGTTGAGAACCTGAATGAGGTTGGCAAGGGCAACGCCTTGCCCATAGGGGAGGGTCTTGTCTCCTGCTAGGGCCTTAATCCGGAATACGCCAGTATGGGTAGCGTCCGTGCCCTTGGTGTGAACTACATCAGGGTCGAAGCCGATAGCGCTGGGTGGCACCCTCCGGTTGTCAGAGCCATTGCCTGAGTAGGAGCCCAATGCCATCGTTGCTGCGTCCGCCGCGAAGCTGACGTAGTGGTAGGTGATGCTGCTGGAGTTGACCAGTACGTTGCCGCCTACCGAGAAGCTGCCTGTGCCCAGGGCAGTGATGGCATTCGTGAATACGGCGCTGTTCTTCCAGTCCCAGGAATCACTGCCACTCATAGCGCTGGATTTCCAGCAAAGCTCGTCGTTCACCTGCGCCGGGAGCACCCAGACCATCGCGGGGTCATGGGCCACGGAGGGACTCTGGCTGGTGCCGTGACCCGTGTAGGTGCCAGTGATAACAGAGTCACCGGCAACGGCGTACCAGTAGTACGTCACTCCTGACTTGTTGGTGTGGAAAGAGTCTGCGCCGTTGTAGGTAACGGTGAACTTGTTGGTGCCCAGGGTAAGAGCGCCAGAGGTGTTGCCGAACACGGTAGCCCGAGCAGTGGACATCGTATCGCTGCGGCAGACACCTGTGCCTGAGGCCCCGGTCTCATCGGCCTTAACATTGACGAACTTGGCGTTCCAGGGCAGGGTGATATCCTGCGTACCACCGTTGCCAACGTAGCTGCCCTGTGCGACAAGAACAGACATTAGCTGAACCTCGGCCCTATCCTGAGCAGGATGCCCCGTGTGCCATCAGGCACCACGATGCGGTGCAGCCCTGTATCCGTCAGGGTTTCCTCCAGCGTCCAAGTCCCGATCTCGTAGTCCGGCGTGGTGTAGACATCGATCTGCATCTCGGCCGCCTTGCCGCTGGCCCAGGTTCCAGCAGAGAACTCCACCCCTATCTCGACGACCTTAATGGTGCCCGGCTGCATCCAGAAATCAGAGTCGGCTACGCCCACTGGAGGGATGGGCAGGATATAGGCGAAGCCAGCAGCCTCGTTCTCTTGATACACCTCAGGATTGCGCAGGGCGACAACGATGCCTGCCTCCTTAACGATGGCAAACTTGGGGTTAGAGAATGCCGGGACAGGCACCCCGTCCACTGTCAGGTAGAGAATGGAGCCTTCACGCCAGCTATCGAACGCGGAGTCAGACCACCACTGGAAGCCTATCCTGTCTGTCAGGCTGGCCCAATAGCCCACGCACTGGACACTGATCCCGAAGGGCTCCAGGCCAATGCTCTCAATGCGCCCCTCCCACACGACATGGCCGCCCTCGTTGACCTCTACGTGGTAGCCACCCCTATGGCTGTACCATTCGTAGGCCTGGGGCTGGGGCATGCTCAAGGAGAAGGAGCAGGACGAGAACCCGCCCGGAATAGCCGTCCCGAAGCTCAGCCCTGACAGCATAGGGGTCAATGACATGATGGGATGCGGCGGCTGCGCCTGTGAGGCCGGAGTGCTCAGCGTGACTTCCAGTGGCATCAGAGGTAGAGATAGCGCGGCTCATACTCAACCCAGGCATTGAACACAATCTCATCCTTGCTCTCGCCCAGGTCATCAGTGCCGCTCCAGCGGTCGCCCAAAATAGTTATGCAGTTGGCCACCTTAGGCTGAAGGTAGAAACCACTGCCCAGGACGGGGGCGATAGTCGTGCTGGGCATGTGGACATTCTCCTGGAGAGTGGCAGGCTTCTCGGTAGGCTTAACGACATAGCCGCCGCCATCGATGGAGTCCACCACTAGAATCTCTCCCTGCTGAAGGGCGCTCTGCTCGCTGAGCTTGCTGGGGACAAGCGCGAAGTAGCCATCAGTGACCGGAAGGAGGTCAATGCTGTTGATGCGCAGATGGGCCTTGCTGGCAGCGTCCTCAGAGAGCCCCTCAATCTGGAGAAGCAGGAGGGAGTCTGGATCGGTAGCAGCTACGCCCTGGGAGACCTGGCCCGCACGATACTTGGTGCCGCTGCCGACAGGAGGCCAGGAGAAGATGCCTACCGGCATCCGGCGATAGCCCCCCGAAAGCGCAGCCTCATGAGATGGGGGGTCCTGTGTTAAGGCAAGCGTGGTATACGGAGTCTTAACCGTAGCCCGCAGAGCACCTGCACCGCCCTCGATGAGCTGGGCCACCACGAACAGGCGCAGGGAGCTTCGCTGCTCCTTGGCAGAGGCAAACAGGGAGCCAGGGTGAGCGCCCAGCAGGGGGTCAAACGGATCATCATCTAGGACAGTTACGTCCAGGCCTATACGGGAAGCGGCCGAGTCGTTCACCCAGTCCAGGATTGTGCCTGACGCCTTGGCCGTGAGCAGCTTGCCCAGCGCTGCCCATTCTGACGCCTCCCAGTAGGTCAGCAGGAAGTAGGGCTCAACATCGGTGGCTAGGCCTGCCCGCACGGCCAGGGATGAGCGCTGAATAAGGGTGGGGGTGCCCTCGGCTCCGGTTAGCTGCGTGCTGTCGCTGCCAGTCTTGAGGACCAGGATGTCCTGCGTATCGACAGCATCTGTGCCTGTAATCTGTGTGGAGTCAGAGCCCGTCTTGAGCACTGTCACCTTCAGGGTGGACGCTTCCGTGCCAGTGACCTGCGTACTGTCTGCACCTGTCTTGGCCACGAAGTTGCCATCAACAACAAAGTTGTCCAGGTAGATGCCAGTGGTGACATTCAGCTGGCCTCGGAATGGGGCTGCCCCGAGCCCCGCCCTTCCGGCTTGGGAGATGGCAGAATCAACGGCAGAGATTATCAGGCTCCAGGGATCAGATTTCGCTGAGGTGCGGTGGTAGACGTTGATGGACGTGCCTATCATCTCCAGGCGCACCCACCCATTCTGACTTGGCAGTGTCTCCCGAGTATCCAGGCCTGACCTGACCCCTCCGACAATTTTGTAGAGCTCTACAAGAGGGCTACCCCACCAAAACACTCTGACTTCATATCTGTCAACCTCACCGTTGGCTGACCCAACCGAGCTCATACGCCCGGCAATGCAAGCAGCGTCAGAGTTTACGACGCCTTCCCCCATGACGTACTGGACATAGACATCATAATCAGCATCGCTAGGGGCTATTGCATTGCGATAGACACAACTATGCCCGTCCGTGACACCCCTATCTCCGGCAAGGCGGTTATTGAGATCGATTTCAGCATCCACTGTTGAGGAGAGGCCATTAACATCGAAGGAGAGCTTCTCCCAGGCCCCGCCCTGATTGGGCGTGTGGTTCTGGAGCGCCTTGAAATTGCTGTCTGTGAAGGTGTCGTTGATGAGGGCCATGTCGCCCCTCCGATTACGAGGCCGGGACTGTAATCGTCAGGGTGACAGTGAGCTGCCAGACGTCCGATGACGTTTTCGTCCCCAAGGATTCCACCTTGCGGTTGAGCATGGTGCCACCAGAGGATGCGTTGAAGATGGCCCACTCGTTCCAGGCCCAGTTGGCCTCACCTGTCTCAAACTGAGCCCGCCAAGTGATGACGTTGCTGGAGACGGCCAGCGGGTAGCCAGCAGACATTGCCTTACGCAGCTTGTTAGTGGCAGCCTGGAGATCAGTCTGTGAGGCAGCGAAGGCAGTGCTACTGTCTCCTACCCCCAGGTATGCATTGGCATTGTTGAAGTCAGTAGTGCTTTCACCTGCAATCATCTTGCAGATGATGTCGCGTCCGGCGTTGCTTATTCCCATCCTTAGTCCTCCGGTGGGGGCGTACCGCTCTCGGCCTTCCAGACTTCGATGACCTTGCCGTCAAGCAGTACGATGGCTTCATACAGACTCAGGGCGCCGTCATCCTCCTTGCGGAACTTCCGCAGGACGGCCCGCTCAGAAACGGCAACGCGAATCTCCTCGTCCATGTCATGAATCTCCTCGGTGGTCCATGTCACCTATATTAGGACGAGGGGCTTTCCACGTAAACCCGTGTAGCCAGTGGTTCATCTCCTGGCAGGCCATGAATCTTTAGAGTTCGAGAGCGGCCAATGTCTGCACCCAGGAACTGCGGGTTGCTAATCATGAAGCGGCTGCTGATCCAGGGAGTCTCGGTTGCCAGTTGCCCCAATGTGGTGCTCAGCCCAAAGGGGGAGCCAGGCAGCAGCATCAGGTTAGCAATGTAAACATCCATCGCAGTCGTTGTGCTCACATAGCCGAAGCGAATAGTTAGCTGTGTGTCTGCCGCCCCTGCCGTGAACTTTACCCCGTACTGCTTCATCCCAGCCGCCAGGTTCAGGGTTACGTCTATCAGTGCCCCCGAGTCATCTCCGGTCACTGTGACCTGCACGCTGTCAGCAGTCCCGTCTGCCAGTGGCTGTGCCCAGAAGACAAACTCCCAGTCCCGGTTGGCACTGGCCCCCTGCTTATAGGCTGGGATAGTTACCACCTGCTCAATCTGAGGGGTTACAGTAAAGGTTGTGGTCTTGTGCATGTAGTAAGAGAACGGGCCGTACTTCCTGACTGAGCCGTCTAGTGTAGACCAGGCAGTTGCAGCCACGCCACCTATTTGAGTCCAGCCTGCCGGAGTTCTGGTATTGCGCGTGAATGTCGGCGAGCCCACCAGGGTCAGTGTGCGACCCCCAGGCCCACTGTCGGCCAGGTTGCCAGAGGACTCGTCAAACACCCAGACGCCGCCATACTCGGCATCCTCTAGGTCCCAATAGTCAGCGCCAGGCGGTGTGCCTGTGAGGTCCCCAGCAGTGCCTCGTATTAGGCTACGCATCCCATAGTCGAACAGGAAGCGAAGCTGCCAGGGCCAGATATTCCTGAGCAGGACGTAGGCCCCAGAGATGCGCCCCGCAAAATGGCGGGTATCATTGTCCTGGGCACCAATCACGAACTTGCCACTCGGCACCAGATTGCCCAATGTGTGTTGGATGACACCAGCCAGCTTCCGGTTTACTACCAGCAGGAGAAGCTGCTGGGCATGTGTACCTGTCATCTGAAGGGCCAGGACCTGCACATGATGCCACTCGTTCAGGTTATACGCCTTGGCGCTGGTCACAGAAACTGCATTGCTGGCCCCGTCAGTCATATAGAGCCTGAACTTCTTGTCGTCCGGAGTCCAGGTGATTTCCCAGGATGCACCTGCCCGCATGATTACCTGCTCCGAGCCGGTAGCCGCAGTCGGATAGGCCCATGCCCCAGCTAGGAATTGGGCAGGGCCATTAGTCACGAGGCCAGTACAATCAGCTCGCTCTAGGCGGACACCCGCAGCGCCGAAGGTGATGTAGTAGCCCGTGTCCCTGCCGGTCTCCCCAGGATTAACATCGAAGCCGGGGTTCAGCAGGAAGTTCTCCAGCCTGACCGTAGCCCCTCTAGCGAAGGGCTTGGCAATGAGAACCAGCTCGTTGTCCAGATATGGCCCCTGGCGCTTGAGGAGCTGGTTCAGCGGCCCTGCCAGCCTGAGCTCACCGTCCAGGATGTCGAAGGTGACGGCGGTGGACTGGGCATCGAGCTTGACCTGTAGGGTACCCCCCGCCAACGTGCCACCTGACTGCTGTGCCCTAACTGAATAATTGAGAATACGTTGAAGCTTTTGGAGGGCAGCAGTCAGGTTATCATGCGTCTGCGCGACTGCCTGAAACCTGATGATTATCTCCCGGTTTCCGAAGCGCCGCGCCTGGAGGGCCTGGCCTTCCCTGAGCAAGGGGTCGCCCCCAACAACGCGGATCATTTCTGGCACGGGCAGGCTCAGTCCGTCCCTGCCAACCTTGAACTCTGTGCCTGCAACGAAGTCTACGCTCTCGCCGCCTGCACTCAGGATGAGAGTAGCGGTCATGACAACTTAATCCCCATTCTACTGTTCAGCCTGGCATCCCGACCCACAGCCTTGCTCAGGAGCCTGCGCAAGCGCTCCAGGTCAGCAGGCGAGTTCATGTTCACATTCTGGATGGTAATGTTGACAGGCCGCCCAGGGCTTCCGGGCTCGCTGACCACCTCGCCACCGTGAGCAACGATAATGCGGGGCATCCCAAGGGGGCCAGGCACGACACCGCCACCTTGGAAGTTGCCGCCAAAGCCGGTGCCCAGGAAAGAGGCAATGATGGTAGCGATCTCCTCAGGGCTATTGGCCCTGCGGATGGCGGCATTGACGGCCTGGAACAGCGCGAAGATGGCAGGGTCTCCAGCCTCACCCTGAGCTACTCGCTGCGCGTTCAGGATGGCAAGCTCAGAGATGCGGAGCTGGAGAAGCTCCTTGTAGCGGGGGAGGAGCTGGTTGCGGACGAAGGCCTCCTCGGCAGCCTTGTCCCTGAGAATCTGGCCCTGCTTGTCGATCTCTTTCTGCTTCTCCTCATTGAGGTCCTGCTGTGCCTTGATGGCCTCCCGGCCAGCTTCCTGGATATCCTCGATCTTCTCCCGCGTGGCCCGCTCGCTCTCCCGAATCTCAGCATCCGCCTTGTCCCTGGCAGCTTCCTCGGCCTCCGTCTTGACGCGCTCAATCTCCGCAATTTCATCGTCGGCCCGCTGCTTGGCCTCCTTCTGGAGTTCTTCGGTGGCACGCTTGGCCTCTTCGATATCAGCGTCAGCAGCCTCTTTGGCAGCCTCTATGGCAGCATCGCGAGCCTCCTCGATGCGCTCAATCTTGTCTGCGGCGATCTCCTCGGCAGTCTCGATGGCCTCGTCACGCACTGACTCCAGTGCCTCAATGTCTGCCTCTGCCCGCTCTTGGGCAGCTTCGATGGCTGCGTCCCTGGCATCCTCGATGGCTTCGATATCAGCTTCGGCACGATCCTGGGCAGCCTCAATGGCGGCATCCCTGACCTCGTTGATCTTCTCGATCTCGGCCTCAGCGCGTTCCTGAGAGGCGGTGATGGCGGCATCCCGCGCTGCGTTCACCGCATCTATCTCGGCCTGAGCGCGGTCGGCAGCCGCCTGCACAGCGGCATCTCTGGCGCTGTTAATGGCTTCTATGTCAGCGTCGGCCCGCTTGCGCGCGGCCTCTATCGCCTCCTCAGTCTGTTCGCGGATGGCATCGATGGCGTCATCGCGGGCCTTCTTGATCTGCTCCGCCCGATCCTCCTCGACCTTGATTAGGTCCTGGATGGCTTTGATCGAGTCCTGAATGCCCTCAGTCTGCTCATCAATGGAGTCTTTTTCATCCTGGATGGCCTTGAGACGGCCCTTGCGAATGGCAATCTCCCGCGCCAGGGCTGGGTCATCGCCCACTCGCTTCTGGAGTTCCTCCAGCTCAGTCTGCTCACCTATTGCCTGAAGCTGGAGCCGGATCAGCTCCTCCCGCCTGCTGGTCAGGTCCTGGAGCTGGTCGCCAAGGTCGCGCTCCTGCGCCTCTAGGGCATCAATGCGATCCTTGTTAATCTTTAGCTCGGCCTCGGCGGCCGCCTTGACAGCGTCTATCTTGGCATCCTGGGCATCCCGGATGGCGTCCAGCTCATCGTCCAACTGGTCACGGCGAGCGTCTACCTGGTCCTCAAATGCATCCTTGATGGCGTCCTGTTCAGCCTTGAGGGCACTCTGTATCTCTCTGAGGCGAGCCTGGGCGGCAGCGCGGATGGCATCCTGCTCAGCCTTAGCAGCGCTGCGGACAGCATCTACCTGTTCATCGGCAGCCTTGCGGATCAGGTCTATCTCGTCCTCCAGGGCGTCACGCCTGGCGTCAATGGCGTCCTCAGCGCCATCTCGAATGGCATCAAGCTCATCCTCAAGCTGTTCCCGCCTGGCATCGACAGCCCGCTCATAGGCATCCCTGGCCCGCTCAATTTCTTCCTCCAGCCACTCCTGGACTGCGTCTACCTGCGCATCGTAAGCATCGTTAATGGTGTCCAGCTCAGCCTCTAGTGCCTCCCTGCGAGCCTCGACAGCCTTGTCGAGCTCCTGCTCCAGGATGTCCAGCTCCTGCTCCAGCGCATCGCGGCGGACGTCTACCTGCTCCTGTGCCCCCTCGCGGATGACATCGAGCTCGTCCTCTAGCTGCTCGCGGCGGGCGTCAACGAAGTCCTGGTGCGCATCTCGCACAGCCTGCACCTGATCCTGGACACTCTTGTTGATGGCCTCAGTAATGTCCTGCAACTCGTCCTGGAGCTGGTCACGAGCATTGTCCAGGCCCTCAAGCTGGACACGCAGGCGGAAGTCAGCCTCCTGGTCAGCGCGGAACTTCTCGGTGGCCTCTGCAATGCTGGCTTGGATGTTGCGCTGGGCTACCTGGGCGGCCTGAACAAACCTGTTGAGCACTGCCTCAGCACGGGCTGCCGCCTCCTCGGCCGACAGGCCCATCTTCTGGAATGCGGAGGACAGCAGGTCAACAGCATTGCCGGACGCCAGGGCGGCCGGGGCCAATGGGGTCAGCAGCAGCGGGAGAGCTGCCAGGTTGACCTTAAGAGGGCCAAAGTCAACGCTGGCGAACTCATTCATGTCCTCGATGGCGTCACCCACACCCTGGGACAGCTTCTCGAAGAAGCTGCCACCCCCAGCCTCTGCGGCCTGTTGCTGTGCCACATCCTCCAACGTCAGCCCGAACTTCTCCAGGTCGGGCAGAGATGCCGCAATGGCCTCAGAGAGCGCATTGGTGGGGCCGATAGCGGCCTGGACGGCATTGTTGTAGTCCTGGACAGCCCGCGCAGTCTCTGCCGCTGCATTGCTTGCATCCCCCAGCTTCTTCTGGAACTCTCCCAGCGCAATCTGTACTGCGGAGAGTACAGTGATCATGGCCAGGAAGCGGGGGTCACTGAAGGACCTGGAGGCGAACAGGAAGGCGAAGCCCAGACCAAAGATAGCGCTCTGGAGGTTGCCTGCTGCCGCCTGGGCAATAGAGAAGCTGGCAGTCATGGCCTGACCGGCAACCTCAAAGCCGCTGAGTTGCCGCTGCGCCTTCTGTGCCTCAATGCCTAGCTGGTTGAGCTGGGCAGAGAAGGCGTTGGTGCCTGCGGCAGCCTGCATCAAGAGAGCGCCACTGGAGCCACCAATGGACTGAGAGACGATGGCCAGCATTGCTGCTCGCTCGCGGAGGGCCTGGACGCTCTGCTTGTTGGCAACAACCTCTGCCTCAGTGGCCTGCACAACCTGAAGGATGGCCTGCTGCTGAGCACGATTGAGGCCTGTTACCTGCGAACCCTGACTCGCCCACTCCCCCAGCGCCCCAACGGCTGACAGGATATTCTGCCTGAGCTGACCAATGGAGGTAGCAATCTGGGGGCCAAAGGCTGACTGGACTGTAGCAGCGGCCGCTTGGGCCTCGCCCGAGACACTGCGCAGGGCAGCCGCTGCTTCTTGGGCAGCCTGCACCTGGGCAGTGATAACCAGCCTGATATCTATATCTTCGCGGGCCATCCTACATTAGGTCCTCATGCCCTCGCCACGAAACAGAAAGGCCGAAGTCCTCGTCTTTCATCGAGGAGACTTCGGCCAGTTCTTCTTGGTCGCGCTTGGCTTCTACTCGGGCTGCTCCGGTGGCGAGGAGTCCTCGGATGATGTGGGAAGGTCCGGCGAGGACGCCTCCAAGATCGAAGCTAACTCCTGCTGCAAGGAGGGGCTCAAACTCCTCGCTAAAAAAGCATTAGCTTCGGCCACCTCCTCGCTGTCCAGCCGCATGGTCGTGTTGTAGAGGACGGTGTACACGTCATACGGCAAAGCCAGGACGCTCTCGTCGGTGATCTCCTCAGACCTTGACCATTTCTTGAGCCTGGCCATCAGGTTGGCATGGGAGTAGGACATGACGTCCACCCGCCCATCTGGTCCCTTAGACCGCCTGATCGTGAGGAAGTCCTGGCCAGTGAGCCGCTCGGCCAAGGTGTACTTGTAGGCCTTCTTGTCCTGAATGCCCTTGTACTCAATCTCCAAAGGAGCCTCCTTGCTTAGGCGGTAGCGCGGTGGAGCTGGCCGTCACCCTGGAGCCGGATGCGCAGGTTGGAGACACTAGCCCGGACAGGGTTCACTGCCACGGACGAGATGACCACTCGACCTGAGTATCGGGGCTGGGTAGCGCTGGCCTCACCGGCAGGCTTGCCGTTCGGGGAGAACACGAAGGGATACTTCACGAGGCCCAGGAGGCCGTTCACGAAGATGCTCTCCGTGTTGGTGGCACCATCGTCCACGTAGGCATTGATGTCCACCGTCCAGCGATAGACCATGACCTCAAACTGGTCGAAGTCGTCACCGTAGGCGCTGGTGTCCACGGTGGTGGTCTCAATGTTCAGGGTGATCTCGTTGGAGAGGGTCTCCACCCTAGTCATGTTGGCATCGGCATAGGTGAACGGCGGGTTGGTTGTCACCCCGACCGTTCCTATGGCGAAGTCTGCGTTCTTGCCCTTGATCTTGGCCATGCTATTCCCTCCGTTATCCTGTGGCTGCTATGCAGACTACGCCGACCGTTACCGACCAGGAGCCTGTCCCTGTGCCAGTCAGGACAAGTCGATGATGCGTTTCTGCGCTCCATGCTCCCAGCACCTCCTTCCACTCCTTTGTCCGCGCTGTGGCAGCAGCGAACGTCAGGCGGTCAGTGGGGCTAGGGAAACCTGAGGCGTCGTCAGACTGAATCTTGGCAGTCACATCAGTGACAGAGCCGGTGATGTTGTATTTGACTATGTGCAGGCTGGAGCGGATGTAGTTGGCGGCTCCAGCTAACGCGACAGCAGGGCCGTTGTCAGTAGGAGCCAGGTCGGTCAGAGTGACATCGGCGACGCGGAGAATCTTGCCCCTATGGATAGGGCCTGTCTCCGTGAACTGGGCACGGATAGACGCCAAGCCATCCCGAGCGGGGTTGATACCCATGTTGCCGTAGCCCCGCGTGAAGATGCCGTCTCCACCCTCAGCAGGCGTGTTGGTGCTCAGGATCATGCTCAGGACGGCAGGGGTAGTGACAACAAGGCCCGTGCCGGGGTCAATAATCCGTCCGTGGAAGAACTTGTCGAGGAGCTGGTCAGCTACATCGCCGGGGGCGCGATAGTCATCGACAATCCTGGCCTGGATGTTGAATGTGCCCCTAGCCTTGATGGGCTCGAAAGAGTCAAACTCGTCGCCGTACACGGAGGCATCTACAGTCGTGACCTCCATGCCATGATCGAACTCGAAGGACTTCAGGTAGATGTCCTCCTCGTCGATGTAGAAGCGTGCCTTGTTCCCGCGTATCTTGGCCATGATTACCTACCTTAGGATATTAGCTCCTGCCCAGGAGTTCTACAATCCCTCGCTTAGTTTCCTCGGCAACCTGCCTGGCAATCTGATCCCTGTTCACCTTTTTGGTGGGGTCATTGGCCGGAGTGCCTCGGGAGTGCATCGAGTAGTGAATCCTACCCTCCTTCTGGAAGATGAGGGGCATACGCCTCGTCTTGCCAGACCTTGTCGTATACGTCTTTTTGCTGCGGATAATCCGCTTCCGGGGGCCGAAGATGCCAGTGCCTGACTTGACATACTTCCAGTGGGCAGCGCTGTTGGTGATGTCCACCCGGACGCCGTGAGCACCCTGAGGGACTATCTTGGCCTCCCAAGAGCTGGCCAGCGTTCCTGAGCGCCTGGGGGTGATCTGTCGCAGGGCGTTCAACAGACTCTGTGCGCCAATCTTGCCCGCCCGGCCAATCACCTGGTTGGTAGAGTTGCGCACCCGGAACATGCTGATCTCGATGCGCTGGAGGTTGGAGCTGACTTCTACCTTAATGTTCAGCATTACTCTTTAGCCGCCGTTGTGACATCCTCTTCGGCAACGATAACGATGGTCGCCCTGAGCCAATTGGTGACGCCCTCCTCTGTCTGGACAGGCTCCGCTTCCCCTATCTCCAGAGCGCTGACCTGCACTCGGACACCCGCACTCTTTCCTTTGCCCAGGTACGGGTACTCCTCGATTGCCAGCACCACGCTGTCCACAGTCTGAACCAGGCGAAGATGGGCAGCATCAGGCAGGTCCACATAGCTATATACGTCCGCCAGAACCCGCCAGGTGCGCGTGAAGTTGTCCCCATAGGTATCCTCGACTAAGGTGCCACCCTGTAGCTGGAGAATGACTGCTCGCCCATCCAGGTTGTGCTGCTCCAGGTTTCCGTAGCCGATAAAGACAGTCCTGGGCAGCCGCTTCTCCAGGGTGGCCTTAATGGCATTAATAACAGTCTCTGCCGACATCAGGGCACCAGGGGCTTGTTCTCGGTGGGGACAGTGATCTTGTTCTTAAACTGATCCCGAGTGAACAACGGCTGAACCTTGTCAGTGTCATCCTTGAGGGTCTGCTTCTCATCGTAGCTCCCACCTGTGAAGTGGGGCTTGACCCCCTTACCCTCGATAATGGGCACGCCGATGTCCTGGAAGCTGAGAGCGCCATCCCGCAGCTTCTGGTAGAGGTCCATGTAGAAGTTGTAGTACGTCTCAGCCCGCGATCCTGGGGTGGGGGAGGTCACGAGGCCAGTGTGGGCCATCTCGATGAAGTAAGCGGCCCCCAGCGCGTTGTAGCGGGCTATGTAGCGCTTGGCGTTGACACTCCAGTTGGCAAGAACGATGTCATAGCCGAACGAGGCGAACCAGGCCAGAATCTCAGCCTCGGTGGCCTCGATGGCAGTATCCAGGTCAGCACTGGACGGGAAGGAGTTCTGCGTGAACGCCCCGCCTGTCGGGGTGGCGAGATGCCTGACGAGAACTTCTAGCTGGGCCCTGACGTCGCCTGCGGTTTCCTCAATTGCCATCTCATTACGCAGGCGCGGGCTTCCGCTGCTCATCGACAACGACATAGAGTTCCATGTCGTCGGCGGCAGCGGCTATAGCGGCTGAGTCGTAGGCCCGCAGGGTGAAGCCAGGGAGCAGCCAGTGGGCGTCCAGGCGAAGCCGGATGCGGCCCCCTGAGTCGAACGAGCCCTCATCGGATGTGTAGTCGGCAGCGGCGTAATAGTGCCGGGTAAGGCTGGCGGCCTGGACGGCACCGAAGTTCTTGAACCAGAGCAGGTTGGTGCCGTCACCTATCTCCAGCCGCATCTGCCGGTTGCCGACAGTGGACGTGGAGATCAGCTTCACATACACAAACTGTACCCGCCAGAGCGTGTTGGCAGGTACAGTGAGCGTCTTGTCCGAATCATCGACAGTGAGATTGGACTTCTCGACCAGGTTAGGTGGCGAGACCCGGAGGGTCATTAGGCCTCCTTAGACCAGGTGCCCGTAACTGCCGTGATGAACCAGCCGTCAATGCCGTCACCGACGATGGTGACGATGTCGCCTTCCCGGTCGCCAGAACCGGCCAGGATCAGGTCCTTGTCGTCCACGCTGGTAAGGCCGTTGCCATGAATAGCGTCAGCGGCCGCTGGGCTGATGGACAGGCCGGTGCCGGTGGAGAGGCCGTTTGGCCCCAGCACGAAGGTGTAGACTACCCCTGCCCGCGTGGCCGGAAGCGTGATCACCAGGTCAGCGGCGTCGCAGAGATAGACCGTGCCGCTCTCGTTGAGCTTCAGGGTCGCGTTGGCGGTCAGCTTCTTGAAGGGGGCGATGGAGCTGCCCAGGCGGACACCTGCGGCTGCCCCGCCCTGGCTCCGGCCAGCTATTGCGTTAGTAGGCATCGGGGTCCTCCACTTTGCCCATGCTGTCCATCGCCTCCAGCATCCTGCGGCCTATCTCCTCCTTGGAGAGCTTCGCAGGCCCTGGGGGCGATGAGACATTCACGTCATCCAGAGCCACCTCACGATTAGGGCATATGCGCTGATGCGCCTCCAGGTAGCGCTCGGTGGCGAAGGTTATGTTGCAACGGACACAGGTAGGGCAGGGATGCTCGTCAGTCACGGGGGCGAAATACCACCCCAAGCCCTCCATCATCTGCGTATTGGGGTAGCGGCCAGGGTCAAAGAGCTGCCCCGCCTCTAGTCGCTTGCCAGCATAGCCCATCGCCCTGAGAGCGAAGTATGCCTGCCCCACCTGTGTTTTTGCCATCATTCCCCCTTACTACGCGACCACGTTGGAGAAGAAGCAACCGGCGCGAGCGTCGATCACCTTCTGCTCGTAGGCAGTGCGCCCCTCGATGATGTCGATCTTCCGTTCATCGTTCCTCATGCGCCGGATCACCACGCGGTCGCCGCCAGCAAACTGGCGCTGGGCGAAGGTGTAGCCTGCGGCAGGCTGGAACAGGCCCGCTGAAGGCGGCGAGTACATGAGGAGTGCGTCGTTGTCGTAAAGGTCGGCAAGCACCAGGGTCTGGCCCTCCATGTTGGTGGCCTGCATGGCATTGCCAACGATGATCTTGTCCAGGCGAAGCAGGCGGGCGATGACCTCCTCGGTCACGTCCCGGCCCTGGTACTTCACCCGCTCCACGAACAGGGGGTGGTCGGTCAGGATGTCCATGACCTTCTCGCCCAGGATGAGCACGTTGGCTGGCCGACCGATCTTGCCCCGGATCGTCCGCTTTTCCTTGCGGATGTCCTGGATGGGGTCGGAGAGTGCGTAGTCATCCCAGAGGTTGGTCGGGGTCACATCGGTGCCGCCGGTGCCACCTGTCCAGACGCTGGTCTTGAACTTGTTGGTCGCGAAGTCGATCTCCTGACGCAGGAGGATCATCTCTGTCACCCAGTTCGTGGCATCCCTGTCCAGGTTGAACGGCTGGTCGGTGTTGTCCCGAATGCGGTCAGGAATCTCCTTGGCGATACCGTACTCAGTGAGCACGTACCGCTGGGTGGTGTCCAGGGTGAAGCCGGATCGCGGGGCCTGTCACCAGGGGCCAGCGGCTTGGCTACATCCCGGAACCAGAAGTCCTGGACGTACTTCGGGATGAGGTCAGATTCCTTCTCCACCAGCACGTTCGGGAACACCTGGTTAGCGATGTAGCCAGGATTCTTGTACCCGACCGAGATGGCGGTCAGGAGCTTATCTATGTGGACGTCGCGCAGGTCAGGCTGTGGCATCGCTTACCTCACTAGACCTTGTACGGCCCGACCAGCATTGCCGAGAAGATGTCACCGCTGGCAGCGGCCTCCAGGGCAATGGCTCGTACCGTGTTCCCGGATGTGGCGGCGGCCCGTGCGGTGCCGTCAGTGTGGGGCATGACCTCGCCCCCAGCGCTGATGGTGCCGCTGGCCGCCAGCTTCGTGCCGCCAAGGACACGAATCTCTGCAACCTCGCCTGACTTAGGCTTGTTTTGCAGGACCCCGATCACCCTGTCGGCGCTGGCCGTTGGCAAGTCCGCCTTGCCGTTGGAGTCTACCTTCACGAAGTAGAACTGCTTAGCGGACAGGTCAGCGGCAGCCACCAGGCTCAGAGTTTCGGGCTGAAATTCTACGGCTCCAGCCATCTTTGTCCTCCTTAGCGGCCCTGCCGAATTGCGCTCTCACGCTGCTCTGCCAGGTACTCCGAGTAGAGCTGCGGGTACTCGCTGGCCACAAGCGTGATTGCTTCCTCAATGCTGGACTTCCCGGCCGACTTCTGGACTAGCTCCTTGGCCTTGGCCAGCATCCTGTCAGTGGCCGTGCCGGAGTTGTCGCTGCGACCAGAAACCTGGTTGAACAGGCTGGACTTGGAGACCTGGGCGTAGATCGCCTGCTGGTCCTTGACGAAGTCCTCCCACTGCTCAGGCGAGAGGGCCTTCTTGATGCCCAGGAGCTTCTGGGCAGCCTGGTCAGGCTCACCCTGGATGGGCATAGACTTGGCGAGCTCCCTGAGCTCATCGAGTTCGCGGGCGTCCTGCATCGCCTGAATCGTCTTGTTGGCATCAGTGAGCTGCTTCTGCACAGGCTCCACGATGGCCTCAACGACGCCAGGGAACTGGGACTTGAAAATCTCGATCATGTCGGTGGCGGACTTCTTTACATCCGCCTCCTCGAATGCCGAGGGGTCAGCCTTCTTGGCCTTGTCGAAGGCCTTGAGGACTGCCACGAGGGAAGTCGGCAGCTTGGACTTGTGGACAGCGAGGATGCCATGCGCGGCGGCGAGCGCCTTCTTCACGTCAGCCGAGGCCCCGGAGATGGCCTTCATCATGGCCTCCTCCTCATCCTCATCGTCGTCGTCTGGCTTCTTCTTGTCCTTGTTACCCTCAAGCGCTGCGGCCAACTGCGGAGGCATCGCCTTCTCGATTACAGCGGCGGCAGTCTTGAGTGCCTGCTTGACTTCCTCCTGGCTGACCTCTTCAGGTTCGAGACCCAGGCTCTTGGCGATCTCGTGGATGTCCTCCGCCTTAAGCTCGAACTTGACAGCGCTCTTTGTCATCAGGAAATCCTCCTTGACCATCGGGGCGATAGTGAGCGAGACCTCGACGGGCTCGATGTTGACGAGCTCCTCATCGACATTGCCGCCTAGAGCCTTACCCACTTCTACTTGCCTCATAATCGTGGCGCAGTACGCGGCTGGCTTCTTCTTCCCCTTGTTCTGCCTGATGCAATCGGAGAAGTCCTCGTAGCCTGCGAACGGTGCCATCGGTCATCTGCTAAGAAGCGTAGGTGAATGCCTGAATCCTTGTCAACAAGTTGTCGAACAAATTTTTCAGACAGGTGGGGAATGGGCAACGACCTTGGAGAAGCCTCGTATAGAGACTCCCTTGAGCAGGCCACTCTTTACTCGCTGCCAGAGAACATCGTTCAGGATGTGCAGGACGATGCACCAGGAGCCTGCCGGAATGGTACGGTCGCCCACCTCCAGGTCCTCAGGGAGAATCCAGGACTGCACAACCTTGGCCTGGTCAGAGACATCCTTCATGTGCTCCAGGTAGACCTTTGGCCCCTTAAGCATGAACTTGTGAGCAGTGTTCATGATCTCGTCGGGCGATGCCCACTGTCGCTCGTCGTCAACGTAGTGAGGCTTCATCACGACGGCCCAGACCAGGCGCTTCTCGTCCTCAGACTTGATGAACTCGAAGTCGGCAGACTTCCTGATACGCCTGGGTGATCGGAGTAGCCCTGGGACATGAACGTCCCCTAGGTCAGGTTGAGACTTCTGGGCCATATCGTAATTTGCCGCAATGATCTCCATGTCAGCACGGTGGCCTGCGTTCAGGTCTCCACCCCTGGTGGCAGGAGCGATGTGCAGCGACCGCTGGGATTTAATGCGGCGGATGTCCCATTCATCCGGCAGGTACTTGCGTTCCTTGCTGGAGACAGTGAGCAGGAACTTCCCCTTGACACTCTGGAGGGCCTTTACGAGCTGTTCGAGCTGCTCGTTGGTGTAACCCACGCCCATATTGCCCTTCCACTCGGCCGGGTAGGGAGGGTCAACAAAGAAGAATGTGTCAGGAGAGTCGTACTTCTGGATGACCCTGATGGCATCGTCATTGTGGATACGCACCTTTTGGAGGCGCTCTCTGACCTGCGGGATGCGCTTGGCTACGCCAAATACCTGCCCCTCTCGGCGGGTCTGGAAGGTCTCACCCATGCCCCCATAGGATGCCCCCTTCAGGTACAGGAACTTGTAGAGGCGCTCTATGTGGTCGTTGGGGTTAGCCTTCTGAAGGGCCTTCAGCCTGGCCCGATCTATAGTCCAGTCCATCTGGGCCAGCTTCTCGATCTCCTCGTCGGAGATGGACTGCGCGGTCTTGTAGGCATTGAAAATCTCAGGGTCTTTATCGTTCAAGACCTCGACAGCGCTGGGCTCTTTGGTGAAGAACACGGCAGCGCCTCCGGCAAACGGCTCAACATAGACGCGGTGCGGGGGCATCATCTTGACGATGCGAGAGGCCATGAAATGCTTGCCGCCAGGAGATGTGAAGAACTGGCGGGCCTTGATAACATCCCACCAGCCTGACTTCTCCAGCTCGGTGTCATGCCCTATGCGCCGGTTCGCCAGCTCCTGGGCAATCTGGTCATGGAGTCGGATGACATGCTCCAGGCTGTAGGGGAAATCCTCACCGGCCATGATGTCGGCAGCCCAGGCATGTGTGGCCGCATGGTCAGACTTCAGGACTTCCTCGGGCTCCATGTCGGGACGAGAGGAGATGGTCGGGTAGTAGGACTTGGAGAGCTCCGGGGAGTCCAGGCTATCCAGAGCCTCATGAGCCAGCTTGCGCAGCAACATCTCCTCGGCCAGGAGATGGTGGGCCTTCTGAATCTCGTCCTTGTCCAGGCGGGAGAACTCCAGGCCGTAGAGCTGGTGTAGCCGGTTGTGTAGCGTGCCTACCTGCCGGGAGCTGGCTTTCCTCAGAATGTCCCCACTGAGGCCAAGAAACGCGATGTGCTCCGCGTAATCTGCGTCAGGAATCTGACGAGCGCGGGCAGCAGCGTGCCCTCGTGCCCGCTTGACGGCATCTGTGATGACGTAGTGAGGCAGGTGCTTGCTAAGCTCGCCTGTGAGGCGCTCGTAGTATGCCTTTGTAGCCATTGACAGCCCTACTTTTGTGGCTCAGGAACGCAGCCTGAGCAATGATCAATAACACGATGATAGCGGCTACGCTGTTCCCTGTCCTGGCCTCAGCCGAGCTCAGTACATCATAGATCAGGAGAAACCTGACAATGGCTGTTGTCAGCATGAACACTGCGCTCCCGGCCAACGCCTCCCGCCCGTAACGATTGACACGCTGGGCGCTGGCGGCAATCCACAGAACCAGAAGCCCCGCAGCGGCGATGGCGAGAGCAGCCAGGTCCTGGAACACGTCACTCTCGATGATCACAGTGAGCTCACGATGGCCCCGATAGCGGCTGCCACTGTGGAGCCAGCAATAAGGGCACCCAGCCATCGGATGACTGTGCCCTGAACCTCCAGCATTGTCACCCTCCTCTCCAGGCTGTCATGGTGTTCTTCATGAGTTTTCACCCCCGTCTCCTTATTCGACCTTGGCAAGGACATCAAATGGGGTCAAGAGGACCCGCTGCTCCCCACCCAGAGAAACCGTTAGACCTGCAAACGACTTGTAGAGGACCCTGTCCCCAGGGGCCACATCAGGTGCGCGGGACTGGACGACGACGCCCATAGCGCAGTCACCCTTATGCTCAGGTTGCCAGATGGCCGAGTCGCTGCTCGCCCTCTCTGGCCTAACGAGCAGCAGCCCGTCCCGTACCGTTAGCGCCCACTCTGCTGACATCCGGCACCTCCTCGCCTGCCTCAGGGTCGTCGGGGTAGAGCCCCAGGCCATCTTCGTCCTCATCTTCCACCTCCTCGTCCTCCTCATCCTCCTCAACATCCGCTTCTTCCAAGGAGTTACCCTTGGGCAGCCTGAGCAGCCCCTGGAGGTGGTCACGCAGGGTCTCGTCGTTTGAGTCGATGAAGCCAGCCTGCGCCAGCCTTACCACGGAGTCGATGACGTCAGCGATGTCCTCGCCGCCAGTGGCAGTGTGACCCAACTTAGGCAGGCGGCCGTCAGTGATCCCATTAAGCTCGAACAGAAGCGGTACGCATTGGGTGTTGAAAACATCCTCGACTGCCATCACCCAGCCCTCGAATGCGTAGGAGAAGAAGGACTTGCCGCCCCTGAGCATGGCATTGCTGCCCACGCGAGCAGTGCCCAGCTCCAGGAACACCGCCAGGACTGACATGAGCATGTTGGCCCGATGGCGCTTGATGGCCAAGTCGAACAGCTCAGGACGCAGGCCCTTGGAGGTCTCCAGCCGGAAGGCCCAGCCATCTGGCTCTACGATGCCACCCTGCTCGTCTATGCGGACCTGGCGAACAAGCTCCTTGGCGCGAGCCTCATCGGAGTCCACGGGGTCGTCCTTCTCCGTGGTTGCTCCCTGCGGCAGGTGGACAACCGGAATGCCAGAGCCCGTGCGCTCCAGCGAGATGGCCTCTACGGCCTGGAGGTTGGTCATGTAGTAGTAACTCTGGTAGGCCTGACGCAGAATGCTCTCGCCCTCAGGGTTATCCTTCTCAGCCCTGATCCTGAACAGGCAGACCTTCTCGATGGGAATCTCCCGGTAGATGCCAGGCGTGAACGGCATCGTCACCTGCTGCTTGATACCCAGAAGTTTGTTGGGGTCGCCCTCCAGGTCATACATCCATTCCAGGATGGAGCCCTGAGGGATAAGCACGAGGTCCTTAATTCCCACCTTGCCATCGTTGTACATGGAGGTAGGGTTGCCATGCCTCCCCCGCCGGTACTTAAACACCATCTCGGTGGCCGCGAAGCCGAATGGCAAGAAGGTGAGAATGTCGGCCTGGGTGTCAGGCCAAGGCCTCTGCATATCATGCAGGCAGGAGTCCAGGAAGTCAGCCCGCCTGATATCCTCGGGGTCTGAGCCAGCAGGCTGGGCCTGCCAGCGGGTCGAGCGGAAGCCAGCCTCGATGGCCCTGAGCAGGCCACCGATGACGGGGCTATTCTTGCGCATCTCATCGTAGACCCTGACAGCCTGAGGGAAGCGGAGTTCAGGCAGGAACTCCTCGAAAATCTTGCCTCCCCAGCGGGCAGGGCCCGATGCAGATATCTGGACGTCGGCCTTAACGGTGCGCGTTTCCTCAGGCATTATTTAATCTTCCATCTTGACCAGCCCCGGCTGACAGGAGTAGTTGCCCAGGATGGACGGGCAATGCTGACAGTCGGGATATCGGCCTCAACCTTGGGCACCACGCTGATCATCCCTGAGCTAGGGCGTGCCCCTGCCGCAACCAAGGCGTAAGAAAGGGCAAAGGCGTAGTGGTCAGGTCGGCTAGGGGAATAACGAGCAACCAGCCTGCCATCCTTGTCCTTCTTAATCTCCCTGATGGGTGCCTGAAGCTGATCATAGAACTCCGGCCCCGCGTTGGTATGCAAGATACACTTCCCTGCCTTGAGGACAGCATACAGGTTATCCAGGAGCGATGTCCTGTGATAATGCACCTCGTCATCCTGAAATTTGGGCTCCAGGGCACCAGGCCGGTGAAACCAGCGCAGTACACGACCTGGATGCTTGTTGGCCCATTCAACAGTTGCCCGAGGCTCTCCCTGGCCGTCAATGACAGTCAGCCTAGGCTTGAACTGCTGCCAGCGCAACTCCACGCTGGGAGGAGGCTTAGACGTATCCGGTATGTCGAAATGGTCTAGTGTCTCCCGAAACAGGAGACGCCAAGGGTCGCCATACTGCGCCCGGCCCACAACAGTCAGGTGGAGCTTGCGGCCAGGGTCAATGCCCATATAGGTCTCCCAGCCCTCAAACACAGACGGGTCGCCCCACGGATAGGTGTCACGCCGGTAGTCCTCCAGGCCAGGGGTGCCTGCGGGCTTGTAGGGTACACCCAGGTCAGCATTGTAGAAGGACTGAAGGGCCTCCGGGTCATCGAAGGCGATGGACTTGCGCAGCATCTCCTTCATATTGGCCCTAGGGGAGTACAGCTTATTCACGTGGTAGCCGTGGATGTCAGAGCTGGGATTATGTGGAATCCAGCGGCCTAGCGCCAGCCGGTCGAGTGGGCGGCGACAGGTGCGATTCCGGCAGACAACCCGGCAGTCTGTGTAGTCCGTGCTGAACTCCACATTTTCATACCAGTCCAAGAATTGCTCATCGCCGCAGTAGATGCACTTCAGGTAGTAGTGGCGTTGGTCACTGCGTTCCCACAGGACATCCACCGGGCCACCAGGATAGAGAGGCTGCGAGAAGGAGCGGACAAGGGGCTTCATGGATGAGCCTAAGCGCTGCTTTACTCGCTCGATAGCCCCCTCCTTGAACACGTCCACCTCGTCCATGATGACAATGTCAGCGTCGATGGAGCGGGTTTGCATGATGGCATCAGAGCCCCGGAAATAGATGGGGGAGCCACCGATCTTGCGCAGGCGAGCACGGTTGGCCTTCTCCGAGCCCTCGACCTGCATGACGCGCTCCTTCAGGTAGAAGGAGTCAGCGATGGCACGGTTGACTCTGTCCTGAGAGAAGTCGTCCATCTGTTCCTGCTTGGGGAACACATAGAGGCAAACGCCACGCTCAGCCCACTTCTGGTCTGCTCCCCAGAGGACAATGTTGATGGCCCACTCTGAGACGCCGACCTGCGCCGCCTTGAGGACGACTACCTCATCATGCATGTCCGTGTACAAATCGTGCAGGACATTAGGGATGGCAGGCGGGAGGCCATCGAAGCGGCGGT
>DYHB01000158.1:0-1205 GCA_020724415.1 Thiobacillus sp.
AAGGTGGCGCGGAACCAGAGGAACAGGAACAGCACGAAGCTGGTCTTGAGGGCCAGCCAGAAAAAGCCGTCCGGCAGGCCCGGTATGGGGGACAGCCAACCACCCAGGAACATCAGGGAAGTCAGGGCGGCGATCAGGATCATGTTGGCGTATTCGGCCAGGAAGAACACCGCAAAGGCCATGCCCGAATATTCCACGTGGAAACCGGCCACGATCTCGGACTCGCCCTCGGCCACGTCGAAGGGAGCCCGGTTGGTCTCGGCCACGCCAGAGATGAGATAGACCAGGAACATGGGGAACAGGGGCAGCCAGTACCACTGCCAGAAGCCGCCGGCCTGGGCCTGAACGATCTGGACCAGGTTCAGGCTTTGGGCCGCCATGAGCACACCGACCAGGGCGAAGCCCATGGCGATCTCGTAGGACACGATCTGGGCGGCCGAACGCAGGGCACCCATCATGGCGTACTTGGAATTGGACGCCCAGCCGGCCAGGACGATGCCGTATACCCCCATGGAGGTGATGGCCATGATGAACAGCAGGCTGGCGTCCACATTGGCCAGGACCATGGTATCGGTGAAGGGCACCACGGCCCAGGCAGCCAGGGCCGGGGCAATGGCCAGCACCGGCGCCAGCAGGAACAGGTAGCGGCTGGACCCGGTGGGGATGATGATTTCCTTGGTCATCAACTTGACGGCATCGGCAATGGGCTGGCCCAGGCCGGCCAGGCGGAAGCCGAAGAAACCGACCCGGTTCGGGCCCATGCGCACCTGCATCCAGCCAATCACCTTGCGTTCTGCGTAGGTGAGATACGCCACGCAGATCAGCAGGGGCAGGACGATGGCCACGATCTTGACCAGGGTCCAGACCGGCAGCCAGGCCGGACCCATCCAGTCAGCCACGGGAGCAAGCAATGCATCCATCACATCTTCTCCAGTTGCAGGGTACCGAAGCGCGGCCCCAACTTGGACACCAGGGGATGGGAACCGGCCACCCGGGCCACATCCTCGGGCAGTCGGTCATCCCGGCCCAGTTTCATGATGGACTCGCCTCCGTCCTGCACCAGGCGGACCGGCTTGCCTTCAGCGAGGCCCAGGCGCTGGATCATGGCGCCATGGAGCCAGCAGGTGGCCGCATGGTCGGCATCCACCGTAGCCTGCAGGGCCGGCGCCCGGCGCACCAGGGAATCCAGTTGGTACACGGGCGTC
>DYHB01000158.1:1215-4002 GCA_020724415.1 Thiobacillus sp.
GGCGTCTCGCCCAGGCGCTCCAGGCCGGAAGCGGCGGGCACCAGACTGATCGGGCCGGCCGGCGGCATGTTGCCGAGGCGGCTGCGCACCGTGCCATCACCCTCGGGCAGGGCTTCGGCGCGCACGGCTTCGACGGACGGTTGCTCGAACCCCTCCAGGCCCAGCAGGTTGCCCAGCACGCGCAGGACCTTCCAGGCTGGCCGGCTGTCGCCCAGCGGCTTGCTGGCGGCATTGAAGGTCTGGAGGCAACCCTCCATGTTGACGAAAGTGCCCGCCGTTTCAGAATACGGCGCGATGGGCAGCATCACATGGGCGTAGTTGGCGGCGGCGCCCTGGAAGATGTTCAACACCACCACGAGTTCGGCAGCATCCAGCGCCTTGCGCATGACCATGGGGTCATAGCCATCCAGGAAAGGCTCCACGCCAAACAGGACATAGGCCTTGCGCGGCTGGTGGATCATGGCCTGGGCGGCCAACCCGCCCGCCCCGGGCAGGCAACCCACCACCCCGGCCCCGACCGCATTGGCGTTCGCCACCAGGAAACCCAGGGTGGCGCCGGCCGCCTGGGCGATGGCCGCAGCCAGGCGATGGATGTCGGAGGCCGCCGGGTGCTGCTGGGCCACGGCGCCCAGGAACACGGCCTTGCGCTCACCGCCCAAAAGGCTTGTGGCCATGGCCTGGCTGGCGGCATCGGCCTGGACCGAAGCCAGACTGCCGGCCACCTCGCCCAGGTCGGCCCCGGCATCGGCCAGCGCCTTGGCCAGGCGGGCCAGCGCTGCGGCGAGGGCCGACGGCTTGACGATAATGCGGTTGGTCACCTTGCACAGGAGATCATCATCCGCGGCATGGATCACATTCAGTTGCCCACCCTTCTTCACGGCCTGGCGCACGCGCTGGGCCAGGAGGGGCTGTTCCTTGCGCAGCGTGGCGCCAATGAGCAGGATCCGATCCAGGCCGTTGACCTCTGCGATGGGCATGCCCAGCCAGGGCACGCCGGGGCCGACGCTGCCATCGGCCTGGGCAAGACGGTGGTCGATGTTGTCGCAACCCAGGGCACGGGCCAGTTTCTGGGCCAGATAGAGCTCTTCCACGGTCTTGTGGGGGGACACCAGGAAACCGATGGACTCGGCGCCGTGGGTCTCCCGGATCACCTTGAGGGCGCCGGCCGCCTGGGCCAGGGCTTTCTGCCAATCCACCTCGATCCAGCGGTCGCCTTCCCGCACCATGGGCCGGGTCAGCCGGTCTTCGGCATTGAGGGCCTGGTAGGAATAGCGGTCCCGGTCGGCCAGCCAGCATTCATTGATGGCCTCGTTGTCCAGGGGCGTGGCACGCAGCACCCGGCCGTCCTTGACATGCAGGGCCAGATTGGCACCCAGGCCGTCATGGGGGCTGACGGCGCGCCGGCGGGACAGTTCCCAGCTCCGGGCGTTGTAGCGGAAGGGCTTGGAGGTCAGGGCACCCACCGGGCAAAGCTCGATGACGTTGCCGGAGATTTCGGACCCCACCTGGCGCTCCAGGAAGGGCATCACCTCGGTGTGCTCACCCCGGCCGGGCATGCCAAGCTCCATGATGCCGGCGATCTCCTGGCCGTAACGCACACACCGGCTGCAGTGGATGCAGCGGGTCATGTCGGTGGCAATGAGGGGCCCCAGATCCTTCTCTTTCACCACCCGCTTGGGTTCCTGGTAACGGGACGCACTGCCGCCGTAGCCCACGGCGATATCCTGGAGCATGCACTCGCCGCCCTGGTCGCAGATGGGGCAGTCCAGGGGGTGGTTGATGAGCAGGAATTCCATCACGCCCTTCTGGGCGGTCACGGCCTTTTCGGAATGGGTGCGCACCACCATGCCTTCGGCCACGGGGGTGGCGCAGGCCGGCAGGGGCTTGGGAGCCTTCTCCACTTCCACCAGGCACATGCGGCAATTGGCGGCAATGGACAGTTTCTTGTGATAGCAGAAATGGGGGATGTAGATACCCAGATCCCGGGCAGCATCCATCACCGTGGCGCCGGCGGCGACTTCGACTTCATGGCCATCGATCGTGATCAGGGGCATATCAGGTCCCTACCATGCATTTCTTGTGTTCGATGTGGTACTCGAACTCGTTGCGGAAGTGCTTGATGAAGCTGTGCACCGGGCCCACGGCAGCGTCGCCCAGGGCGCAGATGGTCCGGCCGGCGATGTTGGTGCCCACATCCATGAGCAGGTCAAGGTCTTCGGGCCGGCCCTGGCCGTGCTCGATGCGGTGGATGACCCGGTACATCCAGCCGGTCCCCTCCCGGCAGGGAGTGCACTGGCCGCAGGATTCCTCGAAGTAGAAATAGGCCAGCCGCTCCAGGGCCTTCACCATGCACACGGTCTCGTCCATGACGATGACCGCGCCGGAGCCCAGCATGGAGCCGGCCTTGGCGATGGAATCGAAATCCAGGGTGCAGTCCATCATGATGTCGGCCGGCAGTACGGGCGCCGACGAGCCGCCGGGGATGACCGCCTTCAATTTGTGACCGTTACGCACCCCGCCGGCCATTTCCAGCAGGTCGGCAAAGGGGGTGCCCAGGGGGATTTCGTAGTTTCCCGGCTTGTTGACGTGGCCCGAGATGGAGAAGATCTTGGTGCCGCCGTTGTTGGGCTTGCCCAGTTCCAGGAAGGCCTGGCCGCCGAAGCGCATGATCCAGGGGATGGAGGCCAGGGTCTCGGTGTTGTTGATGGTGGTGGGCTTGCCGTAGAGGCCGAAGGAGGCCGGGAAGGGCGGCTTGAACCGGGGCTGGCCCTTCTTGCCCTCGATCGA
>DYHB01000159.1 GCA_020724415.1 Thiobacillus sp.
AAGGTGCAACGCAACGCCTTGGCCTACCGGCAACTGAGCCGGCGCGATGCCCTTTACCGGGCGGCCGACCGGGATCTCGACAGCCTTGGCATCACGCCACTGCCGGCACGCTTGTGGGCCCGCCGCTGCATATTCAGCCTGGACGGGCACCCCCTCCTGGTGACGGAGGTATTCCTGCCCCCGGTACTGACCCTGGGGCGACCATGAGCCTGCATGCCCGCCTGACCGACTATGCCCGCCTGATGCGGCTGGACAAGCCCATCGGCATCCTGCTCCTGGCCTGGCCCACCCTCTGGGGCCTGTGGCTGTCCAGCGCCGGTCGGCCAGATATCTGGGTTTTCCTGGTCTTTACCCTGGGGGTGGTGCTCATGCGCTCGGCCGGCTGCGTCATCAACGACTACGCCGACCGGGATTTCGACCCCCATGTGGCCCGTACCCGCAGTCGACCCCTGGCCGCCCGCAGGGTCAGCCCGGGTGAGGCCCTGTGGTTGGCGGCCGGTCTGGCCGGTCTGGCCCTGCTGTTGATCCTGCCCCTGGCCACGCCCCTGTTGCTCGGTCTGGCCGTGGTGGCCGCTTTCCTGGCCGCCAGCTACCCCTTCACCAAGCGTTTCCTGGCCATCCCCCAGGCCTACCTGGGCATCAGTTTCGGCTTTGGCATCCCCATGGCCTTTGCCGCCCACCAGGGTGCAATCCCGAACGTGGCCTGGGTATTGCTCCTGGCCAACATGTTCTGGGCCATCGCCTACGACACCGAATACGCCATGGTGGACCGGGAGGACGACCTGAAGATCGGCATCAAGACCTCCGCCATCACCTTTGGCTCCTTCGACGTGGCCGCCGTCATGCTCTGCTATGCCCTGGCCCTGGCCCTGCTGGCCTGGGTCGGGCAGACCTTCGGCCTGGGCGGGGTGTATTACCTGGGCCTGATGGTGGCGGCGGGCATTGCTCTCTACCACTACACCCTGATCCGGCACCGGGAACCCGGACCGTGCTTCAAGGCCTTCCTGCACAACAACTGGTTCGGGGCCGCCGTATTTGCCGGCATGGTCCTGGACACCTGGCTGGCATGATGGTGACCGCCCAATTCGAGCGCATGGAGATTCTGGTGGGGTCGGAAGGCGTGGCCAGGCTGGCGGCCTGCCATGTGTTCCTGGCCGGGCTCGGCGGCGTGGGTTCCTGGTGCGCCGAGGCCCTGGCCCGGGCCGGGGTGGGTGGCCTCACCCTGGTGGACCACGACACCGTGGCCCTGTCCAACATCAACCGTCAGTTACCGGCCTTACTCTCCACCCAGGGACGGGCCAAGGCCCAGGTCATGGCGGAACGCATCCGGGACATCAATCCCGATTGCCGACTCCAGATTCTGGAGACCTTCATCGACCCGGACAATGTGGCCGCGATGATCCCGGCCGATACTGATTTCGTGGTGGATTGCATCGATTCCCTGAACTGCAAGGTGGCTTTGATCACCACCGCCCACGCCCGGGGCCTGCCCGTGGCCGCCAGCATGGGAGCCGGAAACAAACTGGATGTGCGCCGGGTTCGCCTGGCAGACATCAGCCAGACCCAGGTCTGCCCCCTGGCCCGGGAAGTGCGTCATCGCCTGCGCAGACAGGGAATCGCCAAGGGCATTCTGTGTGTGTATTCCGACGAACCCGGGCGATCGCCGCGCCCCCCTGAGCCCACGTCCCACGGCAGGGCCCGGGCCGTCAATGGCACCATCTCCTACCTGCCCCCTCTGTTCGGACTGATGCTGGCCGGCGCCGTCATCCAGCAGTTATTGGACAGGCCCCATCCACGCCCGTCTGGGCAGGCCGTCAACGCTTGAACTCGGGCACCTCGATCTCCGGCAGGGGCGCCACCGGGCGCGCCTGATCCACGCCCATGGGTGTGGACACCCCACCCCCGTCACCGCCGTGGATCATGAGGTGGAGTTGGCGTGGTGAGTCGGCATTGGCATAGGCTTCGTCATAGTCGATGATCCCTTCCCGATACATCTTCACCACGGCCTGATCGAAGGTCTGCATCTCCTCGGCGGTACTCTTGTCCATCATCTCGCTGATTTCGTCGATGCGGCCTTCCCGGATCAACTGACGCATGTGGTAATCCGCCAGGAATATCTCCAGAGCGGGACGACGCTCACCCTGGACGGTGCGCACCAGGCGCTGGGCGATAATGCCCACCAGACAGGCGGAAAGATCGAACAGCACCGTGGCCCGGTTTTCCAGAGGGTAGAAGTTGACGATCCGGGTCAACGCCTGATGGCTGTTGATGGCATGCAGGGTTGAGATGCAAAGATGGCCGGTATTGGCATAGTTGATGACATGGCTCATGGTCCGGGCGTCCCGGATTTCGCCGATCATGATCATGTCCGGCGATTCCCGCAGGGCATTCATCAGGGCCACGTCGTAGGACTCGGTATCCGCGCCCACCTCCCTCTGGTTCACGATGGCCTTGCGGTGCCTGAATACATATTCGATGGGGTCTTCCACGGTCAGGATATGTCCTGGGGCATTGGCACTGCGATGGTCGATCATGGCCGCCATGGTGGTGGACTTGCCCGAGCCGGTCGCCCCCACCATGAGCACCAGGCCCCGGCGCTGCATGGCCAGCCGTTCCAGCAGGGGCGGCAGGTGCAAGTCCTGGATATTGGGGATATCGGAGGCCAGGCGCCGGATCACCATGGCCGTTGCCCCCCGCTGCCGGAAAACATTGACCCGGAACCGGCCCATGCCGGCCAGGCTGTAGCCAAAGTTGCTCTCCCAGGTGGACTCGAAGCGGCTGATCTGCTCCGGGGTCATGAGGGCATAGGCATAGTCCTTGGCGTCCTTGGGGGTCAGTTCCGGCATGGAAACCGGCCGGACGATGCCGTTGATCTTTAGGCAGATGCGCGCGCCTGCCGTGAAAAACATGTCGGACGCCTGCCGCTCGGCCATTTCCTGAAGTAGCAGCTTGATATCCATGATCTCCCGGACGCTCCTCTTGCTGGGGTAAAGGTCAGGCAGTGTTCCTGCCATGACCCAAACCATAGCAAATAACCTTCCCGAATGGCGAGGGGATAGCCGCTGGGCACGGGCCTCAGCGCATGCTCATCATGATCCAGAACATCCGCCGGGCCAATTCGCTCTTTCGTTCACCAGCCCTGGCATCGTGGGCAGCCTCGGTACGCCGGTCAGAGGCGACCCTTGACCCCTGGACGTGATCATCGGCCAGGCCGCGCATGCCACCGGTCACGTTGGTGCCGACCCGATCAAAACCGGGCGTGGGGACAGTGCCGGTCTGGCCGGCCCAGACACCTGAGCTGACAACGGCCAGGAGGAGGACGGAAAGTATGGGGTGATGGATGCGTGACATGTTGATCTCCTTGAGCTACCGGACCCACTTCATGTGGAACCTGTAGCCAGCTTAGGCACCCTGTTCCCCCAGCTTTAGCAACCCTGTTCAAACCCGGACGGCCAACCTGGTTGTGTCTGGCAGGATTCTGTCCGGATCCCCAATATGACTGGCTTTGCAGCCATATCAGAATACGTTGATTCACTGAATCGCTTGACCCGGATCAATATTCACCGTATATAGCGGCTTGATGTTTGGTTTCAGGTATCACGCAGTATCGGTTTCCGTGCTTGCAGCTCTGAGATTTGAACATTCCTGATCCGGGGCTGCCCGGCGTTTTATCTGTCTTGAAGGACTTAAGTAATGGCAACTGGTACTGTGAAGTGGTTTAACGAATCCAAGGGTTTTGGTTTCATCAGCCCGGACGAAGGCGGCGAGGATCTGTTCGCCCATTTTTCCGCGATCAACATGAAAGGCTTCAAAACCCTCAAGGAAGGCCAGCGCGTCTCCTTTGAAGTGACCACTGGACCCAAGGGCAAACAAGCCTCCAACATCCAGACTGCGTGAGATTCAACAGAATTTCCTTAAAAACCGGGGCTTGCCCCGGTTTTTTTATGCCTGCCAGCCAGGGATGTCTAGGCGGATGGACTGAGAATGGAAC
>DYHB01000160.1 GCA_020724415.1 Thiobacillus sp.
ACCAGCCAGGAACCCGGCTGAAAACGGAAAAACATCATCCAAAACTTTAAAATTTTTATGGAGGAGGTCGAAGTGTTGTACCGGGTAAACAAGCGGGTACTGTTTTTGTTCACGCTGGTATTGGCGGCGGCATTGGTGATTGCGGGATGCGGCGGCAAGACGACCGCCCTGGTCGGCGGCGGCGAGGAAAAACTGAAGGTGGGCTTCGTGTACATCGGCTCCCCGGGTGACGCCGGGTGGACTTTCGCGCACGATCAGGGGCGCAAGTACCTGGAGAAAGAACTGCCCTACGTCGAAGTCGAGACCGTGGAAAACGTGAGTGACGCCGACGCCGAGCAGGTGCTGACCAACCTGGCGGAGCGCGGCAACAAGGTCATTTTCGCCACCAGCTTCGGCTTTATGGACCCGGTGATCAACGTGGCCGCCAAATACCCGGACGTTACCTTCCTGCACTGCTCCGGCTACAAGGTCGCCCCGAACGCGAGCAACTACTTCGGCCGGATGTACCAGGCCCGTTACCTCACCGGTCTGGTGGCCGGCATGACCACCGAGTCCAACCTGATTGGCTACGTGGCGGCCTACCCGATTCCGGAGGTGGTTCGGGGGATCAACGCCTTCACCCAGGGCGTGCGGGCGGTCAATCCGGACGCTAAGGTGCGGGTGGTCTGGACGTTCACCTGGTACGACCCGGCCAAGGAAAAGGAGGCCGCGATCGCCCTTCTGGATGCCGGCGCCGACGTGATCGCCCAGCACCAGGACACCCCGGGACCGCAGCAGGCGGCCCAGGACAAAGGCAAGTTCGGCATCGGCTACAACAGTGACATGAGCGCCCTGGCGCCTAAGGCCGTGCTGACCTCGGCGGTCTGGAACTGGGGCCCGTACTATGTGCGTACCGTGGAGGCCGTGCGCGCCGGCACCTGGGACAACACTCCGTACTGGGGTCCGATGTCCGACGGCATCGTCGCCCTGGCGCCGTTCGGGCCGATGGTCTCCGAGGAGATCAAGCAGAAAGTCGAGGAAGAGAAGCAGCGCATCCTGTCCGGCGAGTGGGATGTCTTCCATGGCCCGGTTTACGACCAGGCCGGCAACCTGAAGGTCGCCGAAGGCGAGGCGCTCACCGACGAGCAAATGCTGTCCATGGACTGGTTCGTACAGGGTGTTGACGGCACCATCCCCAAATAAGCATCGGTATCCACTGCGGGCGCCGGCGGATCTTTCCCGCCGGCGCCCAATCAGTTTTTTCGTAACCGGCCGGCCGGATGGAGCAGCGACCCAGGTTCAGTGTCTGGTATGATTGACCGGAGGCCAAAATGGGCGACGAATATCTGGTTGAAATGCGCCGCGTTTCCAAACGTTTCCCCGGTGTGCTGGCCAACGACCGGGTCGATCTGACCGTACGGGCCGGGGAGATTCACGTCTTACTGGGGGAAAACGGTTCCGGCAAGAGCACCCTGATGAGTATCCTGGCCGGCCTGTACCGTCCGGACGAGGGTGAAATCTATATCGGCGGCCGGCGGGTTTACCTGCGTTCCCCGCGGGACGCCATCCGGGCCGGGATCGGCATGGTCCACCAGCACTTCAGGTTGGTCGATACCTTCACCGTCGCCCGGAACGTGGTCCTGGGCGACCCGCGCGTCCCCTTCTTCTTGAGCCGCCGCAGAATCGAGCGCGACATCGCCGGCCTGTCCCGGCAGTACAAGCTCCGGGTCGACTCCCGGGCCCGGGTCTGGCAGCTCTCCGTCGGCGAGCGCCAGCGGGTCGAGATCCTGAAAGTGCTCTACCGGGGCTGCCGGGTGCTGGTCCTGGACGAGCCCACGGCGGTGCTCACGCCCCAGGAGGCGCGGGAGCTTTTCCACAACCTGCGGGAGATGGCGGCGAACGGCCGGGCGGTGGTGGTCATCACCCACAAGCTGCCCGAGGTCATGGAGATCGCCGACCGGGTCACCGTCCTGCGCCGGGGCCGGGCGGTGGCCACCCTGGAGCGGGGCACCTTCAACCAGCGGGATCTGGCCTGGCTGATGGTCGGCCGAGACGTCGTGTTCCAGATCGACAAACCACCGGCGAGCCGGGGGGAAATCGTGCTTGAAATCAAGGACTTGTCCGTCCTCAGGGATTCCGGGCGGCCGGGTCTGCAGGGTCTGTCCCTCGACGTCCGGGCCGGCGAGATCCTGGGCGTGGCCGGGGTGGCCGGAAACGGGCAGCGGGAACTCGCTGAGGCGGTCACCGGCCTTCGTCCGGTGCAGGCGGGCGCCGTCCTGCTGGCCGGCCGGGACATTACCAATGTCGGAGTGCGCGGGGTGATCGAACAAGGCGTGGGGTACATCCCCGAGGACCGGCTGGGGACCGGGCTGGTGCCGGGATTAGGCGTGGTGGACAACCTGATCCTGAAGGACTACCGCCGGCCTGGGTTTCACCGCGGCCCGTTCTTGAACCGGCGGCGGTGCCGCGAGCAGGCCGCCGCACTGGTGGACCGCTTCGACGTCCGGCACAGCGGGCTCGACACGCCGGTGAAGCTCCTGTCGGGAGGCAATTTGCAGCGTCTCTTGCTGGCCAGGGAGATATCGGGCGCCTTGCGCCTGATCGTGGCCGTTTATCCGATCCGCGGCCTGGATGTCGGCGCGACCGAGGCCGTGCACCGGATGCTGCTGGAACAGCGCGCCGGGGGGAGGGCGATCCTGTTGATCTCCGAGGATCTGGACGAGATCTTCAAACTGTCCGACCGGATTGCCGTCCTGTATGAGGGCCGGGTTACCGGCCTGCTTCCGGCGGGGGAAACCAATCCCGAAGAGGTCGGCCTGTTGATGATGGGCGGGCCGGCGAAGGGGGCGGGGGTGTGACGGGTGTAGGGCGCAGGGGATTTCCGTGGCGGTGGGAGCAGACGCTTGTTCCTTCGCCGGCGATGTCGGTCCTGGTGCCGGTGTGCTCGGTGCTGCTGGCGCTGGTGGCCGGGGCCGCCTTCCTGTCCCTGACGGGGCGTGACCCCTGGTTTCTTTACGGGGAGATGTTCCGGGGCGCTTTCGGCACCCGCTACGGGCTCACCGAGACCGTCGTCAAGGCCATCCCCCTGATGATCGCCGGGCTGGGCGTGGGGCTCGCCTTTCGGATGAAGCTCTGGAACATCGGGGGCGAGGGCCAGCTGTTCATGGGCGCCTGCGCGGCCACCTGGGTGGCGCTCACCTTCGCCGGGCAGCCGGCCTGGGTGCTGCTGCCGGCCATGTTCGCGGCTGCGGCCGTCGGAGGCGGACTGTGGGGACTTCTGCCGGCCATACCCCGGGCCTACCTCGGGGTGAATGAGATCATCACAACCCTGATGCTCAACTACGTGGCCATCCTCTGGGTCGACTACCTCGTGTACGGCCCGTGGCGGGATCCGGCGGGCTTCAATTTTCCACTGACGGCCCGGTTCACGCCGGGGGCGGTCCTGCCCACGCTGGGCGACACCCGGATCCATGCCGGCCTCCTGGTTGGTTTCACCCTGGCCTTGGTCTTGTACCTGGTGCTGTACCGCACGCGCTGGGGCTACGAGATCCGGGTCATCGGGGACAGCCCCGGGGCGGCCCGCTACGCCGGGATGCGCATCGGGCGGAATGTGCTGCTGGTGATGCTGTGCAGCGGGGCGATCTGCGGCCTGGCGGGGATGATTGAGGTGTCCGGCGTGGCACACCGCCTGCAGCCGGGATTCAGCCCCGGCTACGGCTACACCGCCATCATCATCGCCTGGCTGGCCAGACTGAACCCCATTGCGGTTGTTGTGGTGGCCTTTCTGTTCGGTGGCCTTCTGGTCGGCGGCTTCATCGTCCAGATCAGCGGTGTACCGGCCACCGTGGTGGCAATGCTCCAGGGCCTCATCCTGTTCTTCGTCCTGGCCGGCGAAGTAGTGTTGAAGTACCGCGTCTACCGGGTCCGGCACACGGGCATGGGGGTTGAACAAGCGTGAGCGGGGATTTCATGATCGCCGTTCTGGCCACCGCCATCG
>DYHB01000027.1:0-9264 GCA_020724415.1 Thiobacillus sp.
CTGGTCCTTCATCTGGCTTTTCTTGGTCCGGTCGGTCACAAAGCCGTAAAGCTTGATGTCCATCAATTCATCCGGGCTCAAGGGTGCACTGCGGTTTTTCCCGGCGACGTGGCTCAGCCGGGAACAGATGTTGTCCATGCCCACGGTGATGGCCCAGTTGCCTTCGACCGGAAGGCGCTCGTGCCGGCGCCGGTCCTGGCCTACCGATCCCGACCACTCTTCCAGAACCCGCTCGAGGAGCGTCAATCCATCGGGCATGCGGAAGTCTTCCCCCAGTCCGAGCGCGGCCGGATTGGTGCCTGCCCGAACGGCTGCCATCGCGGCCTGGGCATGGGGCAGCAGTTTGCTCAGGTCCAGATAGCGGAAGGCATTGTCGCGCTGGGGCTGCATGATGCGGTTGAGGCCCCGGCCTTCGCCGGTATGGACAAAGAACAAATGACGGCCATCAATGTATTGCTTGTCTATCCTGAGCATTTCTGACCAGTTGTCCAGCCAGGTATCCACCATGTCCAGCTGGCGTGGCGCCAGGGTGCCATTGCCAAATCGGGACAGCAGCAGGGCCTGGGCATATTTGGACATGCAGGAATGGGCCTTGGCCGAGGTGTTGTAGAGCCGGATGGCGTCCTTCTCGAAATTGTCGAACTCGGAGATGCGGTAGAGGTTATGGACGCGCAGCCAGATTTTGTCGTCAATCAGTTCATACCTGAAATAGCGCCACTTGATGATGTCGCTGAACCCCTGAATGGCCCGGGCAGTGATGAGGGGCACAGAGGCCTGAATCTTGCTGCCTCCAGGGTTGGAGACAAAATCCATCAGGAAGGTGTGATAGCCCCGGGTGACTTCCCAGAAGAAGGCATGAATGGCCAGCCACAGCTTGGATTCCATGGCCTTGGACATGCGCGGGTTGCGCAGGTATTGGGCGCACAGGGAGTACTGCATGTCCCGTGCGTTTTCGTCCATGTGCATCAGGATATGCAGGCGTTCCTTGGAAGGCGGGAGTTGGGCCCGGTTGAACTTGATCAGATTCTGGACCACCTGCTCCTGGGCCGCGTAGATGTCGCCGGCGGGCAATTCCTGCATCCAGCGGGTCACGGTCTTGAGGTCGGTCAGCGGGTCGTCGCTACCTTTGTCCCGTTTCTTGAAGAAGTCAAACATGCCTGCCCCTGGTTATTCAGCCATCGATCTTATTTCTGACCCATGGTACCACCGAGGCAAGGGCCTGGGGCAGATGCTCGGGTTGAGTGCCACCGGCCTGGGCCATGTCGGGTCGTCCACCGCCTTTGCCTCCCACCTGGCTGGCCACATGGTTGACCAGTTCGCCTGCCTTGACCTTGCCGGCAAGATCCGGCGTTACCGCAGCGATGAGTGTCGCCTTGCCATCCACGACGGCGGCCAGGAGCAGCGCGCAGGACTTCAGCTTGTCGCGCAATTTGTCCGCCAGTTCCCGCAGGGTCTTGGCATCGCCGCCTTCGATCACGGTGGCCAGTACCCGGCTTTCACCCACCTGGACGGCCTGATCGGCCAGGTCATCCCCCTGGGAGGAAGCCAGTTTGGACTTGAATCGGGCAAGCTCTTTTTCCAGGGTCTTCACTTGCTCCTGGATCTGGCTGAACTTCCCGACCAGTTCGGATGGATTGGCCTTGAGGCGCTCGGACAGTTCCGCGACCACGCGCTCCTGCTCCTGCAGGTAATCCAGGGCTCCGGGTCCGGTCATCGCTTCAATGCGCCTGACACCTGCCGCGACACCACCCTCGGACACGATCTTGAATACCCCTATGTCCCCGGTGCGCTTGACGTGGGTGCCTCCACACAGCTCGGTGGAGAACTGACCCATGCCGACGACCCGCACCTCGTCACCGTATTTTTCTCCGAACAGGGCCATGGCCCCCGCCTGGAGGGCTTCCTGGTGTTTCATGAGGCGGGTTTCCACCTTGTTGTTGGCGCGAATCTCGGCATTGACCAAGGCCTCGATGCGGCGGATCTCGTCACTGGTGAGGGCCTGGGGATGGGAAAAGTCGAATCGGGTACGTTCGGCCGTGACCAGGGACCCCTTTTGGGATACGTGGTTGCCCAGCACCGTTCGCAATGCGGCGTGCAGCAGATGGGTTGCCGAATGATTGAAGGCGGCCCGGTGCCTGGATTCGCTGTCCACCCGAGCTGCAATGACATCCCCCACGGTGATGTGACCTGCCCTGAGCAGGCCCTTGTGTCCAAACACGTCGGCCTGAATCTTTTGCGTATCGTCCACTTGGAAATGTCCGTGGGCGCTGGCCAGTTCGCCCCTGTCGCCCACCTGGCCACCGGATTCTGCGTAGAAAGGCGTCTGGTCCAGCACGATGACGGCCTCGTCGCCGGACTGGATTTCATTCACCTGGCTGCCATCCCGGTAAATGGCGACCACGCGGGCTTCGCCCTCCAGGCTGTCATAGCCCGTGAACGCGGTCTTGTCGCCGCTGAAGTCCAGGCCCTTGCCCATGGTGAATTTGCTGGCGGCCCTGGCGCGTTCCCTCTGGAGTTCCATGGCGGCTTCGAATCCGGCGAAATCTACGGTGATGCCCCGTTCCCGGGCAATGTCCGCCGTCAGGTCCAGGGGAAAGCCGTAGGTGTCGTAGAGCTTGAAGACCGTTTCCCCATCCAGCATCCTGTCTTCGGAGGCCATGGCTGTCTCCAGGACTCCCATGCCGTGTTCCAGGGTTTCGGCGAAGCGTTCCTCCTCCTGCAACAACACCCGGGCCACCTTGTCCCCTTCCCGGACCAGTTCGGGATAGGCGCGGCCCATGGCCTGGGCGAGGTCATTCACCAGCTTGTGGAAGAAGGGTGTCTTGCAGCCCAGCTTGTAGCCGTGCCGTATGGCCCGCCGGATGACACGACGCAGTACGTATCCGCGGCCTTCGTTGCTGGGGATGACGCCATCCACGATCAGGAAGGCGCAGGCCCGGATATGGTCCGCGATGACCTTGAGCGAGTTGTCGCTCAGGTCGGCGGTGCGGGTTTCCCGGGCGGCCGCCTGGATCAGGCCCTGGAAAAGATCGATCTCGTAGTTGGAATGCACGCCCTGAAGAACCGCAGAGATGCGTTCCAGGCCCATGCCGGTATCCACTGAGGGCTTGGGCAACGGGTGCAGGGTGCCGCTTTCATCCCGGTTGTATTGCATGAAGACCAGGTTCCAGATCTCGATGTAGCGGTCGCCATCTTCCTCGGGGCTTCCCGGGGGACCGCCGTAAATGCCCTCGCCATGGTCATAGAAGATCTCGGTGCAGGGACCACACGGGCCGGTATCCCCCATCTGCCAGAAATTGTCGCTGTGGTACTTCTGGCCACCTTTGTCACCGATCCTGATGCAGCGTTCCGGTACCACGCCGATGACCTCGGTCCAGATCCGGAAGGCCTCGTCGTCATCGATGTAGACCGTGGTCCAGAGTTTTTCCCGAGGGATGCCGTAAACCTCGGTGATGAGTTCCCAGGCATAACGGATGGCCTCTTCCTTGAAATAATCGCCGAAACTGAAATTGCCCAGCATTTCGAAGAACGTATGGTGCCGAGCCGTATAGCCGACGTTCTCCAGGTCATTGTGCTTGCCACCCGCGCGCACGCAGCGTTGGGACGAGGCGGCACGCACGTAGGGGCGTGACTCCCGGCCCAGGAACACATCCTTGAACTGAACCATGCCGGCATTGGTGAACAACAGGGTGGGATCGTTGGCGGGCACCAGAGGGCTGGAAGGCACCGGCTCATGGCCTTTCGAGGCGAAAAAGTCTAGGAACTTCTGGCGAATTTCGTGGCTGGTCATGGCTCTGGGAATCGTGGAATACGGCGTGATGGGAATAACAGCTTCATTGTAGCGGCGAACCTGGGGCCGGGCGAGGGATGAACGGCGGTATTTCGAAGATGAAATGGCTTGATACAGGAAATAACCACACAGCTAAGCTGTTGAAAACGTGGCACGAAGTCTGTATATTAGCGCGGTCTAATATTGATCGTGAGGTGGAGACGTGTTCGGTTACTACAATTTCAAGGAAGTGGGTCCGGATTTTCTGCAGAGCGCCGGCAAGGACGACATCCATCTGGTGGACATCCGCACCGAGGCGGAAGTGGCCAGAGGGGTCATCGATGGCGCCATCCACATCCCCATGCACATGTTGCCCATCAAGGTGAACGACCTGCCCCAGGACAAGCCTGTGGTCCTGTATTGCCATTCGGGTGCACGGTCGGCCCAAGCTTGTGCGTTCATGGCCTCCAAGGGCTACAACAACATGCACAATCTGACCGGCGGAATCCTGGCCTGGGCGCGCCAGGGCCACCCCATTTCCATGCCTTCCTGATTCCAGGCGGGACGCCCCGCCTGCCCTTCCGGCCCGGTTGCAATAAGGGTGTAACTGGTTTAATGTAGCTGGGCTTTTTTCAGCACAAACTTACTCTAGATTTAAGGAGCAGAAATGAATTTCGACAAAGAGCTCGATGCTCGCGGCCTGAATTGTCCCTTGCCCATCCTGCGCTCCAAGAAGACTCTCAACGAAATGACCTCCGGCCAAGTGCTCAAGATCATTGCGACCGACCCGGGTTCCGTGAAGGACTTCGCGGCTTTTGCCAAGCAAACCGGTAATGAACTCCTGTCTTCCGCCGAAGCGGGCGGCGAATACACCTTCTTCATCAAGAAGAAGTAATCCAGCGAGGCCTGCCCGCGCGGGCCTTCCTAACGACTCAGATACGAGAAGAGGTGTGTGATGGATGAGAAGAAGCTTGCGATCATCGCGACAAAAGGCACCCTGGACTGGGCTTATCCCCCCTTCATCCTGGCCTCCACGGCTGCGGCGCTGGGCTATGAAACCCAGATTTTCTTCACGTTCTATGGCCTGCAACTGGTTCGCAAGGATCTCAGCGGCCTCAAGGTCAGCCCCATTGGCAATCCCGGCATGCCCATGAAGATGCCCTTCGGCCCCAAGTGGTTCAAGGATATCAGCTGGAACATCCCCAATGCCCTGCAATGCATCATCCCGGGCTATGAGTCCGTGGCTACCGGCCTGATGAAGCAGACCATCGCCAACAATGGCGTGGCAACGATTCCCGAATTGCGCGAGCTCTGCCAGGAGGCCGAAGTCAAATTCATCGCCTGCCAGATGACAGTGGAATTGTTCGGATTCGAACACAGCGATTTCATCGATGGCTTGGAGTACGGCGGCGCCGCCACCTTCTTCGAGTTTGCCGGCGAGTCGGATATCTGCCTGTTCATCTGAGAATTGCACGCACAAGAAAAAGCCGCCCCAGGGCGGCTTTTTTGTTTTCGACTCTCCGTCGTTTTCGACTCTCCGTCGCGCCCCACCGGCCGAAGCCGGGGAGGGTGCGCCATGGGCGCGTGGGTCAGTCAGTCACGCTTCAGCAGAGCCTTGCTGACCCAGCCTTCACCGCTGCCGCTCTGAATCAGCACGTATCCGCCTTGCTCCTTGCCCATGTACACCATCTCTTCTCCCCGGCCCAGCTTGCCTGCGACACGGCCTGAACTGGTGGGGGCGTCATGAATCTTGACGTTGGCGATCTTGGTCACCAGGATGTCGCCCTCATTCCATGCGTTGGCAGTCGCGACTTGGCCATACTGCTGCTGGACGTTGTCCTGGCGTACCAGTTGCGGGCTGTTTCTGATGGAACGCACGATGTTGTTCCAGTTGTCCAGGAAGCTGGCCGCAATCACCTTGCCCTCGGCAGTTTTCTCGTAGGCACCCAGGCCCATGGCGCCACCCCCCGCTCCCAGGAGACCGCCGATGCCGAAATCGGTCTTCTTGGCAGAGCCTTGGGCCGAAGCCACCTGGAGGCTGGAGCGCGTGTCGGCGAGCAACATGCTGGTTTGCGCTTCCTTGAATTTGAGGCTGCCGGCGATCAACGCGCCCCCCCAACCGCCCAGGGCGCCGAGCGCCGCGCCAAGTCCGCCCGCGTCCTTGTTGGAAAAGGCAACGTCGGGCGTCAGGACATAGTCTGCCGTGACCATCTGGCCGGCCCCCATGTTGGAGTTCCTGCGCAACTGGCCACTGTCAGCCAGTTGACGCTCCTGCATCAGGTTCTGCATGGCGCGCCCACGCTCCACCACGACAAAACAATTGGATTGCTGGATGATCATGCGGATCAAGGGGGCCGGAGAAGTGAGTCCGTAGCTCATCAGGGCACGGCTGACATAGTCCTGGGGTTCCGAGACGGCCAGGGTGCCGAAGGGCTTGTCACATTTTTCCAATTGCCGGGATTCGCCCTGGCTGCCATCCGGGCCGGCGGACCCGCTGACCACGTTGCCGTTGTTGTCTTCGCTGTCGCCGCCGAGCTTGAATCCGAGCAGATCGGCCTGGGCCGGGATGGCCAGCCCCGCAATGGCAGCCGTGATGAGCGCGGCCTTGAGGGTTTTCTTGAAGCTGGAATGATGCATGGGTATGCCTCCTGTTCATTGTGCAGGCAGATGATAGTGGCATTTCCGGCATCGAGGAACCTTTCCTGTGCCAGCCTGGCTGGACGCCATGGCGGCCTGTGCCGGATAATCCCGCCTGGCTCAGGCCAACCGGGTCCCGTTCCGGATTCCGGTGTCTCCTCTGTATCGAGCACCCAACGGCATGCATATCCTGCTCAGCAACGATGATGGTTATTTTGCGCCAGGCCTGGCGGCACTGGCCGAGGCCCTGGCGGGCGCCGGCCATCGGGTCACCGTGGTTGCGCCTGAGCGCGACCGCAGCGGGGCCAGCAACTCGCTGACCCTGGACCGGCCATTGATGGTCCGCCAGACCCCCGGTGGCTTTCACTATGTGAACGGCACTCCGACCGATTGCGTCCACCTGGCCGTCACGGGCTTGCTTCCCGAGCTTCCCGACATGGTCATGTCGGGCATCAATCATGGGGCCAACATGGGTGACGATACGGTGTATTCGGGTACCGTGGCCGCGGCCACCGAGGGTTTTCTGCTGGGCATCCCTTCCGTGGCCCTGTCCCTGGCCAACCTCGACCGGGAGCATTTCCAGACGGCGGCCCAGGTGGCAGTGGATCTGGCGGGCCGATTCGTCGCGGATGCCCTTGAAGGCCCCGTACTCTTGAATGTGAATGTGCCCGATGTCCCGGCGTCTGAGCTGCAGGGTATCGAGGTGACCCGCCTGGGGCGTCGTCACAAGGCGCAGGATACGGTCAAGACCGTCAATCCTCGCAATCAGACCATGTACTGGGTAGGTGCCGCCGGGGCGGCTCAGGATGCCGGTCCCGGCACTGATTTTCATGCCGTGGCCCATGGGCGGGTGTCCATCACGCCCTTGCAGTTGGACCTGACACGGTATGGTCAGATGGACACGGTCAAGCAATGGCTCAATCCATGACCGTCCAGGCCGGCATCGGCATGACGTCCATGCGTACCCGCATGCGCATGATCGAGCGCCTCCAGAAGGAGGGCATTCAGGATCCTCAGGTGTTGGCCGCCATGGAGGCCGTGCCCAGGCATGTTTTTCTGGAGGATGCCTTCCAGATTCGGGCCTACGATGAAACCCCCCTGCCCATTGGCCACGGACAGACCATTTCCAGTCCCTATACCGTGGCGCGTACCTGCGAGTTGGCGTGTGCTGGACGGCCCCTGGAGCGCGTCCTGGAAATCGGGGGGGGCTGCGGTTACCAGGCTGCCGTCCTGGCCCGGCTGGCGCCCAAGGTGGTGAGCCTGGAGCGCATTGCCGGTCTGGTGGGCAAAGCCCGGGCCACGTTGCGAGCCTTGCGCATCAACAACGTGCTGATCAAGAACGCCGACGGCACCCTGGGGTATCCGGCCGGAGCCCCCTATGACGCCATTGTGGTGGCGGCGGCCATGCCCTTCATTCCGGAGCCGCTCAAGGCCCAGTTGAAGCCGGGGGGGCGTCTGGTGGCACCCGTGGGCCTGGGCGCAAGCCAGCGCCTGATACTGGTGGTGGCGCGCTCGACAGGGTATGTCGAGCGGGACATGGAAGCTGTCAAGTTTGTCCCATTGCTGCCTGGCGTGGGGTGATGAAACGCCTGGGGGCAAGTCTGGCCTTGACCTCGTTGTTATCGGCCTGCATGACCCAGCAGGTTGCAGCACCCATCGATGACCGGGGTGCCGTGAATGGCGGGAAGCCTATTCCGCCTGCAGGGCAGCGGAGCAAGGCCGGTTTGTCCCGGGGCAGCGCTCCGTCCGTAGGAGCTCCGGCGAGCAAGGCGAGCATGCATGTGGTCCAGCGTGGTGACACCCTGTTCAATATCGCTTTCCAGAATGGGCTGGACTATCAGGCTCTGGCCCGTGCCAACGGCCTGACCGAGCCTTACCTGATTTTCCCCGGGCAACGGCTGCAACTGCGGGAATCTGCCATGCCTGCCCCTGGGGTGCCCAGCGTGCCGAAGGAAACCGCCACGGCAAATCCAACTTCTGGCCGGGGCGGTGTGGATGCCTTGGATCCGGATGCGGCCCCCGCGCGCTGGGTGTGGCCGGTACGTGGTCCGATCGTGACCGAATTCAACGAGCAGGCCGGGGCCAAGGGCCTGGACATCGGAGGCCGACACGGAACGCCCGTGGTGGCATCGGCGCCAGGACGGGTGGTATATGCTGGCTCAGGACTGAGGGGCTATGGCAAACTAGTCATCATCAAGCACAGCACGGCCCTGCTTTCGGCCTACGGACACCATGCCAGTCTGGCAGTGAAGGAGGGTGACCGGGTGGTGGCCGGCCAGGTCATTGGCACCATGGGTGATACGGACGCTGACCAGGTGAAATTGCATTTTGAAATCCGGGAATTCGGCAAGCCGGTCGACCCCCGGAATTATTTGCCCGCGCAAGGCTAGGAGAATGTATGGCCCAGGATGAGTTTCTGGACCCGATGGAGCAGGACCCGAAGGAGCCCCTTCCGGACGACATAGCCCCTGTGCCGGCCCTGTCCGAGCAGGAGGCCTATTTCGATGAAACCCACGACGTCACCCAGTTGTACCTGAACGAGATCGGACGGGAGGCCCTGCTGACCCCGGAGGAGGAGCAGCATCTCACCCGTCTGGTGCGTCAGGGTGATTTTGCCGCACGCCAGAAGATGATCGAACATAACCTCCGGCTGGTGGTGAACATCGCCAAGCATTATGTGAACCGGGGGCTATCCCTGCTGGACTTGGTGGAAGAGGGCAACCTGGGTCTCATGCATGCCCTGGAAAAGTTCGAGCCCGAGCGGGGCTTCCGGTTTTCCACCTACGCCACTTGGTGGATCCGCCAGAACATCGAGCGGGCGATCATGAACCAGTCGCGCACCATTCGCCTGCCGGTGC
>DYHB01000027.1:9274-30696 GCA_020724415.1 Thiobacillus sp.
TCAAGGAACTGAACATCTACCTGCGCGCCCAGCGCCATCTTGAGATGCATGGCGAGACCGACGTGGGGCCGGAGGATATCGCCAACCTCACCGGCCATCCGGTGGAGGACGTGCGCAGGATCATGGCCCTCAACGATCGGGTGGCCTCCCTGGATGCCCCCTTGGACATTGATCCCACCCTGTCCATTGGTGAAGCCATCGCCGACGAAAATGCCGAAATGCCCGAGGACATGCTCCAGCATGACGAGGTGGAACGCTATGTCCAGGCCTGGCTGGCCGAACTGTCGGACAAGCATCGCTGGGTCATCGAGCGGCGCTTTGGACTCAATCAGCAGGAAGTGGCCACCCTGGAAGAACTGGCCAGTCAGCTGGGCGTGACTCGGGAGCGGATCCGCCAGATACAGCTCGAAGCCCTGCACATGTTGCGCCGCATCCTGAAGCGGCGCGGCATGTCCAAGGACGGCCTGCTCTGATGTCCGTACTGGATTGGAGTCGTATCGACACCGTCCTGCTGGACATGGATGGCACCCTGCTGGATTTGCATTACGACAACCACTTCTGGCAGGTCTATGTTCCCGAAAAATATGCCGAGCGCCATGGGCTGGATCATGCCCAGGCCCATGCCGAGTGTTTCCGCCGCTATAACGCCAAGGCCGGCACCCTGGACTGGTATTGCGTGGATTACTGGACCGAGCAGCTCCACCTGGACATTGTCCGCCTGAAGGAAGAACTGGCCCATCTCATTGCGGTGCACCCCGAGGTTCCCGCCTTCCTGGATCGCCTTCGCACAGTGGGCAAGCGGGTGGTGATGGTCACCAATGCCCACCACAAGAGCCTGGCGCTGAAAATGCGCAAGACCGGCCTTGAGGTGCATTTCGATGCCTTGCATAGTGCCCACAGCCTGGGCCTGGCCAAGGAGCAACCCGAGTTCTGGCAACGCTTGGCCGAGGTGGAGCCCCACGACCCGGACCGAACCCTGCTGGTGGATGACAGCCTGCCTGTGTTGGCTTCCGCCCGGAACTATGGCATCGCCCATCTGCGCGCCATCCTGCAACCGGATACCCGACAGCCCGACAAGGATGTGGGCGACTTCCAGGCCATCCGTCATTTTGGCGAGATCATGCCTCCAGAGTCGAGGTGACCCATGCATGGACAGCTGAATCCCCGTGACCTGATGGAACTGCGCAAGAGCTACATGTTCTCCGGACTGGAGGAGGACGAATATCTGGATGCTGCCCGGCATGCGGCGATCGTCCAGGCAGATGCGGGACAGGCGTTGTTTTCCCAGGGCGCTGCGGTGACCTCCATCTACTGGGTCAGCGAAGGGCTGGTCCGGCTCTATCGCAGTTCGCCCCAGGGCGAGGAAAAGGTGATCGAACTGGTGGGCCCCGGGCGTTTCTTTGCCGAGGCGGTACTGTTCATGGGGGGGCGCTACCCCGTCAATGCCGCGGCCCAGGTGGCCACCCGGCTGGTGGCCATCGATGCGCTCAGTTTCAAGGCCTGGCTGGGCCGGGATACCGGGCGATGTTTCCGCCTGCTGGCGGGTATGAGCGCACGCTTGCACCGACTCGTCAACGACATCGACCGCCTGACTCTCATGAAGGGTACCGACCGTCTGTTGCAATACCTGGTGGACCATGCCGACCCGGATGACGACGGTCGCCAGACCGTGGAACTGGAGGCACCCAAGCAGGTGATCGCCTCGCGTATCGGAGTCAAGCCCGAAACCCTGTCCAGGCTGTTGCACAAGCTCACGGACCAGGGTTGCATCAGTGTCAGCGGTAACCGGGTGGTGGTTCTGGACGATGAACTCAATCGGGAAGGAAGCGACGGGTAAGGACCGGCGAGGGACCGGCCACGCCCGTGCGGACCAGGCGCGGTCCCGCTCGGTGGATATCTTGAGGGGATGTCAGGCCAGGGCGGCCTGGGGCAGGATGAGGGCTGCCGCCACCCGTCGCCCCTCTGCCGCCAGGATGTTGTAGGTGCGGCAGACCGCTCCGTTGTCCATGATTTCCACCCCGATTCGTGCGGCCAGCAGGGCAGCGTACAAGCGGGGATGGGGGAAGCGCTGGCGCGGCCCGGTGCCCAGCAGGACCAGACTGGGCGTGAATTCCAACAGACCCGAGAAATGGCTTTCCTCCAGATCGTCCACATGGGCCACGGGCCAGGGTGTGATCAAGCGGTCCGGCAGGATGACCAGGCTTTCGGTATGGTCGCGCCCGTTGACCTGGACACGGTCCTGGCCATAGCCGGTAATCAGATTCGTCCCATCGGCCAGACTCAGATGCAGCTTCATGGCGTCCTTCGTTGCCCCAATATGCGCCAGTGGGTAAGATTACACGCTTTATATCCTGATCGTCATACATGGACGAATTTCCCCGCATCAAACGCCTGCCACCCTATGTTTTCAACATCACGGGTGACCTCAAGATGGCGGCCCGCCGCCGGGGCGAGGACATCATCGATTTCGGCATGGGCAACCCCGACCAGCCGACGCCCAAGCACATCGTCGACAAGCTGATCGAGACGGCCAAGCGGGGCGATACGCACCGCTATTCCATGTCCAAAGGCATACCGCGCCTGCGCCGGGCCATGACCAACTGGTACAAGACCCGCTACAACGTGGATCTGGACCCGGAAAAGGAGGCCATCGCCACCATCGGTTCCAAGGAGGGCATCGCTCACCTGGCCCTGGCCACCCTGGATCGGGGCGACATGGTGCTGGTGCCCAACCCCAGCTATCCGATCCACATCTACGGTCCGGTCATCGCCGGTGCGGACATCCGGCACATCCCCATGACCCCTGGGGTGGATTTCTTCGAGGAAATGGAAAAGGCCATCCGCGACCATTGGCCCAAGCCCAAGATGCTGATCCTGAACTTTCCGTCGAACCCCACCACGCAATGCGTGGAACTGGAGTTCTTCGAAAAGGTGGTGGCCATGGCCAAGGAGTACGGCATCTGGGTGGTGCATGACCTGGCCTATGCCGACATCGTGTTCGACGGCTACAAGGCCCCCTCCATCCTGCAGGTGCCGGGAGCCAAGGACGTGGCGGTGGAGTTCTTCACCCTGTCCAAGAGTTACAACATGCCCGGCTGGCGCGTGGGCTTCATGGTGGGCAACCCCACCCTGTGTGCTGCCCTGGCCCGGATCAAGAGCTACCACGACTATGGCACCTTTACCCCCATCCAGGTGGCGGCCATTGCGGCCCTGGAGGGCCCCCAGGAGTGCGTGCTGGATATCTGCGAGATGTACCGCAAGCGTCGTGATGCCTTGGTCAAGGGCTTGAACGAGGTGGGCTGGAAGGTGGAGGCCCCCAAGGCCACCATGTTCCTCTGGACCCCCATTCCCGAGCCCTACGCCCATCTGAAGTCCCTGGAGTTCTCCAAGCTGTTGCTGGAAAAGGCCAAAGTGGCCGTTTCCCCCGGGGTGGGCTTTGGCGAATATGGCGACGACCATGTGCGTTTTTCACTGATCGAGAATGAACACCGGACCCGCCAGGCCATCCGCGGCCTGCGCGACATGTTCCGCAAGGATGGATTAATCAAGTAGGCCATGGCGCGGGCTTGGCCCGGGTTCACGCTGAATATTGCGATAGGCACATCAATGAGTGAAGCAACAATGAAACCCATCAACGTAGGTCTGCTGGGCATCGGTACCGTGGGTGGTGGCACCTGGACCGTGCTGACGCGCAACCAGGAAGAAATCACCCGCCGGGCGGGTCGCCCCATCCGGATCAGCACGGTAGCGGACCGCAATCTGGAGCGCGCCCGGCAGCTCACCGGCGGCCAGGCCAGGCTGACCGACGACGCCTTCAGCGTGGTCAGCGACCCTGACGTGGATATCGTCGTTGAATTGATCGGCGGCTACACCGTGGCCAAGGAACTGGTCCTCAAGGCCATCGAGAACGGCAAGCACGTGGTGACCGCCAACAAGGCCCTGCTGGCGGTGCATGGCAACGAGATTTTCGCCGCAGCCCAGAAGAAAGGCGTCATGGTGGCCTTCGAAGCCGCCGTCGCCGGGGGCATCCCCATCATCAAGGCCCTGCGCGAGGGCCTCAGCGCCAACCGGATCCAATGGATCGCCGGCATCATCAACGGCACCACCAACTTCATCCTGTCCGAGATGCGGGACAAGGGCCTGCCCTTCGCCGATGTCCTGGCCGAGGCCCAGCGCCTGGGCTACGCCGAAGCCGACCCCACCTTCGACATCGAGGGTGTGGACGCGGCCCACAAGGCCACCCTCATGTCCGCCATCGCCTTCGGCATCCCCATCCAGTTCGACAAGTGCCACATCGAGGGCATCAGCAAGCTGGATGCCGCCGACATCCGCTATGCCGAGCAATTGGGCTACCGCATCAAGTTGCTGGGCATCACCAAGCGTACCCAGGCGGGCGTGGAGTTGCGGGTGCATCCCACCCTGATCCCCACCAAGCGCCTGATCGCCAATGTGGAAGGCGCCATGAACGCCGTCCTGGTCTGGGGCGATGCGGTGGGAGCCACCCTGTACTATGGCAAGGGCGCCGGCGACGAGCCCACCGCCAGTGCCGTCATCGCCGACCTGGTGGACGTGACCCGCCTGCACACCGCCGATCCCAACCACCGGGTCCCCCATCTGGCCTTCCAGCCGGATCAGCTCACTGATCTGCCCATCCTGGCCATGGACCAGGTGGAAACCGCCTACTACCTGCGCCTGCGGGCCCTGGACAAGCCGGGCGTGCTGGCCGACATCACCCGCATCCTGGCCGATTCGGACATCTCCATCGACGCCATGCTGCAACGGGAGCCTGCCGAAGGCGAAGCCCAGACCGATGTGGTGATCCTGACCCACGTGGCCAGGGAAAAGGCCGTCAATGCCGCCATTGCCAGGATCGAAGCGCTGGAGGCCGTGGTGGGCAGCGTGACCCGGCTGCGCATGGAAGAACTCAAAGGTTAAGCCAAGCCCATGAAATACATCAGTACCCGGGGCAACGCCCCCGCCCTCGCGTTCTCTGAAATCCTGCTGGGCGGCCTGGCGCCGGATGGCGGCCTCTACATGCCGGAGGCGTATCCCCGTTTCACGGCCCAGGACCTGGACGCCATGCGCGCCATGGACTACCGCCAGCTCGCTTTCGCCATACTGTCCCGGCTGGTGGATGACATCCCCCAGGCGGATCTGAAGGCCCTGGTGGACAAGACCTACACCACCGAGGCCTACAGCCATGGCCGGGCCGATTCGGACTTCAGCCAGATCACCCCGGTACGCACCCTCACCCAGGATGTGCATATCCTGGAACTGTCCAACGGCCCCACCCTGGCCTTCAAGGACATGGCCATGCAGTTGCTGGGCAACCTGTTCGAATACGCCCTGGACAAGGCCGGTCGGGACATCAACATCCTGGGTGCCACCTCCGGCGATACGGGCTCCGCCGCCGAGTACGCCATGCGGGGCAAGAAGGGGGTGCGCGTCTTCATGCTCTCCCCGGTGGAGGGCATGACCGCCTTCCAGCAGGCCCAGATGTATTCCCTCCAGGACGCCAACATCCACAACATTGTGGTGCGCGGGGTGTTCGACGACTGCCAGGACATCGTCAAGGCGGTGTCCAACGATCTGGAGTTCAAGCACCGCTACCGCATCGGTGCGGTGAACTCCATCAACTGGGCCCGGGTGGCCGCCCAGGTCATCTACTATTTCAAGGCCTACTTCGCCGTCACCGGGGACAACGCCCAGCAGGTGGATTTTTCCGTCCCTTCGGGCAACTTCGGCAACGTCTGCGCCGGCCACATCGCCCGCATGATGGGCCTGCCCATCCACCGCCTCATCGTGGCCACCAACGAGAACGACGTGCTGGACGAATTCTTCCGCACCGGTGTCTACCGGCCCCGGGGCGCCGCCCAGACCTGGCATACCTCCAGCCCGTCCATGGACATCTCCAAGGCCTCCAACTTCGAGCGTTTCATCTTCGATCTGACCGGTCGGGACGCCGCTCAGGTGCGCCAGCTCTGGAGTGCCGTGGACCGGGGGGATGCCTTCGACCTGAACCCGGGTGGCCTGTTCGGCCAGGTACAGGGGTATGGCTTCGTGTCCGGCTCCAGCAGCCATGCCAACCGGATAGAGACCATTTGCCGGGTCTGGCAGGACCATGGCGTCATGATCGACCCCCATACCGCCGATGGCCTGAAGGTGGGCCTGGAGCAACGCACCCCGGGTGTGCCCTTGGTCTGTCTGGAGACCGCCCTGCCGGCCAAGTTCGCCGATGCTATCCAGGAAGCCCTGGGACGGGCGCCGGAACGACCCCATGGCCTGGAGAACCTGGAATCCCTGCCGCGCCGCTTTGAGGTGGTGGATGCCCAGGCGGATGCGGTCAAGGGCATCGTCGTCGCCCACGCCAACGACTGACCCCATGTCGCGCCGTCTCATGGTCCGCTTGCTGGGCCTGGGGCTCATGCTCCTGGTGGCGTGGGTGGTGGGGCTGGCTTTTCCCACCGCTCCCGGTGAAACGGGAAAATCGGCCCCCGACGCCAGTCCCTCCGGTGCGGTCAGCCCCCGGGGCGCCCAGGAGGTTTTCGATTCCTCCAACCTGGGCCAACTGCCGCCGGAGGCCCTGGAAACCCTGGCCCTCATCAAGCAAGGCGGACCTTTCCCCTACACCAAGGATAGCACCGTGTTCCAGAATCGGGAAGGCCGGCTGCCCCAGCAGGCCCGGGGCTATTACCGGGAATACACGGTACCCACGCCAGGGGCCCGCAATCGGGGCGCCCGGCGCATCGTGGCCGGCGCTCCGGGGGAGTATTACTACACCCATGACCATTACCGCACCTTCATGAGGATACGGGAATGACCCCCCACCCCCCCCTGGCCGAGATCCTGACCGATCCGGGCCGCAACGGTCTGTACCGGCTGGCGCCCCACCTGAGCCCGGCCCAGGGCGATTCCTGGATCGTGATCCGGGGCGACGCCCTGACCGACAAAACCGCCATCCTGGCCGAAATGGGCCGGGCCCTGGCCTTGCCCGATTACTATGGCCACAATTGGGATGCCCTGGAAGAGTGCCTGCATGATCTGGAGGGCGAATCGGGCCTGGCCCTGCTGATCGACGAAGCCGGCATCCCCGAGGCGGCCGACCCGGACGCCTGGGCCAACCTGCTGGACATCCTGACGGTGGCGGCGGAAGACTGGCAGGCCGTCGATCGCCCCTTCGCAGTGTTCCTGCGCGGCGGCCACGCCGCCTATCCCCTCATCAGCGCTTGATCCGCCTGATTCGCCTGACGCGTTATCTCTGGGCCTCCCCCAACACCCTGTTGGGACTGATGGGGATGCTGTTCGCCCTGGCGGGCGGCCACATGGAACGCAAGGCAGGCGTGCTGGAAGCCTGGGGCGGGCCCCTCAGATGGGCCCTGGGCCCCTGGGCGGATGTCATCACCCTGGGCCACGTCATCCTGGCCCGGGACCGGGACCTCCTGGATCGCTGGCGCCGTCACGAGCACATCCATGTACGCCAATACGAACGCTGGGGCCCCTTTTTCCTGCCTGTCTACGTACTGCTGGGCGTCTGGTGCTGGGGCACCGGCCGGCATCCCTACCGGGATCATCCATTTGAGCGGGAGGCCGGGCTTGATGTGGACTGCCCCCGGCGACCAGAAGGGAAGGTTACGCAAGGCTGACAGCCCGGCCATGGAGGCCAGATGCCCACGGCCTGGCCATGCTGCCCACCCTGTCTTTCAGGTACTGAACGTGTAGGTTGTGTTAATCCAGAATCGACATCAAGTGATCTATCAGGCTGTCGCGCAGGCTGTAGAGCTCGTTGAGCCGTTCTATGGCCGTTTCGGGACGGCCCTGCTGTTTCAGCAGGATCAACTCCCGGGCCCGGTCATGCAATTCGTCATGCAGGGGTTCGATGGCCTTGAAGGGTGGACGATCGCCCAAGCGGGATTGGGCATCGCGCTGCAACCAATCGCTGAAGCGGCATTGATTGGCATCCAGCGTCGGCATGGCGTCGCGTTCACCGTGCAAATAACGGGTGAGTTGCGCCACCCAGGCTCGATGTTCCACCGTTGCCAATATGATCGGCAGGTCGTCCCGGTTCACCGGGCGGCAGTGGAGCCATGACGGGTCGGGGTGCCATGTGTTGAGCCACTGGGGTATGGCCTCCGCCGGCATGGGGCGCGCGATGGCATAGCCTTGGCCCAGTTGATAGCCAAGCTGCAGGAGCAACTTGCCGTGTGCCAGGGTTTCCACTCCTTCGGCAATGGCCCGACGACGAAACGCCAGGGCCAGGCCCTGGATGCCCTCGAGAATGGCCAGGTCGTCCGGGTCATCGAGCATGTCTCGGACAAAGCTCTGGTCGACCTTCAGCAGGTCGACCGGGAGCCGCTTGAGATAGGTAAGCGAGGAATACCCGGTGCCAAAGTCATCGAGCGCGAAGCCGACGCCCAGGTTTCGGCAGGCCAGGATGACGGCCGACACCTGGGCCATTTCTTCCATGGCACTGGTTTCCAGTACTTCCAGTTCCAGGTCGCCGGGGGCCAGGGTGCCATGGCGGGATAGCTGCCGTTGCAGGCGCTCGACAAAATCGGGCTGTTCCAGTTGGATGGCATCGATATTGACGCTGACGGGCATGAGCAAGCCGGCGGTTTTCCAGGCTTCGATCTGCGTCATTGCCGTTTCCAGCACCCATTCGCCCAACTCAATGGACAATGGGTGATTGGCGATCACCGGCAGGAACGCCGCGGGCGGCAGCAGCCCTCGCAGGGGATGTTGCCAGCGGATGAGCGCTTCGACACCGATGACGCGGCCGGTGCGCATGTTCACCTTGGGCTGGTAATGGAGCACGAACTCGCGCCCGTCCATGGCCCTGCGTATGGCTTCCAGCCCTTCGTGTCGGCCGCGTACACTGCGGTCATGCTCGGTATCGAAAATGTGGTAGCGGTTCTTTCCAGCCAGTTTGGCTTGATACATGGCCTGGTCGGCCTGACGCAGCAACTGGTCGGCGTCAATCGGCTCGGATTGCGGATAGAAGGTGACGCCAAGACTGGCGGACACGTGCAGGGCGTTGCCCTGGTCGTGCACGACTTCTGCCGCTGCCGCGAGCAGTCTTGTGAGCATGGGCACGCAGGATTCGATGCTCGGTAGATCCAGCAGGACGGCGACAAACTCGTCGCCCCCAAGACGGGACAACGTATCACCCTCACGCAGGACATGCTTCATGTTGTTTGCCAGGGCGGTCAGCAGGTGGTCTCCCACCTCATGGCCATGCTGGTCATTGATGGACTTGAAGCCATCCAGGTCGAGATAGGCGACTGCCAGCATGGTCTTGTGGCGCTGGGCCTGGGCAAGTGCCTGATGCAGCCGGTCCGCCAGCAGGACCCGATTGGGCAGGCCCGTGAGGATGTCGTAATGGGCGATGTGTTCGAGCTGCTTCTGGTGTGCCTTGCGTTCGCTGATGTCGCGGGCAAAACCGACGGTGCCCATGGTCTTGCCATCCAGGATGACCGGAGATTTGTAGGTTTCGATCCAGAGGGTCGTGCCCTCAGCTTGCAAAGGCTCTTCGACGCTCTTGGGCTGGCCTGATTGCAGGACTTCACGGTCATCGGCCCGGTAGGCTTCGGCCAGTTCGGGTGGAAAAAAATCCAGATCTGTCTTGCCGGTGAGTTCCTCCGGCGACGCTCGCCCAACGGCATCTGCATATGCCTGATTAGCGGCCAGCAGCCGACTTTCGGTGTCCTTGAGCCAGACCATGAATGGAAAGTTGTCGAGCAGGGCGCGTTGATAGCGATCGCGCAGTTGCAACTCTTGCTGGGTGGCGCGCAACTCGGTGAAATCGGTCCCTGCGCTTAGCATGCCGACCAGCTGACCCGTGGCATCCATGATGGGCCGGTTCTGCCAGGAGACCCAGACCAGGCTGCCATCCTTGCGCCGGTTCTGGTTGATGTTCTGGGCATACCTGGCCGGATCCCGGAGGATGTCGTCGAGGAGTGCGGCGAGATCCTGACCGGACTCGTCGACAGGGGGCACGATGGTCCCGAGCAAGCGTTGCCCGAGAATCTCGGTCTGATCGTATCCAAAGTAGCGCTGGCCATATTCATTCAGGAAGAGAACCTCGCCGCGCGTGTTCCAGCGCAGGATGATGCTGTGGGCCTGATCGACAAGTTCCCGGTATTTCTCCTCACTCGCCTGGAGTGCCACTTCGGCCTGCTTGCGCTCGGTGATGTCCTCGCCAGCCGACAGTCCACCGATGACCCGGCCTTCCTTGTCCCGTATGGTGCTGTTGTGCCAGGCTATCAGGCGTTCTTCACCGTGCCGGGTGCGTACCGGGTTCTCGTAGTATTCGGCACCGGAAAGATTGCCTGCCAGGCCGGATCTGAAGACGGCGCGCACCTGGTCGACATCGGCTCCACATGGCAGACAGGTGTCAAACCAGTCCTTGCCGAGCAGTTCTTCTTCGCTGTAGCCCAGAATCTGGCAGCCCTTGCGGTTGATCAGGGTGATGCGTCCCTCGGTATCCAGGGCGACGATCATGGCCTCCACCGTGGCCAGGATGTTCCGGGTGCTGTCCCGCTCCTGGCGCAACGCCTGTTCCTGGAGGATTTCCTCGCTGATGTCCACACTCAGCCCCACCAGGGCGGTGGCCTCCCCTGCCGTGTTTCTCTGGACCGCCTTGATCACGCGCAGGTCATGGATCTGCCCATCGACAAAGGGTAGGCGCTGATGGGTGATGCTGACGCCGTCACACGCCAATGCCTTCTCGTCAGAGGCCAGGCATTGATGCCGGAATGCCTCGGGAATCCATTCGATGTAATGGTCCACGGACAGGAACTGTGCCTCGGAAATCCCGGTTGCCTGGCAAAAGGCCTTGTTGACGAAGGCGATCTTTCCATGGCCGTCCTGCAACCAGATGCCGATCGGTGCATAGTCCAGGATCAGCTGCAGTTTTTCGCGTTCCTGCCTCAAGGCCTGTTCTGCTGCAATCTGCTCTGTAATGACGCGGGCGATGCCGAACAGTCCGGTTATTTCTCCTCGTTCGTTCCGGATCGGGAATTTCCGGTTATCGACCCAGCCGGTAGTGCCATCGTTGGTCTGGTAGGCCTGGTTTTCCTGCGCTACGGGGTGGCCGGCAAAGACATCCTTCTCCAGACGATAGTAGATGTCTGCATATTCCTCGGAAAACACGTCGTAGTCGGTTTGGCCGATCAGGTCTGTCCAGTGACGGCAGGGCTGAGCGACGCTGACCAGCGTCTGGCTGGCGCCGGTGAAGACATGGTTGCGGTCCTTGAAATAGATGAAATCGGTGGTGTTCTCCATCATGGCGCGGAAGCTGGCATCCGCGGCCAGCCCGGCCCGATCGGCGAACAAGGCTTTTGCATCCTGCAAGCGAAGCGTCAATGCATGGTCGGAACCTGCAGAGGTGGACACCCGGGAATATTCGGCGCGAAGACAGCGGATGCGCCCATTCGATTGGCGCATTCGCAGATTGCAGACCCGCACGGCATCATCGGCCGGACACGACAGCCAGGCCTCGACGATGTCCCGGTCGTCGGGATGGACCTGCCCCAGCAGCGATGGCGAACCCGCCATGATCATCTGCGCGCCATAGCCCAGGAGTGCCTCGATGTCGCCTTCGATCGACATCACCTGGTAAGGCAGCACCAGCGAGAAGCGCAGGGTCGATTCGATCATGCTCGTTGTTCCATGTCAGTTCCGACCGGCCGGCCAGGCTAGCGGCGGGCCCGCCAAAGCACGAAGACGCAGGGCCTGCGCTGGAGGTCGGGATGGCTGCCGCGCCAGTCCCCCAGGGGTTTGCTGACCAGGAATTCGCTGGCCAGGGTCAGGTCGCAGGCCAGGGTGAGCCAAGTGTCGGGTTTGCCATGGCGGAGCAGGCTGTCCAGCATGGCGGGGTTGCGGTACGGGGTTTCGATGAACACTTGGGCAGCATCTTCCCGTTCCGCCCGTTTTTCCAGTTCCTGGATGGCGCGCATGCGTTCGTCTTCCTTGGCCGGCAGGTAGCCGTGGAAGGCGAAGCGCTGACCCACCAGGCCAGAGCCCATGAGGGCGAGCAGGATGGAGGAGGGGCCCACCAGGGGACGCACCGGGATGCCATGGCGGTGGGCCAGACGGGCCAGGTCGGCGCCCGGATCGGCAATGGCGGGGCAGCCGGCCTCGGATATCAGTCCCACGTCCTCGCCCCGGAGCAGGGGCTGGAGCAGGGTTTCCAGGGCCTGGGCGGGGGTATGCTCGTTCAGTTCCAGCAGGACGAGTTGCTGCAGTGGGGTCTGGGTGCCGACGCGCTTCAGGAAGGCCCGGGCTGTCTTGGGATGTTCGACGATGAAAGTGGTCAACCGGGCCGCGGTGCGGCGGGTTTCCTCGGGCAGCACCTGCTCCAGGGGGCTCTCGCCCAGGGGCGTGGGAATCAGGTAGAGGGTGCCGGCGGCCACGTCAGCACGTCCAGGCCTTCGTTGGCCAGCATTTCGGTCAACTTGATGAGGGGAAGTCCCACCAGAGCATTGGGGTCTTCGGTCTCGTAACGGGCGATGAGGGCAATGCCCAGGGATTCGCTTCGGGCACTGCCGCAGCAGTTGTAGGGCTGATCCTTGCGCAGGTAGGCCTCGATCTGGGCATCGGTGTATTCGCGCATCACCAGGCGCACGGGCACATTGGCGGTCTGGCTGTGGCCGGTGCGGGCATTGAGCAGGGTCAGGGCGGTATGGAATTCCAGGGCCTTGCCGCGCATGGCCCGGAGTTGTTCCACGGCCTTTTCATGGCTGCCGGGTTTGCCCAGTTGCCGGCCCTCCAGCAGGGCGACCTGGTCTGAGCCGATGATCAGGGCATCAGGGTATTTTTCCGCAACGGCGCGTGCCTTGAGCAGGGAGAGGCGCTGGGCGGTGTCGTCGGGCCGTTCCCCCGGAAGCGGCGTTTCGTCCACGGCCGGGGCTGAAACCTGGAAGGGCACGCCCAGGCGGCTCAAGAGCTCGCGCCGGAAAGGGGAGGTGGAGGCGAGGACGAGTTGCATGGTGCGGGTGACGGGTGACGGGTGACGGGTGACGGGTGACGGGTGACGGGTGACGGGCCTGGGCGGGGCACGGTCGCCTCCGCCTGGGCCCGACTGTCCTGGTTTCAGTCCGGCTGGATCTCGATCAGGGTCTGGTCCGGGGTGACGGCATCGCCCTTGGTGACGAAGACACTGACCACGGTGCCGCTGACGGCGGCCTGGACTTCGTTTTCCATTTTCATGGCTTCGATGATCAAGACGCCGTCGCCGGCTTTCACCTTGTCTCCGGCCTTGACCTTCACGTCGACGATGGTGCCGGGCATGGCGGTGGTGACGTGGCCGGGGTGGGTCGGCTTGGGACGTTTGCCGCCGCCGCCCGCAGCCGCCTTGTCGGCACTCTTGCGGGGGGCGCCGCCACCGGCGGGGGACACCTCCACTTCGTCCAGGGTTTCCACCAGGACTTCTTCCTGCACGCCGTCCACCTGAACGTAGAAGGGCCGATCGCTGGCATCGCCGTGGCCGGTGCCCTTGATCCGGATGTGGTAGGTCTCGCCGTGCAGGGTGATGTTGAATTCGTTGGGCGCGTAGAGGGACGGGCTGGCGGCGGCCTCCTTGGCTTCCGGGGGCAGCAGGGGCTCGGGGGTGAGGCTGCCGGCGGCGCGTTCCTGCAGGAAGGTGCGGCCCAGGTCGGGGAACATGGCGTAGGTCAGCACGTCCTCGTCATTCTTGGCCAGGCCTTCGATCTCGCCGCGCAGCTTGTCCAACTCGTCCTTGATCAGGTCGGCGGGACGGCAGGTGATGACATCCTGGTCACCCACGGCCATCTTGCGCACCTCTTCGTTGACATGGCCGGGGGCCTTGCCATAGCGGCCGAGCAGATAGTTCTTGACCTCGTTGGTGACGGACTTGTAGCGGCCGCCGGTGAGGACGTTCAGAACCGCCTGGGTGCCCACGATCTGGGAGGTGGGGGTGACCAGGGGAGGGTAGCCCAGGTCTTCCCGGACCCGGGGAATCTCCAGCATGACGTCATCCATGCGGTTCAGGGCGCCCTGTTCCTTGAGCTGGTTGCTCAGGTTGGAGATCATGCCGCCCGGTACCTGGGAGGTGAGGATGCGGGTGTCCACCAGGTGGGAGTCCATCTCGAACTGCCAGTACTTCTTGCGCACTTCCCGGAAGTAGGCGGCGATCTCCTGGAGCAGCCCCAGGTCCAGCCCGGTGTCGTATTCGGTCCCCTGGAGGGCGGCCACCAGGCTTTCCGTGGTGGCATGGCTGGCCCCTTCGGAAAAGGCGGAGTTGCAACCGTCGATGATGTCCGCGCCGGCTTCCACGGCCTTCATGTGCACCATGGCCGAGAGGCCTGCCGTGGCGTGGCTGTGGGTGTTGACCGGGAGGGGGGTGACAGCCTTGATGGCCTTCACCAGCTCGTAGGCCCGGTAGGGGGTGAGCAGGCCGGCCATGTCCTTGATGGCAATGGAATCCACGCCCATTTCGGTGAGCTGCCTGGCCATGTCGACGAAGTACTCGATGCTGTGCACCGGGCTGACCGTGTAGGAGATGGCGCCCTGGGCATGCTTGCCGGATTTCTTGACTGCTTCGATGGCCACGCCCATGTTGCGCAGGTCGTTCATGGCGTCGAAGATCCGGAACACATCGATGCCGTTGTCGGCGGATTTCTGCACGAAGGCCCGCACCACATCGTCCGCGTAGTGGCGGTAGCCAAGCAGGTTCTGGCCGCGCAGGAGCATCATGATGCGGGTGTTGGGCAGGGCCCGGCGCAGTTTGGCCAGTCGTTCCCAGGGGTCTTCCTTGAGGAAGCGGACGCAGGCATCGAAGGTGGCGCCGCCCCAGGCTTCCAGAGACCAGAAGCCTGCCTGGTCGAGCTTGCTGCAGATGGGGAGCATGTCGTCGGTGCGCATGCGGGTGGCGATCAGGGATTGGTGGCCGTCGCGCAGGACGAGATCGGAGACGTGTACTTTAGCCATGGCGCTTCGCTTCCTGGGTTACATGCCGAGATGGGCGGCGAGGGCGGCCGAGATGGCGGCCGCAGTCATTTCGGGAGGGCGGCGTACCGCATAATTGGTCAGGTCCGGGTGGGCTTCCACGAAGCCGGTGTTGAACTGACCACTACGGAAGTCCGGATTCTTCAGGATTTCCTTGTAGTAGGGAATGGTGGTCTTGACGCCGTACACCACCATGTCGTCCAAGGCGCGCAGGCCCCGTTCCACCACACTGTCCCAGCTCAGGTTCCAGACGATGAGTTTGGCACACATGGAATCGTAGTAGGGCGGGATGGTGTAGCCGGAATACATGGCCGCGTCGATGCGCACCCCCGGGCCGCCCGGCGCGTAGTAGCGGGTGATGCGGCCGAAGCTTGGCAGGAAGCCGTTCTTGGGATCTTCTGCATTGATGCGGAATTCCATGGCAAAGCCCCGGTGCTTGATGTCTTCCTGCTTGTATTGGAGGGGCAGGCCGTCGGCAATGCGGATCTGCTCCTGGACGATGTCGATGCCGGTGATGTTCTCGGTGATGCAATGTTCCACTTGGAGCCGGGTGTTCATTTCCATGAAGTAGAACTGGTTGTCCTTGTCCAGCAGGAATTCCACCGTTCCGGCGTTGACGTAGCCGACGGCCTTGGCCGCCCGCACCGCGAGCTTGCCGATGTATTCCCGCTGGGATTCGGTGAGCTGGGGGGAGGGGGCAATCTCGATCAGTTTCTGGTTGCGGCGCTGGATGGAACAGTCGCGCTCGTAAAGGTGGACACAATTGCCGTGGCTGTCGCCGATGACCTGTACCTCGATGTGCTTGGGGTTGACCACGCATTTTTCGATGAAGACCTCGGGCTTGCCGAAGGCCTTGCTGGCCTCGGATACCACCCGTTCATAGTTCTTGAGCAGGTCGTCTTCCGAGTCGCAACGCCGGATACCCCGCCCACCGCCGCCGTTGGTGGCCTTGAGCATGACCGGGTAGCCGATCTTGTTGGCCAGGCTGCGGGCTTCCTCCACATTCTCCAGATTGTGGTCGGAGCCGGGGGTGACCGGGATGCCGGCCTTGATCATGGCCTGGCGGGCGGCGATCTTGTCGCCCATCTGCCGGATCACGGCCGGGGAGGGGCCGATGAAGCGGATGCCGCGCCGGGCGCATACCTCGGCCAGGACCGGGTTTTCCGACAGGAAGCCATAGCCGGGATGCAGGGCATCGCAGCCCGAGGCCACGGCCAGATTGACGATGTTGTGGGCGTTCAGGTAACCCAGCACGGGGTCTGAGCCGATGTTGTAGGCTTCGTCCGCCTTCTTGACGTGCAGGGCGTTGCGGTCGGCCTCGGCATAGATGGCTACGGAGCGAATGCCCATTTCCTTGCAGGCCCGGATGATCCGGACGGCGATTTCGCCCCGGTTGGCAATGAGGATTTTCTTGATCATGTGGGTGCTTAGAGTTGGTCTGGATCTGTCCTGGGGTCGGTGCCGAAAATTGCTGCTTTGCAGTATAACTGAACCTGTACGGAACGCCGAATCCGGCCCCATGGACCGTCCGTGGCAGGGGAGCCGATTGCGGCAATCTTTGACATCAAAGACTGGAAAACATATCATTAAAGGCTTATGTCTGCACGGACTATGCCTGATCCCAAGTTCATCGACAGTCTTCGTTTCGCGCAAGCGGGGCTCAGCCTGAGCGGTGAATACATGGTAACGGACTTGGCCCGGCTCAAGGACCTGCTGGTGTCCGACGCTGGAAACGTCGCTTACCGGTTGGAAGGTGTCAATGCAGCGGGACGTCCCGCCTTGCGACTGTCGGTCAGGGCTGAGTTGGCCATGCTGTGCCAGCGCTGTCTGGAGCCGTTTGTCCATAGGGTGGAGGCCGAGAGTCTCATGCCCCAGGCGCGCAATGAGCGTGAGCTGGCTGCCTGGGAACGGGACGATCCGTTGCTGGATGCCCAGGTTTGCGATGCCAGGTTGGATGTGCGGACGCTGGTGGAAGACGAGATACTCCTCAGCCTGCCTATCATGCCCCGCCATGCCGAGGGTGAATGCGGCCTGGAGGGCGAGAGCAGTCCGCGAGCGGGCTGATGTAAGTTTTTATTGGAGCATTAGAATGGCCGTACAACAGAACAAGAAATCCCCGTCCAAGCGTGGCATGCACCGCGCCCATGACTTCCTGACCAACCCCCCCACCGCCGTGGAACCCACCACCGGTGAGGCGCATCTGCGCCATCACATCAGCCCCAATGGCTACTACCGTGGTCGCAAGGTGGTCAGCAGCAAGGACGACAACGCCTAATCGCTGATCTGATGGCACTGCCCGGCTTTTTGAGCGGGCATGGCTCCCATGCGAGAAGTAACCATTGCCATCGATGCCATGGGGGGCGACCACGGTCCCCATGTCACGGTCAAGGCCGCCCTGAACGCCATTCGGCGGGAAGCGGGGATCAATATCGTCCTCGTCGGGCTTGAGGATGCTATCCGGGTGGAAATGGACTCCTTGGGTGCCACGGTAGGGCCCAGGTTGAGGGTCACCCACGCCAGCGAGGTGGTGAGCATGGATGACCCCCCTGCCCAGGTCCTGCGCAGCAAGAAAGACTCGTCCATGCGCGTGACCGCCAATCTGGTCAAGCGGGGCGAAGCCGACGCCGGTGTGTCTGCCGGCAATACCGGCGCCCTCATGGCAGTATCCCGATTCGTACTCAAGACCCTGCCCGGCATCGACCGCCCGGCCATTGCCACCACATTGCCCAGCCAGAAGGGACGGACCTATGTCCTGGACCTGGGGGCCAACGTGGATTGCTCGGCCGAACACCTGCTCCAGTTCGGCATCATGGGCTCTGCCCTGGCCAGTGTGGTGGAGCATCAGGGCCGCCCCAGCGTCGGCTTGCTGAATATCGGGGAAGAGGCCATCAAGGGGAATGATGCGGTCAAGCAGGCCGCAGAGCTTCTCAGGGACAGTGGCCTGAACTTCTACGGCAATGTGGAAGGCGACGATATCTACAAGGGCACGGTGGACGTGGTCGTCTGTGATGGCTTTGTCGGCAATGTGGCCCTGAAGTCGTCTGAGGGCGTCGCCAAGATGATCGCCGAGGAACTGCGCAGGGAATTCAAGAAAAACCTGTTTACCAAGCTGGCAGGCCTGATTGCGCTTCCTGTGATCCGGGCCTTCAAGCGCAAGATGGACCCGCGCCGATTCAATGGCGCCACCTTGCTGGGACTGAACGGCATCATCATCAAGAGCCATGGTTCGGCCGATGTGTTCGCCTTCGAGCAGGCCATCCTGAGGGCCGTGGAAGAAGTGCGGGGTGGTTTGCTGCGCCATATCGCCGATCAGGTCGGCATTCATCGTGTCCAGGAAGAACCGACAGGAGAACCGGTTTGAATCCCAAGCAAGGCCTGTATTCAAGAATCATCGGAACCGGGAGCTATCTGCCCTCCCGCATCCTGACCAATGCGGAACTCGAGGCGCTGGTGGAAACCACGGACGAGTGGATCGTCGAGCGGACAGGCATTCGACAGCGGCACATGGCCGGAGAGGGGGAGTTGACCAGCGATCTCGCCCTGAATGCGGCCGAGCGGGCCATCGAGGCGGCCGGCATCGATGCTTCCGAGATCGACCTGATCGTGGTGGCCACGACGACGGCCGATCGTATCTTCCCCAGCACCGCTTGTGTCCTGCAGGCCAAGCTGGGCATCGAAAACGGTTGCCCGGCGTTTGATGTTCAGGCCGTGTGCAGTGGCTTCGTGTATGCCATGACCGTGGCCGATAGCTTTGTCAGATCGGGACAAGCCCGGCATGCTTTGGTGGTCGGAGCCGAGACCCTGTCCCGGATCACCGACTGGAATGACCGGGGCAATTGCATCCTTTGGGGGGATGGGGCGGGTGCCGTGGTGCTCAAGGCGTCTGACGAGCCGGGCATCATCTCCACCCACATCCATGCCGACGGCCGCTACCAGGACCTGTTGTTCGTCGATGGCGGCGTTTCCCTCAAGAAGGAGGGGGATTGCTACATGCGCATGTCAGGCAACGCCGTCTTCAAGATGGCGGTCAAGACCCTGGATGCCATCGTCGACGAAACCCTGGAGGCCAACGGCCTGCAGAAATCCGATATCCATTGGCTGGTGCCCCACCAGGCCAATATCCGCATCATCCAGGCCACGGCCAAGAAATTGGGCATGAGCATGGACCATGTGGTGGTGACCGTGGATCGCCACGGCAATACCTCTGCCGCTTCCATTCCCCTGGCCTTCGATACAGCGGTCCGCGATGGCCGCATCAAGGCTGGTGAAATGGTGCTGATGGAAGCCTTCGGCGGCGGTTTTACCTGGGGATCCGTGCTGGTCCGGATGTAAGACACGCCCGCTCGCGCGCGGCGCCTCGGCAATAAGCAGGAGACATGATGACATTAGCGTTCGTATTCCCGGGCCAAGGATCGCAATCCGTTGGCATGATGGCGGCCTACGGTGAACACCCGGCCCTTCGCGACACCTTCTCGGAAGCCTCCGAGGTATTGGGCTACGACCTTTGGACGCGGGTGGCCGATGGCCCTGCCGAGGTGTTGAACCAGACGGTACATACCCAGCCTGCCATGTTGGCCGCCGGGGTCGCGGTTTATCGTCTCTGGCGAGCCCAGGGTGGTGCGGAGCCCAGCCTGATGGCAGGGCACAGCCTCGGGGAATACACGGCCTTGACGTGCGCCGGCGCCCTGGCGTTCCCGGATGCCATCAAGCTGGTACGGATCCGGGCCGAGGCCATGCAATCGGCCGTGCCCGAAGGTGTCGGTGCCATGGCGGCCGTGTTGGGCCTGGATGACGAAACCCTGCGTGCGGGGTGTGCCGAAGCGGCCCAGGGGGAAGTGCTGGAGGCCGTGAATTTCAACGCCCCGGGCCAGGTGGTCATCGCCGGCCACAAGTCGGCTGTGGATCGCGGTTGCGCCCTTGCCAAGGAAAGGGGCGCCAAGCGGGCACTGCCCTTGCCGGTCTCGGTGCCGTCCCATTGTGCTTTGATGAAACCGGCCGCAGAAAAATTGCTGGTCGCCATGGCGTCGATCTCGATATCCACGCCATCCATCCCCGTTCTTCATAATGCCGACGTGGCCAGCCACGCCTCGCCGGATGGGATCCGTGACGCCCTGGCCCGTCAGCTTTTCAGCCCGGTGCGCTGGGTGGAGTCCATGCAGTCCTTCGCGGCCCAAGGGGTGACCCGTATCGCCGAATGTGGCCCGGGCAAGGTACTGGCCGGCTTGAACAAGCGCATCCTGGATGGGATTCCGACCGTGGCCCTGACGGATGCATCTGCTTTGCTTGAACTGCGTAACGCAACGACGTGACATAAAGGCGTGACGAAAGTGCGTGACATACTCCGCATCTCAGTCACGTATCATCCGTCACGAATTTGCGTCACGCCTGTTAGGAGAAAAAGATGGAAGGGAAGATCGCACTCGTTACCGGTGCCAGCCGAGGTATCGGCCAGGCCATCCTGCATGAACTGGCCCGTCGTGGTGCCTACGCCATCGGCACGGCCACCAGTGACGCCGGTGCTGCAGCCATCGGCGAAGCCCTCAAGTCGGCCGGCCTGAACGGTGAAGGCCGCACCCTGGACGTCAACGATGCCGCCGCCTGCGAGACCCTGGTGGAGGAGATCGTCAAGGCCCACGGCAAGCTGGATGTGCTGGTGAACAATGCCGGCATCACCCGGGACACCTTGCTGATGCGCATGAAGGACGAAGACTGGGGTGCCGTCATCCAGACCAACCTGACCTCCGTGTTCCGCCTGTCCAAGGCCGCCATCAAGCCCATGATGAAGGCCCGCACCGGTCGCATCGTCAGCATAGCTTCCGTCGTGGGCGCCATGGGCAACCCGGGCCAGACCAACTATGCTGCCGCCAAGGCCGGCATGATGGGTTTCACCAAGTCCCTGGCCAAGGAGGTCGGCAGCCGGGGCATCACGGTCAATTGCGTGGCGCCGGGCTTCATCGATACCGACATGACCCGTGCCCTGCCAGAAGCCCAGCGCCAGGCGCTGCTGCAGCACATTCCCCTGGGGCGCCTGGGCAACGTGGAGGACATCGCCCGGGCCGTGGCCTTCCTGGCATCCGAGGATGCCGGGTACATCACGGGCACCACGATGCATGTCAACGGCGGTATGTATATGGATTGATTGGGTTTTTTGGCGAATTCACCAGCTTGGCCGAATTTGCTAGAATGCCCCGGTTTCGAGTGGCCTGATTTTCATCCGAATTTCGTCGGGCCGTGTTTCTACCCTTGAGGGAGTTTTACCTAAATGAGCGATATCGAGCAGCGTGTCAAAAAGATCGTGTCCGAACAACTTGGCGTGAATGAAGCCGACGTCAAGATCGAGTCGTCCTTCGTGGATGACCTGGGCGCGGATTCCCTGGACACGGTGGAACTGGTGATGGCCCTGGAAGAGGAATTCGAGTGCGAGATTCCCGATGAGGAAGCCGAGAAGATCACCACCG
>DYHB01000161.1:0-2143 GCA_020724415.1 Thiobacillus sp.
CCACTCTCCGGGCCGGGCCGGAGTGGGCAAGGGTGGCGGGATGGCCCGCCTTACCCCCTCGCGGGACCGGATTGCGCTTCGCTGCGGATGTTGTCCCGGGTTTCCAGGGCTTCTGCGGTGGCGGATTGCTGCATGGATACGCGGCCCAACATGACCACCATGACGAGCAGGAGAAGTCCGACCAGGCCCACGGCAAGGCGGAAGCCGAGGTGGCTGTTGGAACTGGTATTGGCTGGGGGATCGTATTCGGAGTTGCTCATGTTGCAGTCCTATGGGTTCCAAGGGTCGGAGTGGTGTGGGAGTCGCCTCATATCCACAGGCTCAGAGGCGGATCGGACAGCACCGCACGCAGAATGTCGCCGCGCGAGATGATGCCTGCAAGCCGGCCCCCATCGTCCACCACGGGCAGGGCGGTAAGGCCGGTTTCCAGCAGGACTCGGGCAATGCGGCGAATGTCGGTGACGGGATCGGCGCACACCACTGGGCTGACCATGACTTCTTGCACCCGTCGTTCCAGGCCGCCGGTGGGGGTCGTGTCCTCCAGGTCGATCACGGTGAGCAATTCACGCTCCGACACCATGCCAACGATGCCACCGACGGTTTCCAGCACCGGTGCCTGTCGTACCCTGTGCGCTACCAGTCTGCGCCAGGCGGTGCCTACGGAATCCTCGGCGCTCAGGGTCAACTCGGGACGGCTCATGACCTGGTAGGCATGGCGCACCGATTCCCTCTGGGTCTTCGGCTGCAGGGCCTGGGCATAGGCGGCCGCCGCCTGGGCATAGCGCTGGTCCTTGTCTTGTTCATCCGCCACCCGGCGCCGTACGAGTTCGAATTCCGCGCCGAGTTCTTCGCCTTCACGGCCCACGCCTCGCCCATGGCGAGCCGCGAAGGCGCCGGGGACTTCGATCAGATGTTCCAGGCTGCCGCGAAAGATCTGGCCGGTGACGCCGTGGATGGAAAACATGGTGATGTCTCCTCAAATGGCCGGGATTGTCATGGTGATCGTTCCAGGGTGGTCTCGATATGAACGGATACGGCACCCTGGGGCGTGCGGGATATTCTGGTGACATAGCGCTTGTGGTCCAGGGACCAGGCATGGCGCTCGGCATCGGGGGACGCGGACTGCAGGTCCTGGGTGTAGCCTTGGGCGACAAAGCCCTGGATGTAGTGCTCGAGCACCCGGGCATAGTCCGCCTGTCCTTCATACTGCACGGTCACTTGCCGGCCTTCCCGGTTCCAATAGGTACGGGGCAGGCCCGGATAACGCTCAACCGGCGCAAAATCCGTACCCGAGACATCGCGCCGTGGCCGATCCTCGGGTTTCAGCAGGGGTACGTACTCGGCCACCGTCTCCCGGGCACCGGGCACCACCGCTTCCACCTTGGCCAAGGCATCCTGGGTGGCCTGGGGGGCGGCAGCGCTCCAACCCTGCACCTGACCGAAGAACCAGCCCATCAGGGCCAGGGCGGCCCAGATCAGCAGGCCGAACATCACCAGCAGGGTCAGACCCAGCAGGAGCCAGGTCCTGCCCCGCACGCGCATGACCCTGGCGGCTGCCAGGCTGAAAAGGCCGAGTTTGCTCATGCCGATGCTTCCTCTGGGTGATGGCGGGCGGCGCGGGACAGCCGGTCGTTGACGGCCCACCAGGCTTCATCCTGGGGCGGGGCCTCCACCAACAGCCGGTCGAAGCCGAACCGGTCGATCTCGCGCAGCCGGCTGTACAACTGCTTGCCGAAACCCAGGGGGTTGTTGGGCAGCTGAAAGCGATGCAGGAGCAACGGGTACTGCCAGGGGCCGTGATTGCGACGCAACAACGCCACTCTCAATCCTGCGGCCAGCAATGTTTGGGCCCGGGGAATCAGCTGGCTGGCTGGCACGACCTCGAGCGCGGTATCGGGGGCGTAGTGGGCGGGCAGCATTCCGGGCACCCGTGGCACGCTCGTTGCGGATTGGGCCGGTCCGATTTCCAGGTCGCCCAGTGCCTGGCGCAACGCCGATACGGGCAAGGCCCCGGGGCGCAACAGGCGTGGTGATCCGCCCAGCAAGGACACGATGGTGGATTCCAGGCCGAACAGCGTAGGCCCGCCGTCGACCACGAGATCGATCCGATCGCGCAGGTCGGTGAGCACGTGATCGGCCGTCG
>DYHB01000161.1:2153-3933 GCA_020724415.1 Thiobacillus sp.
GGATTCCAGGCCGAACCGGCATGGGCCTCCATCCAGCACGGCCAGGCCTGGAAAATAGTCGCGTACATGGCCGGCTTCGGTCGGGCTCACCCGCCCGAACGGGTTGGCAGATGGCGCGGCCAGTCCGCCGCCAAAGGCGGCAAGCAGGGCCTGGGCGACGGGATGGTGGGGCGCCCGCAGGGCGACGCTGTCCTGTCCGCCGGTCACCGCTCTGGAAACGTCATCCCGGGCCGGCAGCACCAGGGTCAACGGTCCTGGCCAGAAGCGGGTCATCAGCATGCGTGCGACATCGCTCAGCTCGGCGGCCCACTGGCCGGCCGCTTCCATGTCGGCCACGTGAACGATCAGGGGATGGTCTGCGGGCCGCCCCTTGAGCCGGAATACCTGGCGCACCGCTTGCTCGTTCCTGGCATCGGCGCCAAGGCCATATACGGTCTCGGTGGGAAAGGCGACCACCTCGCCTTGGCGCAGGCGTTCGACGCCATCTCCTATCTGCGGGTCGTGGACGATGTGCATCATCCCTCGGAGGCAGCGTGATTCATCGACTCTTCCAAATCGCCGTGGCCCGGTCTGGGTGCGAACTGGCGACTGCGCCCCAGGCGCCGGGCGAGGGAACGGCCTGCGCGTTCCGCGGCCCGGTCAATGGCCAGGTACAGATCGGCCTGGATATCCTCGATCACGATGGCGGGGGCCTGCTTCAGGCGCGCCTCGATCAGGCAACGCTTGTCTTCTCCACCCCGGGGTCCGTTGATGTCGGAAAGTCGCACGGTAAGACGTGTGATTCGGTCGTCGCCGTGGGACAGGGCATAGGCGAGACGCTTCACGACATAGTCGCGCAGGCCAGAGGTGATGCTGAAGCCCTGGGTATTGATATCGACATGCATGCCCTGCTCCTGATGGGAATGTAGAGGCGTTCAGTATGAGTAGCGGAATGAATTCGATGCAAACAGTTAAAAATGTGTGTTTAATTCGAAAAAACCGAATACGTTCAGGAGCCGGAATGTTGAATCTCAAACACTTGCGCTACTTCCTGGCCGTGGCCAAGTCGGGGGGGGTCAATCGGGCTGCGGAGCGCCTGCATCTCACGCCCCAGACCGTTTCGGGCCAGATCAGCCAGTTGGAGCAGCAGCTCGGGACCCAGCTCTTCAACCGGGACGGACGACGTATGGAGCTGACGGAACGGGGCAAACTCGCCCTGTCCTATGCCGAGGAGATCTTCCAGGTCAGTGCGGAGCTGGAGGCGCAGCTCCGGGGCGGCCCGGAAGAGCTGGCGATCCCCTTTCGGGTGGGCATTGCCGACGTGGTACCCAAGTCCATTGCCCACCGATTGCTGTCGCCTGTGCTGGCGCTGCCCGAGTCCATCCGGCTGGTATGCCGCGAGGACCGGCTGGAACCCTTGCTGGCAGACCTCGCCATCCACCGGCTGGACATGGTGCTGGCCGACCGCCCCATGCCGTCAGGATTGGACGTGAAGGCCTACAGTCACCTTCTGGGCGAGTGCGGGGTGGCGTTCTTTGCCAGCCGGGATATCGCCGCACGGTTGAACGGTCCCTTCCCCGCCCATCTGGACGGCGCGTCCATGCTGATTCCGGGGGAGGACAGTGCCCTGCATGCGCCCCTCATGCGCTGGCTGGAGCGCCAGGGCTTGCGGCCCCGGGTCGTGGCCGAATTCGACGATTCGGCCACGATGAAGGCCTTCGGGCAATCCGGGGCCGGCGTTTTCCCCGGCCCGGCCGCCATGTCCCAGGAAATCGAGACACGCTATGGTGTTGTCCTGCTG
>DYHB01000162.1 GCA_020724415.1 Thiobacillus sp.
GAGACCGTGTCCACCGACTACGACACCTCCGATCGCCTCTATTTCGAGCCCCTGACCCTGGAAGACGTGCTGGAGATCGTCCGCATCGAGAAACCGGTGGGGGTCATCGTCCAGTACGGCGGCCAGACCCCGTTGAAACTGGCCCGGGACCTGGAAAAGAACGGCGTGCCCATCATCGGCACCACGCCGGACATGATCGACGCCGCCGAGGACCGGGAGCGCTTCCAGAAAATGCTCAACGCCCTGGGCCTGCTCCAGCCGCCCAACCGCACGGCCCGCAACGAGGCCGACGCGATTCGCCTGGCGGCCGAGATCGGCTATCCGCTGGTGGTGCGGCCCTCCTATGTGCTGGGCGGTCGGGCCATGGAGATCGTCCATGAAGAGGCCGACCTGCAACGCTACATGCGCGAAGCGGTGAAGGTCTCCAACGATTCCCCGGTGCTGCTGGACCGGTTCCTGAACGACGCCATCGAGGTGGACGTGGACGCCCTGTCCGACGGCAAGGACGTGCTGATCGGCGGCATCATGGAACACATCGAGCAGGCCGGGGTGCATTCCGGCGACTCGGCCTGTTCCCTGCCACCCTACAGTCTAAGCCAGGCCCTGCAGGACGAACTGCGCCGCCAGACCGTGGCCATGGCCAGGGCCCTGAACGTGGTGGGCCTGATGAACGTCCAGTTCGCTATCAAGGGCCAGGGCGACGCTGCCGAAGTCTACGTCCTGGAAGTGAATCCGCGCGCTTCCCGCACCGTGCCCTTCGTCTCCAAGGCCACCGGTCGTCCCCTGGCCAAGATTGCCGCCCGCTGCATGGCCGGCCGCAGCCTCCAGGTCCAGGGTGCCGAGACGGAAGTGGTGCCGCCCTATTTCTGCGTCAAGGAAGCGGTCTTCCCGTTCCGCAAGTTCCCGGGCGTGGATCCCTTGCTGGGGCCGGAGATGAAGTCCACCGGCGAGGTCATGGGCGTAGCCGAGACCTTTGGCGAAGCCTTCCTGAAGGCGCAGTACGCGGCCAGCGTCAAGCTGCCCCTGCGCGGCAATGTCTGTCTCTCCGTTCGGGATCACGAACACCCCGACGTGGCCCGGATCGCGCGGGACCTGCATGAACTGGGCTTCAAGCTGTTCGCCACCAAGGGGACCGCCACGTCCATCCAGGCCGCCGGCATTCCAGTGACCCGGGTCAACAAGGTGGCCGAGGGACGGCCCCACATCGTGGACATGATCAAGAATCAGGAGATTCAGCTCATCGTCAACGTGGTGGAGGACAAGCGGGCGGTGAAGGATTCCGCCTCCATCCGCACCGCAGCCCTGGCCCAGAACGTGCCGTATTTCACCACCCTGGCAGGCGCCGAGGCCGCTTGCATGGGCATGAAGGACCGCAAGGAGATTTCCATTCACGACCTGCAGGGATTGCACCGCCGATTGGGCGTGTGAAGTGGGGCGCCCGGGGCGCCTTCCCCTGCATCTGCCGAGGTAGAGCTATGAACAAGATTCCTTTGACCGTGGTAGGCGCCGAGATGATGCGCAACGAGTTGCAACGCCTGAAGTCGGTGGAGCGGCCCAGCGTCATTGCTGCCATTGCCGAAGCCCGATCCCACGGCGACCTGTCCGAAAACGCCGAATATGATGCTGCCAAGGAAAAGCAGGGCTTCATCGAGGGGCGCATCAAGGAACTGGAAGGCAAGCTGGCCAATGCCCAGATCATCGATCCCAGGCATCTGGACGCCGAAGGCAGGGTAGTCTTCGGCGCCACGGTGGAACTGGTGGATGCCGAAACCGGCGACGACGTGAAATACCAGATCGTCGGGGACGACGAAGCCGACATCAAGCAGGGCAAGATCTCCGTCAGCTCACCCATCGCCCGCGCCCTGATTGGCAAATACGCCGGGGACGTGGCGGATGTGCATGCCCCGGGAGGGCTGCGGCACTACGAAATCCTGGATGTGCACTACCTTTGATTCGGTGACAAAGTGACGAGTGACAAAGTGACGAGTGACAAAGTGACGAGTGACAAAGTGACGAGCGACGCAGTGACAAAATGCACTGCCGCGTACATGGCGCACCCCGTCACTTTGTCACTTTGTCACCCTGTTACCGCCTTATGAAAAACCTTCCCGATCTTCTCGCTGCCTGGTCGGTCGCCCTTTGGGTGGGTGGCCTGTGGGCCATCGGCTACCTGGCGGCGCCGGTGTTGTTTTATCACCTGGATGACAAGGTGGTGGCCGGGGCCCTGGCCGGGCGGATGTTTGCCTGGATCGGCTGGGTGGGCCTGGTCCTGGGAGTCTGGCTGCTGCTGTTCCGTTTGGGCAGGTTTGGCGCACGGGCCTTCAAGCAGGCCTTTTTCTGGCTGGCCCTGGCCATGTGGCTGCTGACCCTGGCCCAGCTGTTCGGCATCCAGCCCCTGATGCAGGAACTGAAGGATCAGGCCTTGCCCCAGGATGTCATGCAAAGCCTGTTCCGGGACCGCTTCGAGACCTGGCACGGCATCGCCAGCGGCGTGTACCTGCTCCAGTCCTTGCTGGGCCTGGCGCTGGTGGCCAAGCAGTCAACGAGGTAACGTGAGCTTGGGCGTTTCGGCGGGTTTGTAGATCAGCAATAGCTTGCCGATGTGTTGCACCGGCGCGGCATCCGTAGCGGCGCAGATGTCTGCCAGCCAGGCTTCCCGTTCGGCGCGATTGTCGTTGAGTACCCGTATCTTGATCAGTTCGTGGGCGGCCAGGGCCCGTTGCGTTTCCTTGACCACGGCCTCGGTCAGGCCGGATTGGCCGATCATGACCACCGGTTTGAGCCCGTGGGCCTGGGATTTCAGGAATTTTCGTTGTTCCGGGGTGAGTTCCAGCATGGACAGCTCCATAATCATGCTTTGCACGGATCCGCAAAGCCAAAAGGCGGCCAATACTACATGAAAAGAAAAGCCAAGACCCACGAATGGCACCAGCGCCACGTGAATGACTTTTACGTGCGCCAGGCCAGCGAGCAGGGCTGGCGTGCCCGTTCCGCCTTCAAGCTGCTGGAGATCGATGAACGGGATCGGCTGTTCCGGCCCGGGATGACGGTGGTGGATCTGGGCTGTGCGCCAGGGGGCTGGTGCCAGGTGGCGACCCAGCGCCTACAAGGAAAGGGGCGAATCATCGGGCTGGACCTGCTGGAAATGACGCCCCTGCCCCATGTGGAATTCATCCAGGGGGATTTCAGCGAGGACTCGGTCCTGAACCAGTTGCAGACCCGCCTGGCAGGGTCGGCCGTGGACCTTGTAATCAGCGACATGGCCCCCAATATCTCCGGTGTATTGGTGTCGGATCAGGCCCGGGCCTACGCCCTGGCGGAACTGGCCCTGGATTTTGCAAGGCAGCAATTGAAACCCGACGGGGTGTTCTTGATCAAAGTGTTTCAGGGCGAAGGGTTTGAGCCTTTCATGAAGGAGATGCGCCAAGTCTTCCGGACGGTGGCGGCACGCAAGCCCAAGGCCTCCCGGGATCGCAGCCGGGAGACCTATCTCCTGGCCAGGGGCCTCAAGGCGCCCGGGATCATTGATCCCGGAACGGATTTGGACTAACGTGGTCCAGTGTGGACAGACACGTGAAACGTGGACTTAGGAGTGTGACTTGAACAGCTTATTCAAAAACGTCGCTATCTGGCTGGTGATTGCCCTGGTGCTTATGACGGCGTTCAACCAGTTCGGTGCCCGGCAAATGGCCCAGAGCCAGGTGGATTATTCCCAGTTCATCGAAGAGGTGAAGGCCGGGCAAGTGGCCAAGGTCACCATCGAGGGCCAAGTGATGCGCGGTGTCCGTAACGACGGTGCCCGCTTTACCACCTATGCACCGTCGGATCCCTGGCTGGTGTCCGATCTGC
>DYHB01000163.1 GCA_020724415.1 Thiobacillus sp.
GCACACTGGACAACATGGAAAAGATGCTGGCCCAAGGTCGGGACAGCGCCCTGCTGCGCTACAGCCTGGGCAACGAATACCTCAAGGCCGGCCGGCCGGACACCGCCGCCCAACACCTGGCCGAAGCCGTCCGGCAAAACCCGGACTATTCCGCCGCCTGGAAGCTCCTGGGCAAAGCCCTGACCGACATCGAGGCCCCGAATCGTGCTCTGGAAGCCTATCGGCAAGGCATTGCCGTGGCCGAGTCAAAAGGCGACATCCAGGCTGCCAAGGAAATGAAGGTATTCGCCAAGCGGCTGGAAAAGCGCTTGGCCGAGGAAGGATGACGCCGGACGGCCCATGGGCTAACATCAGCAATCGTTGATATTCCTTAGGAGAGTTGCATGGCACGCATGGTGCAATGTGTAAAGCTGGGCCGGGAGGCCGAGGGCATGGATTTTCCCCCCTATCCCGGAGACCTCGGCAAGCGGGTTTACGAGGGCGTGTCCAAGGAAGCGTGGCAAGGCTGGATCAAGCTCCAGACCATGATCATCAATGAAAACCGCCTCAACCTGGCCGATGCCCAGCATCGCAAGTACCTGATGGAACAGGCCGAAAAATACTTCTTCGGTGATGGCGTCGGCGCCCCCGAAGGCTACCGTCCGTGAGCGAAGACAAGACCACCCACTTCGGCTTCGAGACCGTAGCCGAGAACCAGAAGGCCCAGAAGGTGGCCGAGGTATTCCACTCGGTGGCCAACCGCTATGACGTGATGAATGACCTCATGTCGGCGGGCCTGCACCGGGTCTGGAAAAGATTCCTGCAACTCAAGGCCAATGTCCGCCCCGGCTATCGCTGCCTGGACATTGCCGGTGGCACGGGTGACATCTCCCGCCTGCTGGCCAGGGATGCCGGCCCCACGGGCCAGGTCTGGCTGACCGACATCAATGGATCCATGCTGGGCGTGGGCCGGGACCGCCTGCTGGACGAGGGCATGATGCTGCCCGTGGCCCAGTGCGACGGGGAAAAGCTGCCCTTTCCCGACAACTATTTCGATCTGGTGACCGTGGCCTTCGGCTTGCGCAACATGACCCACAAGGACATCGCCCTGGCCGAGATGCGCCGGGTCCTGAAACCCGGTGGCAAGACCATGGTGCTGGAATTCTCAAAGGTCTGGAAGCCCCTGGCGCCGGTGTACGACGCCTACTCCTTCCAAGTGCTGCCACGCCTGGGCGACCTGATCACCAAGGATGCCGGCAGCTACCGTTACCTGGCCGAATCCATCCGCATGCATCCGGACCAGGCAACCTTGAAGGCCATGATGGAACAGGTGGGCTACGGGCGCGTGGATTTCCACAACATGACGGCAGGCGTGGTGGCCCTGCACGTTGGATACAAGCTTAGCTGAGCCGTCTGCCGGTCAGCGCTCCAGAAGGTCCAACTTGCCCGCCTTGCCATTCCATTCATCCGCGTCCGGCAGCGGCTCTTTCTTCTCCACCAGCACGGGCCAGAGGGGCGCCAGCTCGGCATTCAGGGCGATGCAGTGTTTCTGGTTCTCCGGCACGTCATCCTCGGCGAAGATGGCCTCGGCCGGGCATTCCGCCACACACAAGGTGCAATCGATACATTCCTCAGGATCGATCACCAGGAAATTCGGCCCTTCGTGGAAACAGTCCACGGGGCACACATCCACGCAATCGGTGTATTTGCATTTGATGCAGTTTTCAGTAACGACGTATGTCATGCGCTTTTCTCTCCGCGGCTTTTTCGCTAGGATAGCTGCGTTTTCCCGTTTGGCCAATCCGGCATCCGCCCGATGCCAGCAACTTCCCACGTGAGGTTCCCGACCATGAGTGAACATATCCATTACGTCAGCGATGACTCCTTCGAACAGGAGGTGCTGCAATCCTCCATGCCCGTCCTGGTGGACTACTGGGCAGACTGGTGCGGCCCCTGCAAGATGATCTCCCCCATCCTCGACGAGGTGGCCAAGGAATATGCCGGCCGGCTCAAGGTCTGCAAGCTGAACATTGATGAAAACCAGGCCACCCCGCCCAAATATGGTATTCGCGGCATCCCGACTCTGATGGTTTTCAAGAACGGCAATGTGGAAGCCACCAAGGTCGGCGCGCTTTCCAAGTCCCAGTTGACGGCTTTTGTTGACAGCAACATCTAACTCCCGCTAGTCTTGCCCCTGCCCGGCCTTCTGCCGGGCAGACTCTCCCCCCGAGAATTCCCCCCAGACCGTCCCGGTCGCCCCTGTCTACTACACCCCTGGACCATGCATTTATCCGAATTGAAGCAGTTACACGTCAGCCAGTTGCTGGAGATGGCTGAAACCGATGGCATCGAGAATGCCAATCGCATGCGCAAGCAGGAACTCATCTTCGCCATGCTCAAGAGCAAGGCCAAGAAGGGTGAGACCATCTACGGCGATGGCGCACTGGAAATCCTGCCCGACGGCTTCGGCTTCCTGCGCTCGGCGGATACTTCCTATCTGGCCAGCCCGGACGACATCTACATCTCCCCGTCCCAGGTCCGCCGCTTCAACCTGCATACCGGCGACACGGTCGAGGGCGAGATCCGCACCCCCAAGGACGGCGAGCGCTATTTCGCCCTGACCAAGCTGGACAAGGTCAACGGCGGTCCGGTGGAAGACCTGAAGCACAAGATCCTGTTCGAGAACCTGACCCCCCTGTTTCCGAACAAACCCTTCCGCCTGGAGCGGGACATCAAGGCCGAAGAAAACATGACCGGCCGCATCATCGACATCGTCGCCCCCATCGGCAAGGGTTCGCGCGGCCTGCTGGTGGCGCCGCCCAAGTCGGGCAAGACGGTGATGATGCAGCACATCGCCCATGCCATCACTGCCAACCACCCCGACGCCGTGCTCATCGTCCTGCTGATCGACGAGCGCCCCGAGGAAGTGACCGAGATGCAGCGCACCGTGCGCGGCGAGGTGGTGGCCTCCACCTTCGACGAGCCGGCCAGCCGTCACGTCCAGGTGGCCGAGATGGTCATCGAGAAGGCCAAGCGTCTGGTGGAACACAAGAAGGACGTGGTCGTCCTGCTGGACTCCATCACCCGGCTGGCCCGGGCCTACAACACCGTGCAGCCCGCTTCCGGCAAGGTGCTGACCGGCGGCGTGGACGCCAACGCCCTGCAGAAGCCCAAGCGCTTCTTCGGTGCCGCCCGCAACATCGAGGAAGGCGGCAGCCTGACCATCATCGCCACGGCCCTCATCGACACCGGCTCCCGCATGGATGACGTGATCTACGAGGAATTCAAGGGCACCGGCAACATGGAAATCCATCTGGACCGGCGCATGGCCGAGAAGCGGGTCTACCCCGCCATCAACGTGAACCGCTCCGGCACCCGCAAGGAAGAACTGCTCATCGAGCCGGCCGTCCTGCAGAAAATCTGGGTCCTGCGCAAACTGCTCTATCCCATGGATGATCTGGAGGCCATGGAATTCCTGATCGACAAGATCCGGGCCACCAAGAACAACGGTGACTTCTTCGACTCCATGCGCCGGGGTTGATGGGCCCGGGGGCCTTTCAGAGCCCTGACAGACAGACCCGCCGGCAGGCGGGTTTTTTTATTTGGGGCCGTGCGGGTCCGTCAGGACGATCCTCGCCGGAGCAGCCATCAGGCGCCGACCGGGCTGATCAAGAACACCGCACTCCGACGGCCAGCCGAATAGGCACGAACGGATCGGGGTGGGTGCCAGGCATCCTCCAGGGGACCCAGCTCCCAAGACGTGATATCCCGGCGGGCAGCCAGCCATGTCTCGACCCCTGCGCGATCCTGGGGGGTCAACGACCCCTCCAGCCCGGAGATGAA
>DYHB01000164.1 GCA_020724415.1 Thiobacillus sp.
GCTGATCAACATCTTCGGCGGCATCGTGCGCTGCGACCTGATCGCCGAGGGCATCCTCCAGGCGGTGCAGGAGGTGGGCGTGACGATCCCGGTGGTGGTGCGTCTCGAAGGCACCAATGCGGACAAGGGGCGCGAGTTGCTGGCCAATGCGGCCCAGGCCGATTCAGGTCTTGCGATCATCGCCGCCAACGATCTCAACGAAGCGGCCAGGCGGGCGGTGGAGGAGGCGGCATGAGCATCCTGATCAACAGGGAAACCAGGGTCATTTGCCAGGGCTTCACCGGCAAGCAGGGCACTTTCCATTCCGAACAGGCCATCGCCTATGGCACGCAGATGGTGGGCGGAGTCACCCCCGGCAAGGGCGGCCAGCGCCATCTCGACCTGCCGGTGTTCAACACGGTGAGGGACGCGGTGCGCGAGACCGGCGCCGATGCCACCATGATCTACGTCCCGGCCGCCTTCGCCGCCGACGGCATCCTGGAGGCAGCCGACGCGGGCATCCGGGTCATCGCCTGCATCACTGAGGGCATCCCGGTGCGCGACATGATCAACGTCAAGGCGGCGATCAAGGCCAATGGTGTCCACCTGATCGGGCCGAACTGTCCAGGTTTGATCACCCCCGGCGAATGCAAGATCGGCATCATGCCGGGCTTCATCCACCAGTCCGGCAAGGTGGGCATCGTGTCCCGCTCCGGCACGCTTACGTATGAAGCGGTCTGGCAGACCACCCAGGCCGGCCTGGGGCAATCCACCTGCGTGGGCATCGGCGGCGATCCCATCAAGGGCCTGGATTTCATCGACTGCCTGGCCATGTTCCAGGCCGACCCGCAGACCGAAGCCATCATCCTGGTGGGCGAGATCGGCGGCACGGCCGAGGAGGCAGCGGCCGAGTACATCCAGGCCCATGTGACCAAGCCCGTGGCTGCCTACATCGCCGGCCTGACTGCGCCCAAGGGCAAGCGAATGGGGCATGCCGGTGCCATCATTGCCGGCGGTTCCGGTAAGGCGGAGGACAAGATCGCCGCCCTGGAAAAGGCTGGCGTGGTCGTCGCCAAGAGCCCGGCAGGGATGGGCGAAGCGGTCCAGGCCGCCCTTGCCCGGGCGTGATGCCCCGACCCGGGCAAGGGGAGTATCATGCAGCCACCCGCTACTCCTGCAGGATGAGATGACGCGCATCGATTTCTACACCCAGGCCCGGGACCGGCTGGATGTGGTACGCAAACTGATCCAGAAGGCCCGTGACAACGGCCGCTGTGTGCTGGTCCACACCCGGGACGACGTCCTGGCCAGAGAACTGGATGCCTACTTGTGGACCGTGCCGGCTTTGTCTTTTCTGCCCCATGTCCGCTGTGGCCATGCCAGCGCCAGGCAGACCCCCGTGCTCATCGGACCCGATGCGGATGATCTGGCCGCACCGGATGTCCTGATCAACCTGGATTCGGAGTCGCCCGCCTTTTTTGGTCGCTTCGAACGCCTTCTGGAGGTGGTGGGCCAGGCCCCAGAAGAGGTGGCCGCCGGGCGTGAGCGTTACCGTTTCTACAAGTCCAGGGGATATGCCCTGAACCATATCGACCTCAGCCGGCCTTCCCCATGACCGCATACCCAGAACCCCCTGCGCCAGAACTCCCTTCCCAGGACGACATCTTCGGCAAGATCGATGCCCTGCTGGGCAAGCGTGCGGGGTTTGCCGGTCCGGCCCACAAGCGGGACGACTGGGATTTTCCCCTGCTCACGGACGTGGTGGCGGAAGAAAGCCCCGAACTGACGCTGGACCTGGCCGAGGCTTTCGGTGCCGAGGTGCCGGATGGACCAAGGGAGGCGATATTGCCCAAAGCAGCGCCCCCGCGCCTCAATATCCCGGATGCCCTTCCTGAGTCGCCTTTCCATGAGCCTGCTCCAAGCACATGGGAGGCCGTGCCCGAAGCTCTCCCGGTTGCTCCCTCCGAGGAGGCCCCAGATGCCGGGGTGGACCCTGGCCAAAGCCTGGCGCAGGATCGGCTAATGGCCATGGAAAGCCGCCTGATGGACCATCTGGCCGAGCATGAGGCCCGAATGGAAACCCGCTTCCGTGCCATCGTCCGGGAGGAACTGGAACGCCTGCTGGGGCGGCCTTGAGGAAGGCTCCCGGAATGACCCCCAAGGGTCTATAGCGGTCCCGGGCTTGCTATAATCTGCCCCACGCGAGGTCGCCCGAAACCGGCTTCGCGTTTCTTTTTTGATACCCGGTAGACACCATGGAACTGGCAAAAAGCTACGAACCCCACGACATCGAAAAACGCTGGTACGCCCATTGGGAGGCGGCCGGGTACTACAAGATGGGCGAGCAGGAGGACAGGCCCCATTATTGCGTTCTGCTGCCGCCGCCCAATGTGACCGGCACCTTGCACATGGGCCACGCCTTCCAGCACACGCTGATGGATGCCTTGACCCGTTACCATCGCATGAAGGGTGACAATACCCTGTGGCAGCCGGGCACCGACCACGCCGGTATCGCGACGCAGATCGTCGTCGAGCGTCAATTGGACGCGCAAAAGGTTTCCCGCCACGACCTGGGCCGGGACAAGTTCCTGGAAAAAGTCTGGGAGTGGAAGGAACACTCCGGATCCACCATCACCCGCCAGATGCGCCGCCTGGGGACCTCGCCGGCCTGGGAACGGGAGCGCTTCACCATGGACGAGGGCTTGTCCAAGGCGGTCACCGAGGTCTTCGTAAAGCTTTATGAGCAGGGACTGATCTATCGCGGCAAGCGCCTGGTCAACTGGGACCCGGTGTTGCAGACGGCAGTCTCGGACCTGGAAGTGGTCAGCACCGAGGAAGACGGCTTCATCTGGGAGATCAACTACCCCCTTGAGGACGGCAGCGGGTTCCTCACGGTGGCCACCACCCGCCCGGAGACCCTGCTGGGCGATACGGCCGTGGCGGTGAACCCGGCGGATGAGCGTTATGCCCACCTGATCGGAAAGCAGGTTCGCCTGCCCGTGGCGGAACGCACCATTCCCATCATTGCCGACGACTATGTGGACCGGGAGTTCGGTACCGGCGTGGTCAAGATAACCCCGGCCCACGATTTCAATGACTGGCAAGTGGGCCAGCGCCATCACCTGGCGGCCATCAACATCCTCACGCTGGACGCGAAGATCAACGAATTCGGACCGGCTGACTACCAGGGGCTCGACCGGTACGTGGCACGTCAGAAGATCCTGGACGAACTGCAGGCAAAAGGCCTGCTGGTCTCGGCCAAACCCCACAAGCTGATGATTCCCCGGGGCGACCGGACCCATGCCGTCATTGAACCCATGCTGACCGACCAGTGGTTCATGAGTATGGAGGGACTGGCCAAAGACGCCTTGAAGGTGGTCGATTCCGGCGAGCTGAAGTTCGTGCCCGAGAACTGGACCACCACCTACCGCCAGTGGCTGGAAAACATTCAGGACTGGTGTGTTTCCCGCCAACTCTGGTGGGGCCACCGCATACCCGCCTGGTACGACGACAGCGGTAACGTGTACGTGGCCCGCACCGAGGCAGACGCCCGGCGCCAGGCCGGCGGCCGCGCGCTGACCCGGGACGAGGACGTGCTTGATACCTGGTTCTCGTCGGCGCTATGGCCGTTCTCCACCCTGGGCTGGCCGGACGATACCTGGGAACTGAAGCATTACCTGCCGACTTCGGTGCTGGTCACCGGTTTCGACATCATCTTCTTCTGGGTGGCCCGCATGGTCA
>DYHB01000028.1 GCA_020724415.1 Thiobacillus sp.
TGCCACGCGGGCCTTCGACCCCGGCCAGACACTCTTCAACATAACGTGCCACGGGCGCTTCCCAGAACCGGCGGTTGGAGGCATTGATGGCGAATTCCTTGGTGTCCACGGGAATCTTCATGTCCCGGTGAGTGAGGATGAACTCGCCCACTTCCCGGTCCAGGGTGAAGCCGTTGACACCGTGCCCGGTGGTCAGCACCAGCATGGTGGAGGAGCCGTACAGGGCATAGCCGGCGCAGACCTGTTTGGTGCCGGGCTGGAGGAAGTCCTCCATGCTGGCGGCGCGGCCCGACACAGGGGCACGCAGGATGGAGAAGATGGTGCCGACGGAGATGTTGATGTCCACGTTGGAAGAGCCGTCCAGGGGATCGAACACCAGCAGGTACTTGCCCAGGGGGTATTTGTGGGGAATGGCGTAGACCTCGTCCATTTCCTCCGAGGCCATGCCGGCCAGGTGACCCGCCCACTCGTTGGTGCGGATCATGATCTCGTTGGTGATCACGTCCAGCTTCTTCTGGGTCTCGCCTTGCACGTTCTGGGACTCCAGGGCACCCATGGTACCCACCAGGGCGCCCTTGTTGACGGCGTTGGAAATCACCTTGATGGCGGTGACCAGGTCGTTCAGCAGGGCGGTGAAATCACCGGTGGCGCCGGCGATGTGGCGTTGTTCTTCGATGATGAACTGGGTCAGCGTGGTACCGGAATGCATGGAATGGCCTCTCGATCAGACAATATTAGAATCTGCTAATTTTACACCATGGGACCGGTTTTTTTGATGCTAGCTGACGCTTACTGACTGCTCAGCTGATCATTGGTGAAGCTCCAGGTCCGGGTGATGCCGAAGATGTCCACCTGGCGGCGCATCTCGTCCGGGAAGGGCGCGAAGGGGGCGGATATCTGCACGATCTTGATGGCGGCCGCATCCAGGACCCTGGAGCCCGAGGAGCGCTCGACGTGCACGTCCTCCAGACTGCCATCGCTCTTGATTTCCACCGTCAACACCAGGGAACCGTAGATGCGCCCCCTCCGTGCCGCCTCGGGGTAGTTCAGGTTGCCAATGCGCTCCACCTTGACCCGCCAATCTTCCACGTAGCGCGCGAAGGCATATTCCTTGGCCCGCATGATGGCGTTCTCGCGCCGGGGACGCTTCTGGTACTCATCCCACTGCCGGTCGATCTTGGCCTGGAGCCGGGCCATCTCGATGCTGCGCTGGGCGAGGTCGTTGGGCACGGGTGGCGCCGGGACCGGCTCGGGGGGCTCGGGTGTGGCCTCGGGAGCGGTCTCGGGTACGCTGTAGCGGGATTTGATCTGGGTCAGCAGTTCCTTGGCCTGCTCCTCCAGGGCCTTGACCTTGGCATCGATCTCCCTGGCCGGGATGGGGGGCGCATCCACCGCACTGGCCGGCAGCGGGCTGCGCAACTGGCGGTCTTCCTCCACATCGCCACCGCCATCCAGATTGGCCTGGGCATAGACCTCCGCCTGCACCGGGGCCGTGGCCGTACGGGCATTCACCAGCACCACCTCCAGGGGCGGCATGTCCTTGTCGAACAGGCTGGGGTTGGCCGGCTTCCAGCCGGCGCCAAAGAAGAAAGCCACATGGGCGATGCAGGAGAACAGCACGGCCTGCATGAACCGGTCGCTCCACTCGCCACGGCTGAGCGGGTAATGGGCGGCCGGCAACCACTGGCCGGCGCGGCTCAGGAGGGTGCGATACCTTGGTACTGGCATGTCAGTTCGATGTCCAGCAGATCGATGTCCGCCAGGGCCACTCTCACCCTGTCACCGGGATTGAGGGCAGGGGCACCGCTCATCCGGGTCACGAAGGGCAAGCCGTCGAAGCGGACCAGGTTTTCCTTGATCAGCGCACCCTCGGCCTCGGCCACCCCTTCCTGGATGAACCAGCGCAGACACCAATAGCGCTCCATGCGGCGCTGGAAGTCGTTGTAGGCATCGTAGGCCAGTTCGAAGTCCCGCATGGCGGCAAACAGGAGCGCGTCATTCCCGGCATAGGACGGCGTGTGCCCGCCAATGGCGGCCAGGATCTGGCGCTGATTGATCAGATCCACGTATCGGCGCAAAGGCGAAGTGCTCCAGGCATAGCAATCCAGGCCCAGACCCTCATGGGGCGCGGGCTTGACCGTCATGCGGACCTTGCCGGCAGTCTGGGCCCGGTACAGGCCGGCCACATCGTGCTCGGCCAGCAGCTTGCCCCAGCGGTTGTTGGCCAGGATCATCAGCTCGGACACCACCTTGTCGATGGGATTGCCGCGTACCCGGGGCGTGATGCTGATCCGGTCATCCTGAACCTTGAACACGTAATCCAGACGCTGGATGGTATCCACCTTGCCCCGGCCGATCTCCAGGCGGCTGGCGAAATGCCAGAGCCACTCCAGCTCGCGCCGGAAGGGATAGTCAGGAGCCTCCGGCCGGCCGATGCTGGCCTCGTTGAACAAGGGTTCCAGGGTCTCGTGCCGCAGGTTGGCGGCGATGCGTATGGTATCTGCCTGGGTATGCAGACTCCGAATCTCCAGTTCGGGCCCCACCTCCAGATACAGGGAAAGGGCCGGGCAATCCCGGTTTTCCGCCAGGGTGTACCGGTCCACCAGGGCTTCCGGCAGCATGGTGATCTTGCCCCCGGGCATGTAGACCGTGGACAGGCGGGTGGCGGCCACCCGGTCCAGTTCCGAGTCCCGGCCGATGCCCAGCGCAGGGGCGGCAATGTGGATGCCCACCCGGACCGAGCCATCGGGTCGGAAGATGACCGAAAAGGCGTCATCGATCTCCGTCGTGGCGGCATCGTCGATACTGAATGCGGGCGCATCACCGGCCGGCAGTTCGGGGGGCGGCTCCGGGGCGTGCAGTGCCGGGAAGCCCGTCCCTCTGGGGAAATGCTCCAGCAAGAAGGCCTGGAGATGGAAATCATGGCTGGAGGGAATGGCACCGCAACGGTCCAGCAATCGCACGGGGGACAATCCCGTTTCGCCGCAGGCATCCATCAGGGCCTTGTATTCCAGGCTGTTCTTGTCGGGCTTGTGGGCCAGTTCGTACACTTTGTCCCGAAACGATTCGGGCAGGCCGCCAGCGCGCAACTGATCCACCCATTCCGCCCGCAATTCCGCTTCCCGTGCCTTGCGTTCCAGGCTGGCCTTGGCCGCCGCCAGGGACTCGGCAGGGGCCGCCTTGTAACGACCCTTGCCCTTCTTGTAGAAGTAGATGGGCGCCCCGTGCAGGGTAAGCAATATGGCGCCGGCTTCCACGGCAGAGGGGGGCTTGCCATGGTATTCGGCCGCCAGTTCGGCAAATCCGAATTCCTCACTGCCCGCCACTTCCCAGAGAAAGTCCGTGTCGATGTCCCCGGCCAGGCTGCGGGCCTGCTCCATGGCCTCGGTGGGCAGCGGAGCGGGAAAGCGCAGCAAGACATGGGCGGCCTTGAGCTTGCCGCGCTTTCCATGCTGGGATTCGATCTGCAGGGAGCTGTCGTTGTCGGCCAGGATGGTCCCTGCCTTGATGTCGCCGTCTTCTTCGTAGTAACAGTACATGGGCCGGCGCTCAGAATTCCAAGATCATGGGCAGGTAGTCCCGAAACCGGGTAAAGCCGTGGTCGCCACCTTCCAGGATCACCTGGCGGGCCCCCTTGAAATACGCCACTGCCTCCCGGTAATCCAGCACCTCATCCCCCGTTTCCGCGAGCAGGAGGTGGTTTTCCGGCCGACTGACCTCCGGGAGAGCCAAATCCTCCAACTCCCGCAGGTGGTCGGCCGTAAACAGGTATTCATCGCCCGAGTGCCAGTTTTTTTGAGTCTTGCCCACATGGTCCCGCAACTTCTCGTGGCACGCTATGCAGGGGTTTACGTGAACCGCCTTGAGCCCATGCCGTTCGGCCAGCCAGGCCGCATAAAAGCCGCCCAGGGAACTCCCGATCAGCTTGGCCGGCCCCCGACTGGCGGCAATGAGGGATTCCAGCAGACCGATCGCCTGGGCCGGACGATGGGGCAGATCCGGGCAAATGCATGCCTCGCCCAAGCCCTGCTGTCCCATCCATTCCATCATGTCCCGGGCCTTGCCGGATTGGGACGAGCTGTTGTAACCGTGTATGTAGATCAGCATAAGTGAAGCAAGCGCCGGGTGAGCCGGACGAAAGGGCGTGGGAATGGAATTTTACCCGGCGGCCAGCCCGCCACGAAATGAAAACTGCCCGCAAGCCCGGAATGACCGGCGGCGATCAATCCTTTTCGGCCTTCTGCTCCCGACTGAGCAGCGCCTCCACGGCTTCCCTGGCAGGCAGCACGCCCGACAGAATCTGGCTGACCGCCTGGGTGATGGGCATCTCGACGCCCACCCGGTCGGCCAGGGCCGCCACCTCCCGCGCGGTGGAAACCCCTTCCGCCACATGGCCCAGTTCCCGCAGGATGGCTTCCAGACCCAGCCCCCGGGCCAGCAAGGTGCCCACGCGGCGGTTTCGGGACAGGTCCCCGGTACATGTGAGGATCAGGTCCCCCACGCCGGACAGGCCCATGAAGGTTTCCATCTGGCCGCCCAATTGCAGGCCTAGCCGCGTCATTTCCGCCAGCCCCCGGGTGATCAGGGCCGCCCGGGCATTCAGTCCGAACCCCAATCCATCCGATATCCCGGCGGCAATGGCCAGGACGTTCTTCACTGCCCCACCCACTTCCACCCCCACCACATCCTGGGAGGTATAGATGCGCAGGCGCTGGCTGTGCAGGGCCTGGCCTACGGTACGGGCAAAGGCCGCATCCCGGGACGCCAGGGTGATGGCCGTGGGCTGACGCCGGGCCACTTCAAGGGCGAAACTGGGCCCAGACAGCACCCCATGGGGCGTGCCGGCGGTCCAGGTTTCCTCCACCACCTGATGGGGAAGTTTGCCCTGGCCGCCCTCGAAACCCTTGCAAAGCCAGACCAGGGGACGGGGGCTCCCCAAACGGTCCAGCTGCCCCAGCATCTCGCGCAAGGCCTGGGTGGGCGTTGCCAGAATCCACAGGTCGGCCTGGCCCGCCAGGGCCAGATCCGTGGTGATCTCCAGCCGGTCAGGCAGGGCCACCCCTGGCAGGTAGCGGTCGTTGCAGCGTGCCGCGGCCATGGCCCGGGCCTGCTCAGGATGCCGGGTCCACAGGGTGATATCCCTGTCATGGGCCAGGTGGACGGCCAGGGCCGTGCCCCAGGCGCCGGCCCCCAGTACCGCAATATTCATGAGTGGGTCAGGATCAGTGGGTCTGCTCGGCGCCCTGGAGTTGCTGCTGTTTTTGCTGCATGTACATGGCCTCGAAGTTCACGGGCTGCAGATACATGGGCGGGAAGCCGGCACTCATGATGGCATCGGACACAGCCTGACGGGCGTAGGGGAACAGGATGTTCGGGCAGCCCACGGCCAGGGCGGGCTCCATGGCCTCGGGCGGCAGATTCTGGATGCGGAAGATGCCGGCCTGGTGCGCTTCCACCAGATACGCCGTCTTGTCGTTCACCTTGGCCGTCACGGTCACGGTAAGCACGCAATCGAAGATGCCGGGCTCCACGGCATTGGTGTTGCTCTGCAACTGTATATCGATACTGGGCGTTCCCTGTTCGAGGAAGATCTGGGGGGAATTGGGCACTTCCAGGGACATGTCCTTCAGGTACACCTTTTCCAGGCCGAATACGGGGGCGGCGGGTTGCTGGGCTTGTTCATCGCTCATGATCATGAATCCGTCGGGTTGGGTAAACGTGGATTATACCCATAGCGCCGGGGGAATCCGGGAGCCTTGCATCACATTCCGGCCGTGGCTCAGACCTTGTGGCGCCGCTCCATCATGGCTTCGAAGATGGGGGCGCAGATGACGTCCAGGGCCAGCTTGAGCTTGCCCCCGGGCACGGCCAGGGTGCTGGTCCGGGTCATGCGGGCCCCGGGTATGCGGGCCAGCATGCGGGGAAAGTCATAACGCTTGCGGTCCCGGAAATGGATGATCAGGATGGACTCTTCCGGGCTGGGCACATCCCGGGCCACGAAGGGATTGGAGGTGTCCACCAGGGGCATGCGCTGGATATTGATGTCGGTCAGGCCAAACTGGGGCACGATGTAGTGCAGATAGTCGTCCAGGCGGCGCAGGATGGTTTCCACCGACTCAGGCTCGGAACAATAACCCTTGCTGCAGTCGCGATGGATCTTCTGGATCCATTCCAGATTCACCCCCGGGGCCACGCCAATCAGGAAATCCACGTGCCGGGCCACATGGATGCCTTCCTCACCCACCCGACGATCGATATCGGGCGGAAAATCCGTGCCGGATGCCTGGCGCCGAGTCCAGCTTTCAGCGGCCACACCACCGTGCTGGCCCTCATAGAAGAGCATGTCACTGCCCTCCGGCAAGGGCTTCCAGGCGGTGAATTCACCGGCCGGGATACCCAGTACCCGGGCCCGTTCCTCGTTATGGGCGTATTCTCGGAAAACGCCTTGTCCGGCCCGGCCATAGGCGTCAAAAAAAGACTCCAGTTCCCGCAGGTGATTGCACTCCGGGCCAAACCAGGAAATGTGGCGATTGCTGGACCTGGCCTCTTCCAGCAGGGCGGCAAACTGGCGCTCGGTATAACGCCGGAAACCGTCGCCATGGACGATGGCGGGCCGGATGCCCAGGCGGTGGAACACCTCCTTGAAGGCATGCCGGACGGTGGACAAGCCCGCCCCGGAGGAACCGGTGACGGCCACGATGGGATGTTGTTGGGACATGGTCCTGAGTGTCTTGGATAGTGACAGGAGCCATGGTAGCGCAAAACCCGAGCACAGCGCTCGGGCATGTGCCTGGTGTTTACAGCAGACGCCGTATCCAGGCCTCAAGCTGGGGACCGGCCAGGGCACCGGATACCCGGTCCACCTCCCGCCCGGCCCGGAACAGCGCCAGGGTGGGAATGCTGCGAATGCCATGCTGGGCAGCCAATCCCTGCTCGGCCTCGGTATTGATCTTGGCAAACCGTAGCCGTCCTGCATATTGGGCGGCCGTCTGGCTGAAGACCGGGGCAAACATCTTGCAGGGACCGCACCAGGGCGCCCAGAAGTCCACCAGCACGGGGAGGCCATCCCGGCTGATGAAGCGATCAAAGGTCGCCTGGGTCAGGTCCAGGGGGCGGCCCGGCAACACCTCGTGGTGGCACTTGCCGCATTTCGGACCATCCGCTAACCGGGCCTCGGGCACCCGGTTGACCGCACCACACTGGGGACAAACCAACTCCATGTCACACTCCTGAAAATCCTCTCGAAACAACATGGTTCCGGATGTCCGGGATTTCAAGCCATGCCAGTTCAGCACGGCCAGTACCGAAGGAACTGGCACCCCCTGGGGGAAGCGAGCGCAGCGAGCCAGGGGGCCGTTTGACCTCAGGCAGCCAGCAGGGGGTCCAGCCCCCCTTCCGCGTCCAGGGCAGACAGATCATCGAAGCCGCCCACATGGTGATCGCCGATGAAGACCTGGGGCACGGTGCGCCGTCCGGTGATCTTCATCATCTCCTCACGCTGGACCGGGTCCAGATCCACCCGGATCTTCTCGATCTGGGTGACACCCTTTTTGTTCAGCAACTTTTCCGCCAGCTGGCAGTAGGGGCACACGGCAGTGCAGTACATCTTCACTTGGGGCATGGTCATTCCTTGAGTGATGCGTCTATCTTTCCTTGGGCAGGCCTGCCTGGTCCCAGGCGCCCATGCCGCCGGCCAGGTTATGGACCTTCTCGAAACCGGCTTTCTTCAGCATGCCGCAGGCATGGCCGGACCGGCTGCCACTACGGCAGACCGCTACGATGGGCTTGTCCTTGAACTTGTCCAGTTCACCCACCTTGGTTTTCAGCTGCCCCAAGGGAATGTGCTTGGCCTTGGGGATGTGGCCATCGGAAAATTCCGACTTCTCGCGCACATCCAGGACCAAGGCATCTTCATGGTTAAACAACATGACTGCTTCTTGGGGCGAGACCTGCTTTACCCCGGACAAACGGCCGAACAGGCCACCGCCGAAGAGCATGAAGCCGGACATGGCCGCCAGCAGGATCAGCCAGATGTTTTGTTGGACGAATTCCATCCTTACCTCGAATCAGGTGCAAAGGGCGGCAGTTTACCGCCCCTGGCCCGGATTAGCAGCAGGCGCCGCTGGCTTCCTTGAACCCCATCTTCTTCAGGATGGTCACCAGGGGACACAGATTGGTGAAGCCGGACTGGAACAGGTTCAGACCGACAAAGGCGGTCAGCCACAGCCAGGACATGCTGCCCAGGTCGATGGCGCCGGTGACGTGGGCCAGGATCAGGGACAGCAGCACCATGCTGCCGGCGACGATACGGACGATGCGTTCGATGGTCATGTTCAGTTTCCTCTCTCGATCAGGGTGTTTTCAGGTTGCGTTGCCACAGGTAGTACATCAGCGGGATCACCACCAGGGTCAGGGCCGTGGAGGCGAAGGTGCCAAAGATGAGGGATACCGCCAGGCCGCCGAACACCGGGTCGGTGATCATGATGGCCGAGCCCAGGATGATGGCCAGGGCGGTCAGCAGGATGGGCCGGAAGCGCACGGCGCCCGCCTCGATGACGGCCATCTTGAGGTCATAACCCTGCTTGCGGTAATCCAGGATGAAGTCGATCAGCAACAGGGAGTTGCGCACCACGATGCCGGCCAGGGCGATGACGCCGATCATGGAGGTGGCGGTGAAGGCCTGGCCCGTGGCCCAGTGGCCCGGGAAGACGCCCACCAGGGTCAGGGGGATGGCGCCCATGACGATGACCGGCAGGGCGAAGGACTTGTAGTAGCCCACCAGCATCAGGTAGATGAGGATGAGGGCCACGATGAAGGCGGAACCCAGATCGCGGAACACGTCCAGGGTCAGGCGCATCTCGCCGCCCCAGAGCAGGGTGTAATCCACCACGTCCTTGGGTGCGGCCTGGGTGAAACCCAAGTTACCGGTGGTGAAGGTGACGCCGTGGGGCATTGCCTGGCCATCCAGCATCTTGTCCAACGCCAGCACGGCATAGACCGGACTGGACTTCAACAGCTCGCCGCCCACCATCACCATGGGATGCTGGTCCCGGGCATAGATGGGCTTGGCTTCCACGACCTTGTCCACGCTGGCGATGGCGGATAGGGGCACCTGCATGCCATGGGGGTTGGTGACGCGCAGGGCCATCAAGGTGGCCGGGTCGGTGCGCAATTCCCGGGGCAGGCGAACCTGGATGTCCACCGGCTCCCGGCTGTCTTCGGTATGCAGGGTGCCGATGGCGAATCCGGACACGTAGTTGCGCAACAACTGGGCCACCTGGCCCGGCGCCACACCGGACAGCAGGGCCTTCTCCGCGTCCACCCGGACATGGAAGCTGTCCAGGTTGGCAGTGACCGAGTCATCCACATTGATCATGCCGTAGATCTGGCCGAAAGCCTGGTTCACGATGGGGGCCGCCTGGCGCAGCTTGTCGTAGTCCGGTCCGTACAGCTCGGCCAGGATCTGGGCCTGGACCGGGGGCCCCGGGGGAGTCTCGTAGAGCTTGATCTTGCTGGCCGGGAAGCGCTGGCGCACCTCTTCCAGGGCGGCGTGCAACTGGTCTGCGATCTCATGGGAGCTGTCGGAACGGGCATGCTTGCCCACCAGGTTCACCCGGATCTGGGCCAGATTCTGACCGCGCTTGATCATGTCGCCCCGCACCAGGGCCGCAAAGTCGATGGGCGCAGTGAGGCCCAGGAAGGTCTGGTAGTCGGTGACGTGGGGATGCCGCCCCACCACCTCGCCCACCGCCCGGGCCACCTGATCGGTCCCGGCCAGGGCCGTGCCGGCGGGGGTATCCACCTGGAGCAGCAGGGTGCCGGTATTGTCGTTGGGCAACATCTTCAGCTCCACGCCCAAGGCTGACAGGGGGCCGTTCAGACCCGCAGGACGAATGAATTGCCAGGCAGGCATCAGCATGGCACCCACAAGAAGCGCCAGCACCACCAGGAAGGTGATGTTGCGCTTGGCCCCGGATTCGATCAGCGGGGTGAGAACGGCCACGTAGGCCCGGTGCAAGGGGTCCGCCTTCTGGGCGCCCTGCTCTTCCAGGCTGGCGCTCTGGGCCAGGGCCTGACGGGCGGCCTTGTTGCGCAGCCAGAGATTGGAGGCCCAGGGCACCACCATGTAGGCGATGACGATGGAGGCGATCATGGCCACCGGCACGTTGAACGGGATAGGGGCCATGAACGGGCCCATCATGCCGGTCACGAAGGCCATGGGAATGAAGGCCAGGATCACGGCGATGGTGGCGATATTGGTGGGGTTGCCGATCTCATTGGTAGCGGTCACCAAAGTCTGGCCGAAATCCTGGCCGCCGCCTCCGTGGTGCAGGTGGCGGTGGATGTTCTCGATCACCACGATGGCCGCATCCACCAAGAGGCCCAGGGACAGAATCAACGCGAACAGGGTGATCCGGTTGATGGTCTGGCCGAAGGCCAGGCCCACGGCCAGCACCACGAACAGGATCAAAGGCACGGTGAGGGTGACGATGCCCGCCTCGCGCCAGCCCAGGAAGGCGATCAGGATCAGGACCACGGAGCCGATGGCAATGCCCAGGTGCATGACCAGCTCATTCACCGCCGCGTCGGCCTTTTCGCCGTCATTGCGGGTCACGGCCACCTCTACCCCGGCGGGCAGGGCCTGCTGCTGCAGTTCCTCCACCTTGGCCAGGACCGCATCCGCCACCACCACGGCATTGGTACCGGCCTTTTTGGCAATAGCCAGGGTCACGGCGGGGCCTTCGCCCCTGAATCCCGGATCTTTGGCGGCAGGGCCGTAGGCAAAACGCGTGGTTTCCTCGATCTCGGCGGGACCGTCTTCTACCCGGGCGATGTCCTTGAGATAGATGGGGCGCCCCTGTCGGGACACACCCACCACCAGATTGGCCACTTCCTCGGCAGAGCCCAGGAAACCTTGCAGGCGCAAGGGCGTGGCCTTGTTGTCCCGGCTCAGTTCACCCAGGGGCACCGACACATTGCTGCCCCGCAGCATCATGTCCACCCGATCCAGGGTCAGGCCGGCGGCGTCCAGTTTCATGGCATCCAGCCAGACGTTCACCGCCCGCTGGCGGCCGCCCACCAATTGGGTGAAAGACACCCCGGGCACATTGCGCAACTGTTCGAGCAGACGCTGGCCCACTTCCCGAAGGACATAATCATCATGGCTCTGGGAAGCCAGGGTGAGGGTCATGATGGGCACATCATCCACATTGATGGGGCGCACCAGAGGCTCCATGGCCCCGGGTGGAATGCGGTCCATGTTCTGCATGAGCTGGTTGTACATCTTGACCAGGCTGTCTTCCTGGTTCTCGCCCACCTTGAACTGCACGGTGACCACGCCAAAATCGTTGCTGGCGTAGCCATAGGTGTGGTCCACCCCGGACTGGGCATTCATGATGGCTTCCAGGGGTTTGACCACCAGGTTCTGTATTTCTGTGGCCGATGCGCCGGGCTTGGCCACGATGATGTTGGCCGCCGGCACCACGATCTGTGGGTTGTATTCCCTGGGTGTCACGGCCAGGGCCAGGAGGCCGGTCAGCGTGACCGCCAGGATCATCAGAACCGTCAGCTTGGAGGTGAGGAATGCCCGGGCCAGCTTGCCCGCCATGTTCATGGGCGTCTCGGTGTCACTGTGGCTCATGGCTTATCCCTGGCTGGCCGGGGCAGGTGCGGTGACCGCCCCTTCCACCCGATCACCGTTGTTGAGGGCTTGAGCGTTGCCCGTAACCACCCGCTCACCCGGGTTCAGTCCGGTCAGGATTTCCACCAGACCATTTTCCTTGCGTCCGGTCTTGACCATGCGGTATTGAGCTGTGCCCTGAGCATCCACCACGAACACACCAGTGATACCGGCACGGTCCAGCAGAGCAGAAGCGGGTACAGCCAGAATTTGCCGGCTGCCGGTCGGGAACAGAACCCGGGCGAAAGCGCCACTCTTGAGACCCGGAGCCGCCACATCCAGCTTGACCATGTAAGTGTGGGTCATGGGATCCGCCGAGGGAGAGAGACGGGCTACCCTGGCCTCCAGGGGCTGGTCGAAGCCATCCACTTCCACGTTGACGACCTGCCCTGGTTTCAAGGTCTTGAAAATGGCGTCGGCAACGGAGGTCTGCACTTGCAACCGGGTCGTATTCTCCACCATTACGACCGGATGGCCCGGGGCTGCGATATCGCCCTCATTGGCGAGTTTCTGAGTCACGACGCCATTGATGGGGGATGTCACCGTGGCATAGCGCATCTGGCCCTGGGCGGTGCCCAGGCCGGCCTTGGCCTGGGCGGCTCTGGAGACGGCGATGTCGTAATTCAGCTTCATCTTCTCGAACTGCTGGCGGGTGACCACTTCTTCCTTGTACAGGTTCTCGAAGCGCTCGTAGTCCGCCTTGGCGTCACGCATGGCATCCTCGGCCTGTTGCAGACCCAACCGGGCCTGGGATACGGCGCCCTCGATGTCCAGCGGGTCGATGCTGAACAAGCGCTGCCCGGCCTTGACGGCCTGGCCTTCATGGACGGCGATGTCCTTGATGTAGCCCATCAGGCGAGACGCCACCTTGACCGATTCGACCGATACCACGGTACCCGGAGCAATGGCATGAGAAGTGGTCTCGATGGACTGAAGGACCTGGCTCTGGGCCTGGACACTCTGTTGCACGGCCTCCGGTGTCGTTTGTGGTGCGTCGCCGCAGCCGGCCAGAATAAGCAGTGAAGCCAGGGTCAGGGGGGCAATGCGCATGGGGATTTTGTGCATGGATTTCATGGCTCAGATCTCTTCTGAAGACAGCACGCCTGCGACGCGCTTCAATTCGGTTCGCTGGATGGCCAGCTCGTATTCGGCCGCCACCCGGTCGGCCCGGGCCTTGTCCAGTTGGGCCTGGGCAGCCAACAGCTCGATCAAGGTGCCCACACCGTTCTCATAGCGTTTCTTGACCAGACGCTGGGCCTCGGTTGCCTGATTCTCGGCCACCCGGCGGGCATGGATCTTGGCTTCCGCCTCCAGGGCCTTTCGACGGGCCTCCGTGACCTGATAACCCACGCCCTCTTCAGCCTGGCGCAGCTTGGCGAGCAACTCGGACCGGGACGCCTCGGCACGGTCCACGGCTGCGTCCGTGGTACCACCGTCGAAGGGCGTCCAGGACAACACCCCGGCCACCGTGTAGGCACTGGCATCCAAGCCCAACGTGTCGCTGTTCCAGTCCTGGCGCAGCATGACGTTGAACTGGGGCCGCTTGCCCGCCCGGGCCCCCAATACCTGGGCACCGGCGGCGTCGGCCTGATGCCGCAACGCATTGAGGCCGGCATGTCGGTCCCGTGCCATCTGGCGCAGTTCGGCGTCGGTACCGGCCAGCAGGGTCGGCATGACGGGAGCCCCGATCTGTATGGGCAGATCCAGGGAGCGGCCCATCAGCAGGCGCAATTGATCGAGAGCCGCGGCTTCGGCGTTGCGGGCTTCCAACAGTTTGACGCGAACATCTTCCAGGTTGACCTGGGCAGAGAGGATGTCGCTCTTCACCGCCATGCCCTGCTTGTGAAGCTTTTCGGTGATGCGCACGTACTCCTCCGCCGCCAGTTCGGCCTCCTGGGCCACCTTGATGTAGGACCTGGCCGTGTGCACGCCCTGATAAGCCATGAGCACATGCTTGATCAACTGCTGGCGAGCCATTTGATCCCCGGACTGGGCCGCCTTGACATAGGCCCGGGCCGTGTCCACATAGCTCTGCACCAGACCGCCGTTGTACACCGGCACCTGCAACTCGATGCGGGGATTGAAGTTGGTCACCGCATCCGGCTCATTGAGCTTGTCGGGCGCGATGGACAAGGGATTGGCTCCGGTGTTCAGTGCATTCAGGAAATCACCGGCGCCGAAGTCGTCGAAGGTGGCCTGGCGCTGGCCCAGCTTGAGACCGAACGCGCTCAGGGCATCGTTGGTATGCACTGCCGTGAGGGACAGGTTCAGACGGGGCAGCTTGTTGCCCTGGGCTTGCCGCACAGCGGCCTCGGCCTGTTCGATCTGGGCACGGCTGATGCCCAGCTCAGGATTCTGGTTCAGGGCCTCTTCCACGCAGCGCCCGAACTCCAGCACCGGACTGGGAGCCACAGCCGCGGCAGGCGCAGACACCGCTTCGTCCACTGTTGCCTGGGCCATCACCACCTGAACTGGCATCATCCATGCCAGGATCACCAGTAGGTCCAACCTGCGGGGCTTGCCAGGCAGACCCGACACAGAAATGCTTCTCATGGGACGCTTCCGAATATTAGATTGGGCTAATATAGCCCATCAGAAAATTCTATGCAACCATAAAGGCCACACGGGAAGCATAGTAGTCCTCGGCTGGGTTGGCAATTTGTGGCACAGCCGGACACTTTCCGGCGATCCACTACAGCCCGACCAAACGACTTGAGGTAGAATTCTGAGGGTGTTGTGCGTCTAGGCCCGGGCTATTTGGCGAACCCGCAAAACACGTCCCGCATCATGCTGATGAGTTGCAGGGTGCGGGTGTCGGCCACCCGGTAGAACACACGGTTGGCGTCCTTGCGCGTGCGCAGGACGCCCTTGTCTCGAAGGATTGCCAGATGCTGGGATATGTTGCTTTGAGAGGTGCCGACACTGTCCACGATCTCCTGAACGCTGACTTCATTGTCCCCCAGCACACACAGGATTTTGAGACGCAGCGGATGAGACATGGCCTTGAGGGCGCGCGAGGCCTGCTCGATGTGTTCATCCTTCTCAATCAGTTCCGTCGGCTCCATAAGCATGAGTCATAGGCTCCGTGTAAATAGGGCTATTCTGCGCCAAAGGTTCAGAAGTGTAAATGCGTATTCAAATATACTAAAATGCAGGCCAGATACGACAGCTTTCTCGATAAAATATTCTAATGCCGCCTACAGTTAAGCCCGTCCTCCTGCTCATCCTCGATGGCTTCGGCTATCGGGAAATGACTGACTTCAACGCCATTGCCCTGGCCAAAAAGCCCCACTGGGACGGTCTCTGGGCGCGCTATCCCCATACCCTGATCCACGCTTCCGAGGCCGCCGTTGGCCTGCCCAAAGGCCAGATGGGCAACTCCGAAGTCGGCCACCTGAACATCGGTGCCGGCCGCGTGGTGTACCAGGAATACACGCGCATCGACCGGTCCATCCACCTGGGTCATTTTCGCGAGAATCCGGCACTGCTGGAATCCTTCCAGACCGTCCAGCAAAGCGGCAAGACCCTGCATCTGTTCGGCCTGCTGTCCGACGGGGGCGTACACAGCCATGAAGGCCACATCCATGCCATGATCGACTTGGCCGTGGAACACAAGCTCGACCGGGTTTGCATCCATGCCTTCCTGGACGGGCGCGATACGCCCCCCAAGAGTGCAGAAGCTTACCTGCGTTGCCTGCAGGACAAGATTTCCTTGCTGCCGGGCATTCGCATCGGGTCCATCATCGGGCGCTATTACGCCATGGACCGGGACCGGCGCTGGAACCGGGTCCAGGAAGCCTACGACATGCTGACCCTGGGCACGGCGCCCTATTCTGCAGAGACTGCCCTGGGCGGGCTGGAGATGGCCTATGCCCGGGGCGAGACCGACGAATTCGTCAAGGCCACGCTGATCACCGGTCCGAACGAACAGCCGGCCCGGGTACAGGACGGAGATGCCGTCATTTTCATGAACTTCCGCTCTGACCGGGCCCGGGAACTGACCAAGGCCTTCATCGAGCCGGATTTTTCCGAATTTGAACGGCGCTACTGGCCGAAACTCGGGCATTACTGCACCTTGACCCAATACCACAAGGACTTCGATGTGGCGATCGCATTCCCGCCCGAGAGCCTGCACAATGGTTTTGGGGAATATGTCGCCAACATGGGATTGCGCCAGTTGCGCATCGCCGAGACCGAGAAATATCCCCATGTGACCTATTTCTTCAACGGTGGCGTGGAAACGGTCTACCCAGGCGAAGACCGAGCTCTGGTGAAATCACCCGACGTGGCCACCTACGACATGAAGCCGGAGATGAGTCTGTACGAGGTGACGGACAAGCTCGTGGAAGCCATTCACAGCCGAAAATACGACGCCATCATCTGCAACTTCGCCAACGCGGACATGGTAGGCCACACGGGCGACCTGGAAGCCGCCATCAAGGCCATACAGGCCATCGATGCCAACCTGGGCAGGGTTGTGGCAGCCATGGCTGACGTCGGCGGGGAACTGCTGATCACCGCCGACCACGGCAATGCCGAAACCATGCTGGACGAGTTGAACAACCAGCCCCATACCGCCCATACCATCAACCTGGTTCCGTTGTTATATGTTGGACGGCCCGCCCGCCTGGCCGATACGGGCGCCCTGGAAGATATCGCCCCAACCCTGCTGAGCATGATGGGCCTGCCCCAGCCGCCAGAAATGACGGGGCACTCCTTGATTGAATCCTTCGAGTCCGACCCGTCCGGTACGCCCTAGGAGGCCGGAGGACTTGGACCCCAGCCGCCTGCCGGACGACGCGACACACCCTCGGAGGAAGCATCCGGGACTGGGTATGGCCCTGTTCCTGCTGGCCCTGACGACGACCTCCCCGACCCAAGCTTCGAAGGATGCACGCCAACAGGAACTCCAGGACTTGCGCCATCGCATCGAACAGTTGAGGGAAGATCTGGAACAAGCATCGGGTGACCGCAGCGAAGCCGCCGACTCGCTGAAAACCTCGGAACGCCGGATATCCCAGGTCAACCGGGAACTGCGCGAGCTGCGCCAGAAACATGATCGCCTTCTGGCGGATCTCAAGACACTGGAAAAAGAGGCGCTGAACCTCCAGGCCCGGCTGGAACAACAGGAAAGCCGGCTCGCAGAACTGCTTCGAGAACGTTACCAGCATCCTGCGGAGGACACCTCGAAGCTGCTGCTGAATGGCCAGAGTCCGGCCGAGATTGCTCGTCAGATGGAGTATTTCGGCTATGTCGGCCGGGCCCGGGCCCGTCTGATCGCGGAACACAAGGCCACCCTGGAGCGTTTGGCCGAGGTCAGGGCCAACGCTGAGGAGCGTCAGGCAGCCCTCAACCAGGTGAGCGAAACCCGAGAGGCCCAGAAGAAGACCCTGGAACGTGAAAAGGCGGAACGGCAACAGGTCCTGGCCCAGCTCTCGGACAAGATACGTCTGCAACGGCGCGAGATCAGCACCCTGCAACGGGATGAACAGCGCCTGGGGCGCTTGATTGAAAAATTGCGAAACCTGGCGCGATCCAAGAAGTCCAAGCCCAGTAGCCCCCTCGCCAAGCCCAAGACCGACACGGTCACCCAGGTGGCCAGCGCCAAGCAGGCAGACGTGGCCTTTGGCCGGCTCAAGGGCAAGCTGGCGCTGCCGGTGGCGGGTGACATCGTGTCCCGATACGGGGAAGCCAGACCGGACGGCGGCCCCGCCTGGAAAGGGCTCTTCATTCGGGCCCGCCCAGGCCAGGAAGTTCGTGCCGTGGCCACGGGGGAAGTGGTGTTCTCGGAATGGCTCCGGGGCTTTGGCAACCTGTTGATTCTTGACCATGGAGGCGGCTATCTCAGCCTATACAGCAATAATGAAAGTCTGTATAAACAGCCGGGAGAGGATGTACGGGCAGGCGACGTGGTGGCCAGCATCGGCAATACCGGAGGCCAGGCCTCGCCCGGACTGTATTTCGAGTTGCGTCACCAGGGCAAACCCTTCGACCCGATGACGTGGGTAGCCAGGAAATAGATTCCATGCACAGCAAACTGAAACAAGCGGGCTTGATCGGCGTGGGCATTCTGCTCGGCACGGCCCTGACCCTGAACTACCCAGCCGTGGCCGAGCGGGAGCCGGAACCCCTGCCCATCGAGGACCTGCGTGCCTTCACAGAGATCTTCGGCAAGATCAAGAATGATTACGTCGAAAGCGTGGAGGACAAGAAGCTCATCACCGAGGCCATCAACGGGATGTTGTCCGGGCTGGACCCCCATTCTGCCTATCTGGACCCGGAGGCCTTCAAGGAACTCCAGGTGGGTACCCAGGGCGAGTTCGGCGGCCTGGGCATTGAAGTAGGCATGGAAGACGGCTTCGTCAAGGTGGTCTCGCCCATCGAGGACACCCCCGCATTCAAGGCGGGTCTCAAATCGGGCGACCTGATCATCAAGCTGGACGAGACCCCGGTCAAGGGCATGACCCTCAATGACGCCGTAAAACGGATGCGCGGCAAGCCGGGTACCGACATCACCCTGACCATCATGCGCAAGGGCGTGGCCAAACCCATCACTGCCGTGATCACCCGGGCCGTGATCAAGATCCGCAGCGTGAAACACACTCTGGTGGAACCGGATTTCGGCTATGTACGGGTAACCCAGTTCCAAGAACATACCGGCGAAGCCCTGGTCAGTGCCCTGAATGACCTGGAAGATAAAAACAAAGGCGCCTTGAAAGGGTTGATCCTGGATCTGCGCAATGATCCGGGCGGCCTGCTGAACACCGCCGTCGGGGTGTCCGGAGCTTTCCTGAAGGAGGGCGAGTTGGTGGTGTACACCGACGGCCGCACTGAAGACGCCAAGATGCGCCTGACCAACACCCGGGAAAATTATCTGCGCCCCGGTGAACAGGACTACCTGCGCAAGCTGCCCCGCTGGGCCAAGACCGTTCCCATGGCGGTGCTGATCAACGGTGGGTCGGCTTCGGCTTCTGAAATCGTCGCCGGGGCCTTGCAGGACCACAAGCGCGCCATCATCGTCGGTACCCAGAGTTTTGGCAAAGGCTCTGTGCAAACCATCCTGCCCTTGAATAACGGCACCGCCATCAAGCTCACCACGGCCCGCTACTACACGCCCAACGGTCGCTCCATCCAGGCCACCGGCATTACCCCGGATCTGGTCATTGAGGAGGGCACCGTCAGCCAATCCTCGGAAGAAAAGCTCGATGTGCGCGAGGCCGATCTGGACCGCCACCTCAGCAATGGCAACGGCGACGACAATGCCGCCCAGAAAGCCAAGCCGGGCAAATCTGACAAATCCGGCAAGCCGGCTGGCAAGGAGAAGCCTGCGGCGGACACGAAGACCCCGCTCAAGCTGGAACCGGGGGAAATCGTGTCGAAGCAGGATTACCAGTTCAACCAGGCACTCACCCTGCTGAAAGGCCTGAACCTGCTTCAGCGCAAGTAAGCCAGCGGTCCCAGGTAGCGCATGGACGACGCCCAGCTCCTGCGCTATTCCCGCCATCTTCTGCTGGACGAAATTGGCATCGATGGCCAGCAACGGCTGCTGGATGCCCATGCCCTGGTCATCGGGGCCGGCGGCCTGGGTTCCCCGGTCGCCCTCTACCTGGCCGCCGCCGGGGTAGGGCATATCACCCTCGCCGACCCCGATACTGTGGATGCCACCAATCTGCAACGGCAGATTGCCCATGATCTGGCCAGCCTTGGCACGAACAAGGCGGCATCGGCCGCCCGACGCATGGCCGGCATGAACCCCGACCCCCAGCTGACGGTACTGCCCCAACGCCTGGAAGGCGTCGCCTTGGAAGAACAGGTTTCCCGGGCTGATGTGGTCTTGGACTGCAGCGACAACTTTCCCACCCGACATGACATCAACCGTGCCTGTGTGCGACTAGGCAAGCCTCTGGTATCCGGCGCAGCGGTTCGCTTCGACGGCCAGATCAGCGTGTTCGACGGACGGCAGGCGGACGCCCCCTGCTATGCCTGCCTGTTTCCCGAAGCGGCCGGGGGTGGCGAGATGCGTTGTGCCGAATTTGGCGTGTTTGCCCCACTGGTGGGCATCGTGGGAGCCTTGCAGGCCGCCGAGGCACTCAAACTGCTGATGGGCATCGGGCGGGGCCTCTCGGGCCGACTGCTGCTTTTCAATGCGCTGGAAGCCGAGTGGCGGGAAATACGACTGAAAAAAGATCCTGCCTGTCCGGTCTGCGCCGCCTCAGGGGGCCATGCCCCGCACCAGTAAGCGCCATTGTTCTTCCCAATGCGCGGTGGGTGGACGTTTGAAGCCTGACTTCACGAATTGCTGCCAACGGCCCTGGATGAATGCCAGGATCAGGTTGGCGGCCGCGCCGGCATCCACACCCTCGGCCATGTCCCCCTGGCTGGCGGCAATCCGCAAGACTTGCTTCAGGCTTGCCTCCAGCCGGTCCATGACCTGGTTCATGCGCGTCTGCAGGCGTTCGTTTTCGTTCACCAGGGCTTCCCCGATCAACAGCCGCGTCATGCCCCGGTTCTTTTCCGCAAAGGCCAACAGCAGCTGGGCAATGCCCCGGGTCTGCTCCAGCCCCCGGCCCGCTTCTCCGGAGACCCGGTTGATGAAGCCGAACAGGGTCGTCTCGATAAACTCGATCAGGCCTTCGTACATTTTTGCCTTGCTGGGAAAATGGCGGTACAAGGCAGCTTCGGACACCTGCAGCCGTGCCGCCAGGGCCGCCGTGGTGATCTTCTCACCCTGGGGCGACTCCAGCATTTCAGCCAGGGCCTGCAATATCTGCAATTTTCGCTCGCCGGGCTTGGCTGCGGGCATCATGTGCTCCTCATATGCTTGTTCGGTGCGGGCCGCAGGCAGGAGAAACGGCATCCCCCGCTTCAAAACACTCGGTATGGCGGGAACCGTCCACGAACATCTCCAGATCGTACTGGTCCACCAGACGGGTCAGCTCAAGGGCAAAGGCATCCGGGTCGTCGATGCCCTCGTACACCTCCATCCACAGGCCGGGCTCACGGTATTTCCTGAGCAATCGCCCGGCCACGCCGCTTCGGCATGACAGGCGGGCCATCATGCCACGCACGGCCCGCTCGGTATCGGGCTCGTCCCGGCCGACCCGATACCACACGTAGAAGCTGTAACTCACAGGGTGTAGGGCAGGGACTGGAAGATCAAGGCCGGTCCAGTGGGACTGCCCAGGCGCACATCACCGCTCTCATGGCTGCTGAGCCGCAGGACTGCCAGGACATCGGTCCCACCCTGGGGGGACGGGGCGGCATTCACCACCATTCCGCTGACCTGGCCGGCCAGGTCGGCGCCGTACAATTCCATGCCGGGCTCGGCAAATCCATCCACCCGGGCCAGGAACATGCGCCGCTTGAGCGTACCCAAATACTGGGTTCGTGCCACGATTTCCTGTCCCGGATAGCAGCCCTTCTGGAAACTGATCCCCTGCAACACGTCCATGTTGGCCATCTGGGGGACGAATTGGTCCTGGGTAGCGGGCAGAATGGTGGGAATGCCGGCCCGTACCAACAGGGCATCCCAGGCCGGAGCGCCTACGGGCCGAGCCCGCGCGGCAAGAGTTTGCCAAACCGATGGCGCCTGGTCGGGCTGGACAAACAGGTCAAAGCGGTCTTCTCCCAGACGCACGGCCCAGACCTGTTCACCCTGGGTGACGCCCAGGATGGATGCAGGCAGGTCCAGGCCCAGCTCCACCGAGAGGAGCTCGGCAGCCCCCGGGCCCGACAGCCCCAGGCGCACCCATTCGGGGCCGGCATCCCGGGCCTTGACCTTGGCCCGCAGAATGAACATGGACAACCGCTTTTGCACCGACTCACGCAGGGATTCGGGCAGCATCACCAGCAAATCCTCGCCCCGGCGCATGACCAGGAAGTTCGCCAACAAGCGGCCCTTGGCCGAACAATAGCCCGCGAACACGGCCTGGCCGGGGTCCATGCCTGCCACGGCATTGGTAATCTGGCCATTCAGGAAGGTCTGGGCCTCCTCCCCTGAAAAACCGATCAAGCCAAAATGAGACAGGTCGGCGAGCACCAGGCCGGTACCACTCGCCTGGAGTTCCTGGCTCGCGTCGCCGAAATGGGTCACCCGACCATCGGCCAGGGTTGCCCCTTGTGTAAGTAGGTATTCACTCCAGCTGGATGTCATGACAGAAGGGACTTGGTGAAAACCCGACTACGTTAATCGGGACGACCGAAAATGACAAGTGGCTGTCAGCCGTCATCCAATTCCGTCACGGGAAGGGTAACCCTCAGGGTATACAGGCGCCGGCTGTCTGCCCGGCTGACCTCGAATCCGAACCCTTCAATGCTCACCACCTCGCCGCGCTTTGGCAGCCGGCCGAAGGCCTTCACCACCAAGCCGCCCACGGTGTCGTATTCCTCATCGGAGAAACGGGCCCCCAAGGCCTCGTTGAAGTCCGGTATCTCGGTCTGGGCCTTGATCCGGAAGGTGCCGTCATCCTCTTGCAGGATGTTGTCCTCGTCTTCGTCGTAGTCGTACTCATCCTCGATATCACCGACGATTTGCTCGAGCACGTCCTCGATGGTGACCAGGCCGGCACTGCCGCCATACTCATCCACCACGATGGCGATATGGTTACGGGACGAGCGGAACTCGCGCAACAACACGTTCAGACGCTTGGATTCCGGCACAAAGACTGCCGGACGCAAGATTTCGCGCAGGTTGATGTCCTCGCCCACGCACAGGGCAAGAAGATCCTTCGCCAGCAGGATGCCGATGATGTTGTCCCGGTCCCCGTCCACGGCGGGGAAACGGGAATGGGCCTTGTCGATGACGAATTTCAGGATGTCCTCGTGGGGATCGTCGATATCCACCACGTCCATCTGGGCCCGGGGAATCATGATGTCCCGAACCTGCATCTCGGAGACTTGCATGACGCCCTCGATCATGGAGAGGGCATCGCTGTCCAGGACATTGTTGTCGTAGGCGGAACGGAGCAGCCCCAGCAGTTCTTCCCGGTTGTCCGGTTCGGGGGTGATCCAATCGATCAGGCGTTCAATAAGACTAGGTCGGGGACTACTGTCGTCGCTCATTTCAGGTACGGTTCTGGATAACCCATGTGCTGCATGATAAAGCTTTCCACGGCCTCCATGATGACAGCGTCATCGTGGGTCTCGTGATCATAACCTTGCAAGTGAAGCATGCCATGAATGGTGAGATGGGCAAAGTGCGCGTCCAGAGCCTTGCCCTGTTCCGCAGCCTCCCGCGCCACCACGGGGGCACACAGGACCAGGTCACCGGTCATGGGGGCACCCTCGGCCTGACGGCCATAGGCGAAGGTCAAGACGTTGGTGGCGTAATCCTTGCCGCGATAATCCCGATTCAAGGCCCGGCCCTCGGCTTCGTCCACAATGCGCAATGCAGCCTCCACATCCCCCTGCAACGCGGCCCTGGCCCAGGTCCGGAAGCTGGCCGAGGCCGGCAGGCCGTCCTTGTCCACGGCATACTGCACCGACAGGGACAGTTTCGGTCGATCAGTGGCCATCGCTGACGGGCTTGGGGTGGGCCGCCTGATAGGCATCGTAGGCATCGATGATGCGGGCCACCAGGGGGTGACGCACCACATCCTCGTTCTGGAACTCGGTGAAGGCGATGCCGCGCACCGACTGCAGGACCGTGCGCGCCTCGATCAAGCCGCTTTTCTGGCCCCGGGCCAAGTCGATCTGGGTGACGTCCCCGGTGACCACGGCCTTGGAACCGAACCCGATCCGGGTCAGAAACATCTTCATCTGTTCAGGGGTGGTGTTCTGGGCCTCGTCCAGGATGATGAAGGCATGGTTCAGGGTGCGGCCCCGCATGAACGCCAGGGGAGCGATCTCGATCACGCCCTTCTCGAACTGCCGGGTGGCCTTGTCGAAGCCCATCAAGTCATACAAGGCATCATAGAGAGGGCGCAAATACGGGTCCACCTTCTGCACCAGATCCCCGGGCAGGAAACCCAGCCGCTCGCCGGCCTCCACGGCCGGACGCACCAGGACGATGCGCTTCACCAGATCACGCTCCAGGGCATCCACCGCTCCCGCCACGGCCAGATAGGTCTTGCCGGTGCCAGCAGGGCCGATGCCAAAGGTGATGTCATGCTCCTGAACCTGCCGGATATAGACGTTCTGGCGCGGCGTCCGGCCATGCAGCCCCTGGCGTCGGGTCATCAGCACCGGCATGTCGCCCTCGGGTTCGGCCTGGACCGCCTTGTGAGTGACCTCCACCAGAGCCAGTTGGATATCGTCGATATCCAGCGGCTTGCGCGCCCGCTGGTAAAAATCCTTGATCAGCTTGCACGCCTGCTCCACGGGACGATCCTGTCCCGTCACGTTGAATACCTCACCCCGCCGGGCAATGTTCACATGCAAGGCGGTCTCGATCTGGCGCAGGTTTTCGTCCAGCACCCCGCACAGATTGGAGAGGCGGCTGTTGTCGGCGTCGGGAAAGGTGACCTGCATCAGGAAACGTGAGTGACCACTTCGCCCCTAAGGCTGTTGGGATAAGCCTGGGTGATTGTGACATCGACAAACTGACCGATCAGCCGGGGAGGCGCGGCAAAATTCACCACGCGGTTGTTCTCCGTGCGGCCAGACAACTCGGCCGCGTCTTTTTTCGACCGCCCCTCCACCAAGATCCTCTGTACCGTCCCCACCATGGCCTGGCTGATGGCCTGGGCATTGCCGTTGATGAGTTCCTGAAGGCGATGCAGCCGCTGCAGCTTGACCTCCTGGGGGGTGTCGTCGCTGAGGGATGCCGCCGGCGTACCGGGCCTGGGACTGTAGACGAAGCTGAAGGAGTGGTCGAAGCCGATATCCCGGATCAGTTGCAGGGTCGCTTCGAAATCCGCCTCGGTCTCGCCCGGAAAACCGACGATGAAGTCCGTGGCCAGGCTGATATCCGGCCGCACAGCCCGGATCTTGCGGATGATGCTCTTGTATTCCAGGACCGTATAACCACGCTTCATGGCGGCCAGGACGCGATCCGACCCGGATTGCACCGGCAGATGGAGATGGTTCACCAGCTTGGGCACCCGGCCATAGACATCCACCAGGCGGGAGGTAAATTCCCGGGGATGGGACGTGGTGTAACGAATCCGTTCGATACCCGGAATCTCGGCCACGAGTTCGATCAACAAGGCGAAATCGGCGGACTCGCCGTCGGACAGCAAACCCCGGTAGGCATTCACGTTCTGGCCCAGCAGAGTGACCTCCTTCACGCCCTCACCCGCCAGGTGCACCACCTCCGCCAGCACATCCTCCAAGGGCCGGGACACTTCGTCACCCCGGGTGAAGGGCACGATGCAATACGTGCAGAACTTGCTGCAACCCTCCATGATGGAAACAAAGGCCGTGGGCCCTTCCACACGGGACGGGGGAAGATGGTCGAATTTTTCGATCTCGGGAAACTCGATGTCCACCTGGGGCCGACCCGATTCACGACGCCGGGCCATCATGGCCGGCAGGCGATGCAGGGTCTGGGGGCCGAACACGAGATCCACATAGGGCGCCCGGCGCACGATGGCCGCCCCTTCCTGGCTGGCGACACAGCCACCCACGCCGATGATGACTTCAGGATTTTTCTGCTTCAGATGCTTGACCATGCCCAGATCGGTGAAGACCTTTTCCTGGGCCTTTTCCCGCACCGAGCAGGTATTGAACAGGATGACGTCCGCTTCCTCGGGATTGTCTGTCGTCTCGTAGGCGTCGGCAGCCCCCAGCACGTCAGCCATCTTCGCCGAGTCGTACTCGTTCATCTGGCAACCGAAGGTTTTGATGAATACTTTGCGGGTCACGCGGTGTGGATCATGAAAGAGGGATGGTGGGATGGGCAGAATCGAACTATGGCCTACAGGCCGCCAAAGAAGGGAGATTTGACTAGAGTGCAAAAATCACTACCCACATTAGTACCCGCTTAATTGCCCAGTGGTTGTTTATCTAATCGATATTTTACCACGTACCACGGTCACTGCTGCCAAGGATCGACCACATGCCATGTACCGGAATGGACATGGCTGGGTGTCGTTCTATTGGGGTGCGATTGGCAATCCGGACAAGGATTTTGCCGGAGGCAGCGGTATTGCAAAGATCATAGCCAAGCGCACATCGGAAGGGGCGGATGGTGAGGATGTCGCCAGAAAGATGGTTGATGTCATCGCGCTTGGAAAGGCTGGGCCAGTCACGGCCCCAGAGGCGGCGAGCGGTTCAATGTCTCATACGCCGGCATACCGCCGTGCTCTCTCTGCATCGCTTCGGGAAAGAGGAAACCTGGCTACTGACTGGCTGGGATGATGTGGTTTCCGATGGCGCCGAGGCGGGTAACGCCAGCGGCGCCTACGCGACCACCCCCTCTGGTATTCGGGGAAAGCCGGGAGCGGATTCCAGTTCCGCTATACCAACCCCGCTCGAAAAATCCAGCGCTGTGCTGGTCCTGATAAGGAGCCCAAGGATGGACAAGTTCGACCTGTTGAAATCCCACATTGACGCCTACACCCATTCCGATGGCACTGTGGTCCAGGCGCATGACGATAGGCGCACTCGAGTCAATTTTGATGATATGCATGCGGCGATATCCAAGCACAAGTCTGCCCCGGAAAAGCAAGGTTTCAAGGAAGTAGACCAGCAGCATATTGCTGACGGCGTGCATGTGGACGCGGATCACGCCGATCATCATCACTACTTCATGCGGCACGATGATGGACGTAAGGCTGTTGTTTTCTCGCATCGTGCTGGCAACAAACGGGAAGTTGGCGTTGTTCATGGTGGCGGTCTTCCGTCAGGCCCTGGTTCCCGTTGGGTGCATCCACACTCATTCGATTAACCGTGCTGTCGTGACGGCATGATGGTCAGATGCATCCATCGACCATCATCTTCGTCACCGCCCCATCCCTGTTGAAGTCCTGCGTTCGTGTGATTGTGGAGGAGGTGAAGGATGGTGGCCACACGTTCCTGAGTGTCTTCGATCTTGACCGGGTGGCGAAACAGTTAGGCCGGCCATCCTTGCCTGGCAGGCCAATCAGTGACGCGCCTTCTGTGCAGGGCAAGGCTACGGACGCGCCATCTGGCGACTTCACTATACCAACCCCTCTCAAAAAATCCAGCCCTGTGCTGCTGGTTTTCCGGTGACCCATGCCTGATTTCGACTCCCTCACCAAGTCCGTCTACCGCTTCCCGCACGAGCCCACCCGGGCGCAGATTGAGGCGGGCAACTACCCCAAGCGCAAGGTTGCCTGGCGCGGCCTGACCATCTCCATTGAGAACGAGGCCGGCTCGGTCCGGCGTGGAGTCGATCGTGACGGCCACGAGTGTGAGACGAGGATGGTCTTCCCCTACGGCTACATCCTGGGCATCCAGGGCTCGGATTCAGAGCATGTGGACTGCTACCTGGGGCCGGATGAAGACGCGCCGATGGTCTACATCGTCAACCAGCGCCAGGCCGGCAATTGGGATAAGTACGACGAGCAGAAGGTCTTGCTCGGTTTCCGCAGCCGGGATGAGGCCATTCATGCCTACCTGCTGCACTACGACGACCCGCGCTTCCTGGGACCGGTGACGGCCATGCCGGTGGACGAGTTCAAGGAGAAGGTGCTGGCGGCGGATGGGCGGATGGTGAAAAGCAACGGCAACCCGTACCACGACAAAAAGACAGGCCGATTCATGTCGGCACCTGTTGATGGAGCCTACTCTGCTTGGCTGCCGCCGTCCGATGGAATCAATACGCTGGCCGAAGCCAAGGCGTATTACCAGAAGAACCTACGCGGGGTCTGGACGCTGGTCATTAACCGGAAGGCGGGGCTTCGCAAGGTCAAGGTGGATCTACGCGAGAACGAGGAGCACGCCTACACCAAGACCGTGAACGGACGCCGTGTATTCTGGCCCGAGCGCGCCCGGAAGATGAGCGCCATCATTCACACCCTGTCGCATCCTGGCGTTGTGCTGGAGAACGGCAACCGAGACCTGTTCGTCGAGAGGTCGGGGGCCGGTGGCCATGAGGTCGTTGTTCTGGAATGGAAGGAAGCGACCAAGGACTACCGCTTCCGATCCTTCCACTACTGGTCGAAGGACGAATACAAAAAGCTGGCTGGGCCAACCAGTCAGGGCGGATACAGAAACGCCAAGGTTCGCGGGCACGAAGTCCAGAAAGACGAAACCCCGATCAGGAAATCTGTCGGGGTTTCGCTTGGCGAGCATTCGGGTTTCGAGTCGCCGCCCAATTTTCCCAATTTGCACCGCACGACCTTGGCGGGCTCCGTAGAGCTTGGGGGGGCACACGCTGGTATTGGTTGGCCCCATGAGCACACTATCGGATACGTGGCCGATCTAGTCAAGGCGTCCATCGGTGGCTCTGTAGAGTTGTTCCGATCCGACGATGGAGACGTGGCTTCTTTTGCCCGTTCCCAGGATGTTCCCGAAGTTGATTTCGGTTTCTGCGGCGCGCCGCCCCGACCCTAGGATTGCAGGGCCCAGACTCCGTCCCAGTCCGGCGGCGGCGGATTC
>DYHB01000165.1 GCA_020724415.1 Thiobacillus sp.
CCTGGACGCCAGCAATCCCCTGAAGCTCGAGCTTTCCACCGCGGGGCTCCTGCACGTCGACCGGGAAGAGCTTCCGTTCGACCAACCCCCGGCGGTTTCTGCTGACGAGGACTCGGAATGGAGTGGCCCATCAGACGGTGCGGCACCAGGGGGTAAGGCCTCCGGGCCGGAAAGCGCGCCGGCATCAGACGACGAACTCCCGAAACCCAAGGTCCGGCATGATCTGGTGCGAGTAATGGGCGAGCATACGGCTCCCGTCGCCATCAAGACCCTCGAAATGGCACTCACCGTTTTAGGCGAGGTTGATCCAGCGATGCGCGTCCACGTCTACATCGAGATCAGGCGTACGCCGCTGTGAGGGGGCTCTCCAGGTGGCGCTGACCATCATCGTCCGCGAAAACCTGATCATCCCCTCCCCGGGCGCCTACCGCCGCGAACTCCTATCCCTGGCCATCTTCCGCCGCCAGGGCCGTGTCCCAACCGGCGAGCGCCGAACGGTACACTTCTACCACAACCGCCCCGAGGCCGTGGTGATCCCGCGGGGCCTTCTGCACCGTGTACAAGCCATCTCCACGGTGCGCGTGATCGACCGACGCCTGACCTTGCCCCCGATTGACTTCGGCTGGCGGGGCCAGCTCCGCCCGGAGCAGGCGGAGGCGGCCAGGGTGCTGGCCCGGGCGGGCGAAGGAATGCTGGTGGGCATGCCAGGGTCGGGTAAGACAAATTGCGGCCTGGGCCTTGTGGCCGCATGGCGGCAGCCTTGCCTGTGGCTGGTCCACACTAAACCCTTGGCCAAACAAGCCCTTGAGCGGGCCCGCAGCCTGTTCAACCTCCCGGTCCGGGCCTTCGGGTACGTCGGGGAGGGGGAAGAGGACTGGGGGACCCATCTGACCGTGGGCATGATCCAGTCCTTCGCCAAGCGCAGGTACCACGGGGCCCCGCAACGGTTCGGGACCGTGGTACTCGATGAGGCGCATCACCTCCCAGCGCTGACCCTGGCCAGGGTGCTAAGCCAGTTCCCGGCCCGATACAGGATCGGCTTGACCGCGACCCCAGACCGATCCGACGGACTGGCCCCGCTGGCCACGGCCATCCTGGGGCCAACGGTGGGGACCATCAGCCCCAAGGCCCTGCTGAAAGCGGGACGAATCGTGATCCCAACGGTGCGCATCGTGCCCACCAGCTTCCGCTATCATGGCCGCGGCGACTGGGCCTACCTGCAGCGGGCCCGGGCCGCGGATGCCCGCCGCAACCTCATAATCTGCACCCTGGCAGCCGGCGCGCTCCGGGCCGGGCGACCGGTGATGGTGTTGGCCGAACTGGTACCTCACGCCCGTTTGCTGGCCGCCGCACTGACGCGGCGGTTTGGGGTGCCGGCTGTGGCCGTGCTGGGGCCGACACCGCCCCGCCATCGTGACCGGGCGTTTCAGGCCGTCCAGGAGGGCCGGGCGGTGATGGTGGCGACGAAGGTGGCAGACGAGGGCCTCGACCTGCCGGCCGTAGAATGCTTGGTGCTCGCGGCGGCAGGCAAATCCGCTTCCCGCCTGGCGCAGCAGGTGGGCCGGATTGTCCGTAAGGCGCGGGGTAAGACAGGTGCCCTCGTCTACGATTTGGCCGACGTGCACGTGCCCAGCCTCTTTGAGCAGGCACAGGAGCGCCTTCGGGCATACCGATCCTTGTGGGGGGACCTGGGGGTCAGGGTGGAGCGGCACACGACCGCCGAAGGTCTGCGGTGAGCGATTATAGAGAGAGAGCAATTTTTACAAAAGCTGCTTTGTAAAAATTCAGGGGTGGATCTATGTCGAGCCGGCGGCGCCGCAAACCTCGGAAGTATGACTACAAACATGTGGGCGCCATGCTGGCGCCCGCTGTGAAAAGAGATCTGGACGATGTTCTGGCCACCGCAGGTTTGGGGTTCACGGATTGGTTACGGGCTATGATTGTACGCTGCAAAGCGGAGCGCCTGCCAGAATCCCAGGGGGCGGTCAAGAAGATCATTCCGATGGAAGTGGCGGAGTTGGCCCAGAAGGTCCTTTTCGCCGAGGGTGAGCGCATCCATAGCTCCGCAGGCAAACTGGCCGATCCATCGTCCCGAAATAGGAGGAGGGAAGAGGCCGACCCATATTTTCAGGCCAGCGACTGGTTCGCAGATGTGGTGGAGCAGATTAACGTCCGGCAACACATCCTGGAATCCGGCCAGCGGCAACCCAGACACCGCTACACGGCCCGCGATTCTGACCGAGACGAAGACCAGGATTCGAAATGACCCCAGAGGCCCCGCTCGGTCAGGAACTGATGGAATAGCCACAAACCTGCGGGCTGGCTATCGAGCCAGTCGATCAACAGGTCTTCGGCGCCCGTCATGCCCTGGGCGATCTCGCAGAAGATCCGGGCCGCCACGCCGGCCTCGAAGGCGGCCCACAATTCATCCGTCGACGGACTGGAAGCCCGGGCCGCGGTCCCTGCGTCCACCAGCCTTTCGATAGCATCAGCGGCCACCCTTGGGGCGGGTGACGGTAACGCTCCGGTAGGCGCATCGGGTAACACCCCCTGCGCCTTATTCAATTTTTGGCGCTCTCGATACCGCCTTTGTTTCTCGGCTGCAGTCAGACCCATGGAGTTCCCCTCCCGCCTGGGCTCCACAGAATTCCTCTTCAGGGTAACGTGGTCACGGTCACGCTACCCTCTCCATTTTGCCTGTCTACCCGCTGCCCCGTTACCGTTACCGTGACCATGGTAACGGCAGTTACCGCGATCTCCCCTCTCCTCCGCTACGCTCATGGTGGAGGTGGGCCCGATTGGCACCCAAGGACAGGGATCGCCAGCCGGATCCGGGGGGGGATCCGTTGGAACAGCCCCTGGGCGGTGTGGGATCCCGGGGAGACTTCCCGGACGATCCGGGCGTCGACTTCGACCCGGACGATCCTCTGGGGGGCCTGGGCGGCGATCTGGGCCAGTTCGGCGGGGACATGATGGGCGTAGGTGCGCCCCCGCCAGGCGGCGATGAGGACGGCCGTGGCCGGCGCAAACCCGGGCAGCCCTACACGGCTGACGTGATTGCGGTCCGGGCCGTGGTGACCCCGGGAATCTACCAACGCTGTCGGGCCTATTGGGCCCGCAGGCCAGATCAGGCGGATGTCCTGACGCCGGCGGAACAACTGACCTGGTACCTGGAGCTTGCGACCTTTCAACACGCTATGGACGATCAGCAGCGCCCGCAGGATCAGCAACTCTATGATTGGGGCGAGCTCCACATGGCCGGGATCCGCCCCTTGCTGCAGCAGGAGATGCAGGCGGAGCGGGAGAGTATCGCCAAGGAGAGCGCCCGGGGCGCCCGGGCTGCCGTGCTGGCTCGGATCGCCTCGTTTGCACCCCAGGAAGTACTGAACGCCATCAGGGAGATGGATCGGGATGGCCAGTAAGCGCAGGGCTCCAACCTCGGGGTTTGGCCTTTTTGCCGCTCCGGTGGCGTCTCCGACGATCCAGCAGCCGAATCGAAGCGGCGCCGTGGAAGCCG
>DYHB01000166.1 GCA_020724415.1 Thiobacillus sp.
CGTCCTGGTACTTGGCGGCCTCTTTGCGCCGCTCCGAACGGAGAACCGGATCGGTGATCTTTTTGGCGGCCCGCAGCAGCCGATCCCCCTCGCACTCCAGGACCTTTTGGGCCAGATCGGCGGCTGGTACGGGGATGATCTTTTTCACATCCCCTTGGCTTTCTGGCAATCTTTCCGCCGCGCACTCTGCAATCATTGCCCGAACCCATTCGGTCAGGCTCTGACCGCGCGAACGCAGCAGGCTGTCCAGCCGCTGCTTTTCGTCTGCCGTCAGGCGGGCAGCCACCTTGGGATGCTTGCGGAACCACTCAGCCTTACCACGGGAAATGGTCGGCACCTCCACACTCAACGGTAGGGGGCAACCTGACTGCCCCCTACCTTGTTGCCTCTCGCTCCACCCTGACCCCCAGGTCCCCCCACAGGGACCGGTACGCCGCTAGGCGCTCTTCGAGCTGCTCCAAGAGACTGGGCACGTGCACGTCGGCCAGGTCGTAAACGATGGCGCCGGTCTTGCCGCGCGCCTTGCGCACGATGCGTCCGACCTGTTGGGCCAGCCTGGGCGCAGACCGCCCGGGCGCCGCCAGCACCAGGCATTCCACAGCGGGTAGGTCTAATCCCTCATCAGCCAACCTAGTGGCCACCATTACCACCCTGCCCTCCTGGACGGCCTGGAACGCGCGCCGCCGGTGGCGGCCCGACGTAGGACCGACGACGGCCACAGCGGGCACCCCAAACCGGCGGGTAAGTGCCGCGGCCAACAACCGGGCATGGGGGATCAGTTCGACAAGCACCATCACCGGGCGGCCGGCACGCAACGCCCCGGCGGCCAGGGTGCAGACCAGCAGGTTCCGGCGCACATCCGCGGCCCGGGCCCGCTGCAGGTATGCCCAATCGCCGCGGCCCCAGTACCTTAATGCTGTAGGTACAACGCGCACGGTGGGCAGGACGATGCGGCCGGCGTCCAGCAGGGCCCTGGCGCTGATCACGCCAACCGTGGATCCCAGGATGGCGGTGGCCAGCGGGCCCAGTCCGTCCGTCCTGTCCGGGGTTGCGGTCAGGCCCAACCTGTGCCGGGCCGGGAATTGGCTTACGGCTCTCGCCATGGTGATCGCTGGGAGGTGATGGCATTCGTCGATGATCACAGCCCCGAATCGCTGTGTGACGCCCGGGTAACGCCGTTTGGCGAAGCTCTGGGCCATCCCCACTGTCAAGTGGGTGCCCCAATCCTCTTCCCCCTCCCCAACGTACCCGAAGGCCTTGGCCGGGAGGTTGAAGAGGGAACGGGCCCTTTCCAAGGCCTGCTCCGCCAGCGCTTTGCTGCGCACCAACCAGAGGGTTGGTTGACGCCAGACGGCGGCCAGAGCCAGTCCCACGTTTGTCTTACCGCTGGCGGGCATACCCACCAGCATCCCTTCACCAGCCCGGGCCAGCACCCGGGCCGCCTCGATCTGCTCCGGCCGGAGTTGGCCGCGCCATCCGAAGTCGATGGGTGGCAGGGTCAGACGCCGGTCGATCACGCGGACGGGGGCGATGGCCTGCACCCGCGACAGGAGGCCGCGGGGTAATACCACGGCCTCGGGGCGGTTTCGGTAGAAGTGCACGGTCCGGCGCTCGCCGGTTGGGACGCGGCCCTGGCGGCGGAAAATGGCCAGTTCCAACAACTGGCGCCGGTAGGCGCCCGGGGAGGGAACGAACAGGTTTTCTCGGAGAAGGATCGTCAGTGCCACCTGGAGGCCCCCTCACAGCGGCGTGCGTCTGATTTCGATGTAGACGTGGACGCGAATGGCTGGATCAACCTCGGCCAAAACGGTGAGTGCCATTTCGAGAGCCTTGATGGCGACGGGAGCCGTGTGCTCGCCCATCACCCGTACCAGATCATGCCTGACCTTGGGTTTCGGGAGTTGGTCGTCAGAGGTCGGCGCGCGTTCTGGCCCGGAGGCCCTGCCCCCTGGTGCCGCACCGTCTGACGGGCCACTCCATTCCGAGTCCTCGTCAGTAGAAACCGCCGGGGGTTGGTCGAACGGAAGCTCTTCCCGGTCGACGTCCAGGAGCCCCGCGGTGGAAAGCTCGAGCTTCAGGGGATTGCGGGCGTCCAGGATCCGTACGTCCTGCCACATCCCGGGGCGGATGAATTCTTCCGGCAGCCACCGGCGACGCGGGGTGCAGTCCGCTGCAAACATCTTGGACCGGTGGATCAGGCCCTTGCCGATAACCTTACCTTCGCCGTCCATGATCTCGGCGAATGCACCGTAGGCCTCGCAGCCGTTGATCCTCGCGCGCCAGATGCTGCCGGGCACGAATTGCGGCCCCTCTGCCTGCCTGGTGAGCCCGGCCGGCGAAGTGGGGCGTAGCGCCAGGGAATGTGGGGATAGTTCCGCGGCGGCTGCCGCCTGTTTGATGCTGGCATCCAGGTCGGCGCCGGCACTGGTTGGCGGCAGCAGACCCCGGTCAACCATTTGCTGTCGCTCCCATTCCCGGTGCCAGTTGGACACCGTGGAATGGTGCAGTTTCAGTTCGCGCCACACCTCTTGAGGCGACCTTCCTGCGGCGAACAATTCAAACGCCTCGGCCTTCTTGGTCCGCAGTTGGGCGTCCATCGACAGCGACCCCCCTCCGGTCATCTCGCCAGCAACCTGGCCTTCAGCAGTGCTTCTTCCGGCAGCAGGGCCGTCTCGCCGTTACCACCCTCAACCTGCCACCAGGGGCCCGCCATGCGCCGCACGATGCGTACCGTGGCGCCCGAAGCGACCATGCACCCTTCGGGCGTCCTGGTAGGCTCCGTCAGTACCCGCACCTGTCCGGGCCGGACTGCAGGTAGCTCTTTTCGTTGCATCTGTTTTGGCCCACCGCCCGGTGTATTCGATGTGCCGGGAAACGGGGAGTTCAGCATCATCACTCTTCCCGCCCCTTGACCTTACCCGTTCTTTCAGGTACCGGTTCGGACTCGACCTCTTTGACTTTCAGGTCGCCAATACTGTCCAGGAAGTGGACCTCAAACAGGTAGGTCATCCCTTGCCACCCATCCACCGCTTGTGCTCTGCACACAGGTTCTGCCAGTGCGACAGGGCACTGGCTGCACCGCGGAAATGGTTCGCGCAGTCCTTCAGGGCCTGGATGGGCGCCCCGATCTCGATCCAGTTGCCCGTCATGTTCCGAACGGTGGCCAGATCCCGAATCATGCCTTCAGCCTGCTCTTTGAGTTGCATGAGCGTGGTACTCGTGGCGGCCAGGTCAGTTGTTGATGGCGACGACGGCGGCTGCACGGTAGTGGCTGCCACGCCCTGCTCGACAACATCATAGACCAGGCGCACGTGACACCCGTAGTAGTCCCTGGCGTCGTTGACGACGGCCTGGGCCTCGTGCGGCGTTAGCGGCCCGACACTGCGGAAATACCTGTCCTCGATGGGCTCCCACT
>DYHB01000167.1 GCA_020724415.1 Thiobacillus sp.
AGGGTTTGGTGGGGCGGGCTTCAGCCCGCCAACGGTGTTTGGCTTGGAAAAGCGGCCGGCTAAACCCGGCCCCACGGCGACGTGGCGCAGATTTGCGCCATGGCCAAGATCGGTGGGGCGGGCTTCAGCCCGCCAACGGTCTATGGCTGAGAAAAGCGGCCGGCTAAACCCGGCCCTACGGTGACGTGGCGCAGATTTGTGGCATGGCCAAGACCGGTGGGGCGGGCTTCAGCCCGCCAACGGTCTATGGCTGAGAAAACCGGCCGGCTGAACCCGGCCCTACGGTGACGTAGCGCAGATTTGTGGCATGGCCAAGATCGGTGGGGCGGGCTTCAGCCCGCCAACGGTGGTTGGCCGGGAAAAGCGGCCGGCTAAACCCGGCCCCACGGCGGCGTGGCGTAGATTTGGGCAAGTCTGAGATTGGTGGGCTCCGGATGAATTGAAAGCGCCATTGAAGTATCCGGGGTCGCGGCTTTACGCCCTGACCAAACGTCTTGCATCTTTGAGCAGTACGATTAATTGCCGGTTGTTTTCCGGCATGGACTCGAAGCCATAGCGGCGGTAGAACGCTTCTGCCTGGGAATCGATAGGATGCGTGAGGACGGCCCGTATCCCCGTCTGCTGCGCGACGGTCAGGGCGCGTTTTAGTGCGTCCTGCAATAGACTGTAGCCCAGGCCGCGTCCCTGATAATCCAAATCGACCGCCAGTCTGGCCAGGATGATAAGGGGTATTGGGTATTGGCCCATGCCGCGACGGACGCGCTCAGGGGCCTCCAGCGTGTCAATTTGGCCGACGGTCAGGCTGTAATAGCCGGCAACCCGATCTTCATCGCAACTGACAAATGTTCGTGCCGATCCGCTTGCCTGGGATTGCCGGGCATGGCGCATCAGCCAATGATTGAGCATGGGTTTTCCGCAGTCGAACGCCTCCAGGCGATGGGCGGGGCCAACGGGCAGGGGGGCCGTCAGGCTCACTTATCAGACCAAATGGGGGGCTTGGAAAATAGATCAGTCAAACCGGGGTTATCGGATTCCGGCCTATCCAGCATGTCCAGCAGGACTTGGTATTGACTGCCGGATACCATGAACAGGCGCTGGTCCAAAAGGGTTTGCTGGGCGGCCTGATAGGCGGCATCCAGGATGAATTCGGTCAGCGACTTGTGCGCGACTTCGGCGGCGCGGCGCAGCACGGTTTCCTGTTCGGGGGTGGCGCGCAGCCCGAGTCGAGCTGTACGTGTGCTGGCAACTGGGCGAGTCATGACCGTCTCCGGGTGTATGTACGATTGCCGTTATGTTAGTACAAGAGACGCCAATATTCCACATGTGCCGGGCATCGAAATCATCCCGGATACCGCCGTTGTGTATGTATTGTGGCCTCTGAAGCCCTGTGGTTGCGGGATTTGCCACATGGGATCAGGCGCACCCACCGGGTGATCGCGCCCGGTGGCGTAGGAGCGGGCTTGAAGGTTTGGTGGGGCGGGCTTCAGCCCGCCAAAGCTGCATGGATGAGAACCCCGGCCCCACCAGGTTTGGTAGCGCGGGCTTCAGCCCGCCAACGGTGCTTGGCAGGGAAAAGCGGCCGGCTGAACCCGGCCCCACGGTGACGTAGCGCAGATCCGAGCCAAGGCCAAGATCGGTGGGGCGGGCTTCAGCCCGCCAAAGCTGTATGGATTAGACCCCGGCCCCACCAGGTTTTGTAGGGCGGGCTTCAGCCCGCCAAAGCTGTATGGATTAGACCCCGGCCCCCCCCAGGTTTTGTAGGGCGGGCTTCAGCCCGCCAACGGTCTGTGGCTGGGAAAAGCGGCCGGCTGAAGCCGGCCCCACCGGGGGCGTGGCACAGAGTTGCGCCATGGCCGAGATTGGCTTGTTGGGGCGGGATTTCGCGACACGAGTGAATCGCTGATGAGTTACTATACAATCATATTGCTTGTATAGTAACCACAGAAAGGCCGGTAGATGCGATTCCACGCCTTATCCCTGGGTGCACAAACGGCCTATGCCGAACTCGCCGATCAAGTGCAGACCTTGGAGGTCCATCACTCGCTGGCAGGCTTATCGGGGGCCTTCCATAAACGTTGTTTGAAGGGGCGGGAATATTGGTACTTTGGCTACCGTGACATCGATGGTACCGGCCGGATGGTCTACATTGGGCCGAATACCGACCGCGTCCAAAGCCTGGTGGCGCGCTTTGCAGCACAACCTGGCACCCTGATTCCGCAAGCCAATGCGGCCATGGCTTTGGGATGCGCCGCCACCTTGCCCAAGCACTTCAAGTTGATTAAGCGCCTGGCCGATTACGGCTTGTTTCGCGCTGGCGGCATACTGATTGGCACTCACGCGTTTCTGGCCTACGGCAACATGCTTGGCGTTCGTTGGAGCGATGGCGGTCGGACGCTGGACGTGGATTTTGCCCATGCAGGTAAAAACATTTCCCTCGCTTTGCCCACGGATGTGCACATGGATGTCCACTCGGCATTGGAATCGTTGGAAATGGGCCTGTTGCCTATCACGCAATTAGGCGGAAAGAAGGGCGCCCAGTACCGCAATCCGCAAGACCCGGAGCTGAGGGTTGATTTTGTCACCAGCACTCACCGGGATGACACGCCTGTTCGGGTAGCCAACCTCAACATCGCCCTGGAGCCTCTGAAATTCATGGAGTTTTCTCTGGAAGGCACACTCCAGGGCTGTGTGCTAAGCCGGGATGGCGCCTGCACCGTCAATCTGCCGGCGCCCGAGCGATTTGCCGTACACAAGCTGATTGTCTATGGCGAGCGGCCGGTCGCGCTGCGCACCAAGGCCACCAAGGACCTGCTGCAGGCGGCGGCATTGATCAGCTATTTCATGGAAACAGGCCGCGAAGCCGAGCTGATGACCGCATGGACCGATGCCAACAGTCGTGGCCCAGGCTGGCGCAAACGCCTAAAGGAAGGCAGGGCTGCCCTGCTGCGCCTGGCCCCGGACTTGAACGGCCTACCGGACATCGACCAGTGAACATGACCAGGACGTCCGCCCCGCCATGTCAGCCGAGGTTCGGTAGAGCGGGCTTGAAGGTTCGGTGGGGCGGGCTTCAAGGTTTGGTGGGGCGGGCTTCAGCCCGCCAACGGTGGTTGGCCGGGAAAAGCGGCCGGCTGAACCCGGCCCTACGGGGGCGTGGCGCAGATTTGTGCCATGGCCAAGATTGGTGGGGCGGGCTTCAGCCCGCCAAAGCTGTATGGATGAGAACCCCGGCCCTACCAGGTTTTGTAGGGCGGGCTTCAGTCCGCCAACGGTCTATGGCTGAGAAAAGCGGCCGGCTGAACCCGGCCCCACGGTGACGTAGCGAAGATTTGAGCCATGGCCAAGATCGGTGGGGCGGGCTTCAGCCCGCCAACGGTCTGTGGCTGGGAAAAGCGGCCGGCTGAAGC
>DYHB01000168.1 GCA_020724415.1 Thiobacillus sp.
CTTGCCGCTGCCGGCGCAGGCCTCGACCACGGCGTTGGTGCGGGGGTTGAGGGCGGCAATCAGGGGAGACGGCGCGGGGGTCATGGCGTGATTGTAATCGGCCGGGATTGACGCGCCCGGTCGGTGGAAGTGACGCAAATTGTCAGTCCTCAAGAGAACCCCCACCCCGAAACCGGCATAACCCTATGATTTTATTGTGCCCATCGAAGCTGGCACGTTTCTGGCTGCATCTAACAGGCCGCACCAAGCGGTCACCCGCTTAATTTTTAGGAGATCCACTATGCAAGCCATGCGCAAAGTCCAAGCCGGCTTCACCCTGATCGAACTTTTGATCGTGGTGGCCATCATCGGCATCCTCGCCGCCGTCGCCATTCCGGCCTACCAGAGCTACACCGCCCGCGCCCAAGCCTCCGAGGCCTTCATCCTGCTCGACGGTCTCAAGGCCAGCGCCGCCGAATCCTTCCAGAACAACGGGACCCTGGCCAGCTACACCGTGCCCAGCACGGCCACCACGACCGGCAAGTACGTCGCCAGCATCGGTATTTCGGGCACCCCGACCGCCTCGCAGCTTATCCTGCAAGCGACGATGAAAACCACCGGCGTTGCCTCCGTCATCGCCGGCGATACCGTGCAGCTGCAGACTAACGATGGCGGCAAGACTTGGGCCTGTAATGGCGGCACCCTTGAGCCTGATTACCGCCCCACGGCCTGCCAACAATAATGGTATAAGGCTTTCGATCAAACCGCCCTTCGGGGCGGTTTTTTTTACCCAACAAAACATGAATCGACTCAAGCCCTTCGAATTACTTGGACTGCTCGGCCTTGCCGGCCTGTTTAGCCTGCCCTTTCTCGCGCCCAACCATCTGCCACCAATCCCAAGTTTCTACAACGAGTGGCTGGCCGGCGCCTTGGGCCTGCTGGCCCTGCTGCCGCTCACCGTCAAAGGCGATGTCAGCGAACAGAAAATACCCGGCGCCATCCTGTTGCCGTTGATTTTGATCCTTCTGCTGATTGTTCAAGCGGCACTGGACTTGATTCGGTACCCGAGCCAGGCCTTTTTCGCCCTCATCTACCTGACTTGGGGCATGCTGCTGATGCTGTCGGCCCGATCGCTGCGCGAGCACCTCGGCCTTGGCTCTCTGTCGCTCCTGCTTGCCTGGGCTCTGCTCATTGGCGGCTGCCTCAATACCTTGGCCGCCATGCTCCAGACCTGGCAAATCCACAGCGTCCTCGATGCCGTCGTCACCAACAAGGCCCCGGGCCTGGCCGCTTACGGCAATCTGTCCCAGTCGAATCAGTTCGCCGACCATCAGGCGCTCGCCCTTGCCTCTTTGCTCTATCTGCTGGCCAACCGCCGCCTGCCCTGGGCGCTTGGAGTCCTTTTGGCGCTCGGCCTGCTAACCGGCCTGGCCTTGTCATCCTCCAAGAGCAGTTGGCTCTATCTGGGCGCCATGGCTATCCTGGCCTTGGTCCTGAACCGGAATCAGCGCGATACCGCGAGCCGCCGGCTGGTCTATGGCAGTCTGCTTTGTCTGCCCCTCTTTTTCCTGGTCCAGGAAATCCTGTCTGTTGGGGCCGGCCTTGCCACCCCCAACGCGCGTCTCGCCTCTGCCACGGGCCTGGAGGCCAGGCTGGCAATATGGGCCAACGCCTGGTCGATGTTCAGCCACTCACCCTGGCTTGGTATCGGCTACCAGAACTTCGCTTGGGAGAACTTCCTGCTGGTGGCGAGCCACCCCGTGAGCGCCTTGCAGGGACAACCTTTCAGCCACGCCCACAACCTGCCGCTGCATCTGACTGCCGAATTCGGCGTGGGCGGCATAGTACTCGTTCTGGGCGGTGCCTATTGGCTCTACCGCAACATGAAATTGCAATTCTCCACCGAGCGGTGGTGGCTGTGGTCGCTTCTTGCCATCCTTGGCATCCACAGCCTGCTTGAATTTCCCCTCTGGTATGCCCATTTCTGGGGTCCTGCCGCCGTTCTTCTTGCCCTGGTCGATCATTCCTCTCTGCAGCCCAGCTTGCGCGCGCGGTGGCTTCGTGCCACTTCAGGTCTCTCCATTATGGTGGGCATTGTTCTGTTAGGCTTGTGGCTGCACGCTTACCACAGCCTGGAGCAGGCCTACCAACACCGCCCCCAAGGGCCTGGGCAGGCAGACCGTCAGGATCTGATCGCTTATTTAAGCGATGCGCAACGGGGACTTGTTTTTCAACCCCAGATCGACATCTTCTTCGCCTTGTTGCCAGTCAATCTGGAAAGGCCGCAGGATTGGCCGATGATGCTGCACTTCAATACTCAGGCCATGCATAGCATGGCAGCACCAGGTTATGTTTATCGGCAGGCTTTGTTGCTGAGCCTAATTGGCAAACAGGATGAGGCGCGAACACAGCTGATGCTCGCCATGCGCGCTTATCCTGAATATTTGCCCACCTTCCTGCGCGGGCTTGGCCAGGCTGCCCACGAACACCCGGCCATTCGGGAATTAGTGCAGCTGAGCCGCGCTGCCCCCGCAAAGTAAGCTGCTATACAGTGCAAAGCATCTTGGATAACCACAGCCTATGCGCTATTAATTAGCTCCCAATCTGCCCTTGATGCTTACCGGCTTAATCTCAGCACTCAGCTTCTTACAGCCCGCCGTCTTTTTCGTTGGCCTGATTGTGTCACTGTATGGGGCCGCCAGCCTGGCGCGTGTGTTGGGCCGAAGATTACCGTTCGATCGGTGGGATTTGCTGCTCATCCTTTGGCTGGGATGGATCATCGTTTCGCAATGGATCAAAGAGGCGCCCGCCATGGGGGCGCCCCTGACTTGGTCATTGCTGTTGTTTGCCATGATCTTCCTTGTTTGGCGGCGCGGGGCATTTGCCAATGCTCACGGGGCGACTTGGTCGCGCTGGCTTTGGCTCTTGGCTACCGCACTGGCCATGTGGGGCCTGCTGGAAGACCCGGCCCGGCAGTACGCCGGCAAGATCGACGGGCCTTTCACCGACCCCAATCTCTATGCCGCCGGGCTCAACCTGTTCTGGCTGCCGCTGACGGCCTGGTATCTGTCGGGCCGGCCGCAGGGCACGCCCTGGCGCCTGGCCGCCCTTTTGGTCCTCGGCGCCCTCGCCCTGGCCTTTTTCCTCGCGGCCTCGCGCGGGGCGGCGCTCGCCGCCCTGCTCCTGCTTCCGCTGATCTTCTGGCACACGCGCCGTGTGGCCGGCCATCGGGCCGCCGCCTGGCAGTGGCTGGGCGTGACCGGCCTGGCCTATCTCGCCGCGCAGTTCCTGTTTCCCGGCAGTCAGGATGTCGCCCAGCGCCTGGCGCTGACTTTGGAGCACGGGGACAGCTCCCGCCTGATGTTGTGGCAGGCCACCTTCGATCTGATCCTGCAGGCGCCCTGGCATGGCATCGGCCT
>DYHB01000029.1 GCA_020724415.1 Thiobacillus sp.
GCTGACCTCTTGCATGCCATGCAAGCGCTCTCCCAGCTGAGCTATACCCCCAAAGAGCGGCGAATTCTAATGATGAATTTCTGGCTTGTAAAGCCCTTTATGGTGGATTTGTTGCGCATATGCCCCCACCGTCTGCTGGCTTGAGTCATTGGGTGTAAAATTCAGGAAATTCTGATAAACGGGGTGTTCATGTTCCTTGTTCGGTCTGGTCTGGTTGCTCTCCTTGGGGCAACGTTGATGGTGGGTTGCGCGTCACAGGGCGACCCGCGGGACCCGTTCGAGCCCATGAACCGTGCCGTGTACTCGTTCAACAAGACTGTGGATGAGGCGGCCCTGAAGCCCGTGGCCACGGCCTATCGGGAGACCATTCCAACCCCGGTGCAATCGGGTGTACGGAATTTCTTTTCCAATCTCAATGATGTGACGGTGTTGGTCAACGATGTGCTCCAGTTCAAGCTGGAAGCTGCGGTGACGGATTTTCTGCGCATCAGTTTCAACAGTGTGTTTGGTCTGTTTGGCCTGGTGGACATTGCCAGCGAAATGGGCCTGACCAAGAACAACGAGGATTTCGGCCAGACCCTCGGGCGCTGGGGCGTGGGTTCGGGTCCCTACGTGGTGTTGCCGTTCTTTGGCCCCAGCAACGTACGTGACGGCGCCGGTCTGGTGGTGGATGCCGTCCATACCGATCTATTGAATGAAGTCGAGTCCGTCCCGGCGCGGAATGTGTCTGTGGTGACACGGGTCGTGAGCCGAAGAGCCGATCTGCTGGATGCCGTTGAAGCGGTTGAGGCGGCGGCACTGGATGAATACGAATTTACCCGTGATTTCTACCTGGATCGTCGCGAGAGCCTGGTGTACGACGGAAGGCCGCCCGTAAGCGATCTATGAGCAAGGCCTTCGCTCCCAACGATACTGCGGGGGATGGGGCGGATGACGGGGAACTTGAGGTCACGCCCCTTCCGCCCGGCGGCAAGAATTACATCACACCGGCGGGTCATGCCCGTTTGTTGGCGGAATTGAATCATCTGGTGCGCGTGGAGCGCCCTCAGGTGGTGAATGTGGTGTCCTGGGCGGCGGGCAATGGAGACCGCTCCGAAAACGGGGACTACATCTATGGCAAGAAGCGACTGCGCGAAATTGATCGACGCATCCGCTTTCTGACCAAGTGCCTGGACAACTCCGAAGTGGTGGACCCTTTGCGTCAGGACCAGACGAACCGGGTATTTTTCGGGGCCACCGTGACTGTCCTGGATGACCAGGGTCTTGAGGCCACGTACAGCATCGTGGGCGTGGATGAGGCGGATCCTGGGGCCGGGCGGATTTCCTGGGTGTCTCCCCTGGCCCGGGCTCTGTTGCGGGCCGAAGAAGGCGATCAGGTTCGCTTCCATTCCCCTGGCGGCTGGCGGGTGCTCGATATCGTCGCAGTGGAATACAAAACCCTGGATTGATGCACCGAGGGGGAAAAGCCCCCCGGACCCCACTATTCGAACCGTTGGCCGTGCTCCCGGGTGGCATGGAAGCGTATTTTTGGCCACTTTTCCATGAGCAGTTCCAGATTGTATCGGTTGGTGGCCAGATAGACCGGGTTGCCGTCCACGTCGTGCCCTACGCGCATGGTCTGTTCCTTTTCGAACTGACGCTGGGTGGCAGCATCCGGAAAGGAGAGCCACCGGGCGGTGTAGATGTCGGCGCCTTCGTACAGGGCATCCACCCTGTATTCGGTTTGCAGGCGCTGGGCCACCACCTCGAACTGGAGTTGGCCTACGGCCCCCAGGAGCAGACTGCCCGTGAGGGTTTCAAAGACCTGTATGGCACCTTCTTCTCCCAATTCCTTGAGTCCCTTCTGAAGCTGCTTGGACTTGAGGGGGTCCCGGGCCCGTGCGGTACGGAACATTTCCGGTGCAAAGTAGGGGATGCCCTTGAAGCCCAGTGCCTCGCCTTCGGTCAGGGTGTCGCCGATCTGGAGTTGGCCGTGGTTGTGGATGCCGATGATGTCGCCCGCTACGGCATCTTCCATTTGCACTCGCTCGTTGGCCATGAAGGTGAGGGCGTTGGCCAGTTTCATCTCGCGACCCATGCGCTGGTGCTGGACCTTCATACCGGGGGTATAGCGGCCGGAACATACCCGGAAGAAGGCGATGCGATCCCGGTGCTTGGGATCCATGTTGGCCTGGATCTTGAAGACAAAGCCGGAAAAGGGTGACTCGGCGGGTTCCACCATGCGCTTTCCCGCATCTCGGGGCTGAGGCGGAGGTGCCCATTCCACAAGAGCCTGAAGGATCTCCCGAACGCCGAAGTTGTTGATGCCGGAACCAAAGAAGACCGGGGTCTGGGTGCCCGCCAGGAAGGCGGTGATGTCAAAGGGATGACTGGCAGACTGAATCAGCTCCACATCCTCCCGGGTAGCGGCCATTTCCATGGAGAACATGGCGTCCAGCCTGGGGTTGGCGATGCCCTCGATCAGCTCGGTGGCGCCATCGGCATGCTCCTCCCCTGGCGTGAACAACATGGTCTGGTCATGCAGCAGATGGTAAACACCCCGAAATGCCTTGCCCATGCCGATGGGCCATGTAACAGGCGCACAATCGATACCCAGCACGGATTCGATTTCCTCCAGCAACTCCACGGGCGGCTTTACCTCGCGGTCCAGTTTGTTGACGAAGGTGATGATGGGAGTGTTGCGCAGGCGGCAGACCTCCAGCAACTTGATGGTCTGGGCCTCCACGCCCTTGGCGGCGTCGATCACCATGACCGCCGCGTCCACCGCTGTGAGGACCCGGTAGGTGTCCTCGGAAAAATCCTGGTGCCCCGGGGTATCCAGCAGGTTGATGGTATGACCGGCATAGTCGAACTGCATGACCGAGCTGGTCACCGAAATCCCCCGCTGCTTCTCCACTTCCATCCAGTCCGAAGTGGCGTGGCGACTGCTCTTGCGCGCCTTTACCGTGCCCGCCATCTGGATGGCGCCTCCGAACAACAACAGTTTTTCGGTCAGGGTGGTCTTGCCTGCGTCGGGGTGGGAAATGATGGCGAAGGTGCGGCGGCGCTGAACATCGCGCATCAGGTCGGCGGGGAGATTCGTGCTCATGGTTCCGGGATGGAGAGCCGCCTCAAGGGTTCGGGCGGCGATTGAGGGATTATATCAGCTCCGTGATATCCGCTTCGTTTGACCGCTCCCAGGAACGCTCGTCGTCTCGGGGGCAGGCGGACGCGACAGGTCGATTGGCACATGCTGCCGCTCCGATCCTGGCAGGCCTGTGCCGTTCCGATGCGTTGCCAGCAAGGCCAGCTTCTCTTCACGTTTCAGGCGCTTGAGGACGCGCTCCCGCTGGCTGGCCTGGGCGCGACCTGAAGCGGACTCCCAATAGACCAATTCCACGGGCAGGCGGCCCCGGGTATAGCGCGCACCCCCCGGGGCCTGCCCGCGATGTTCGGCCAGCCGACGCACCAAGTCCGTGGTAATGCCCGTGTAGAGGGAGCCGTCGCCGCACCTGAGCATGTATACATACCAGGATGTTGTAGCCGGGCTCAGCGGCTTGCCTCGTACAACGACGGGGTGATGCGGGCGTGGGCCAGGAATTCCCGCAGGTGCTTGATGTCCTGGCGGTTGAGCACGTTGCTGTGATGGGGGCGATGCAGGACACCTTCGGCACCGTTGAGATGGACCCGGATGCGAGCGCCCTGCAGGGGTTCGACCTGGGCGCCGACATGATGCAGGAGCGACTCGACCTCCCGCCAGTGAATATTGCCGCTGGGCGGGTCCTGAAAGATCGCTTGAATCAGATGCGCGTGTTTGTGGCTCATGTCAGGCTCCCTGGAATAGTTACATCTTAGCCGATGGAACCGACATGGGGGATGCGGATGGCTGGGCAGGCGATTGACCGCGCAGCATGCTGGCCCGCCGCCCGTGCCATGCCACCAGGGCCCAGGCCCAGAACTCGGGTCCGGAGGCCACGTCCCGGGGCTGCCCCAGGCCGAGGAAGCGGGCCGCCTCGAGCAGTGCCGGCAAGGGGTGTTGCAGGTCCAGGGGGGAGGCCCGGGTCTGCTTGGAGAGTTTGGCGCCACGGCCGTCGAGCACTATGGGAAGATGCCGGTAGACGGGCGTGGGCAGAGTCAGTGCCGCGTGGAGAAGCATCTGACGGGGCGTCGATGTAAGCAAGTCTGCACCTCGCACCACATGGGTGATGCCCTGGTACGCATCGTCCACCACGACGGCCAGCTGGTAGCTATAGACGCCATCGGCCCGCCGGAGCACGAAATCACCACATTCGCGCCCAACGTCGCAACTCACCACGCCCTGTTCCAAGTCGTCGAAGCTGACCCGCTCATCCGGCACCCTGAATCGTGCGGCGGATGCCGAATCAGCCCTGCGTCGGTGACGGCAGGTCCCCGGGTAAACCGGGCCATCCACGCCAGGCCGGCCCAGCTCCGACACCTGCTTGCGGCTGCAGGTACAGTAAAAGACCCGGCCATCCAGGGCCAGCGCTTCCAGGGCGGCGGCATAGGCCTCCTGCCGCTGGCTTTGCCATAGCACCGGCCCATCCCATTCGAAGCCATAGCGCTCCAGAGCCATCAGGATCAGGTCTGCGGCACCGGGGACCACCCGAGGCGGATCCACATCCTCCATGCGCAACAGCCAGGCGCCCTGTTGGACCCTGGCCTCCAGAAAGCTGCCCAAGGCGGCCACGAGGGATCCAAAATGCAACGGGCCACTGGGGCTGGGGGCAAAGCGCCCCCGGTAGCCGGGGGGCGGTTTCATGCGTCCCGTTCGATGCCGCGGTCGCTGAATTGCAATGCGTGCAGACGGCTGTACGCCCCGGGCCGGGACAGCAGCTCGGCATGGGTGCCCGTTTCCACGATGCGCCCCCGTTCCAGCACCACGATGCGATCGGCTTTCTCCACGGTGGAAAGCCGGTGGGCAATCACCAGGGTGGTACGGCCTTGCATCAGGGTCTCCAGGGCGGCCTGGACCTGGCGCTCGGATTCCGTATCCAGGGCTGAGGTGGCTTCATCCAGGATCAGGATGGGAGCATCCTTGAGCAAGGCCCGGGCGATGGCGAGTCGCTGGCGCTGGCCGCCGGACAGCTTGACTCCATTCTCCCCCACCAGGGTGTCGAAGCCCTGGGGCAACTCCCGGATGAAGGCCAGGGCATGGGCGGCCTCTGCCGCCCTTTCGATGGCCTGGGGCGACACCTCATCCTGGCGACCATAGGCAATGTTGGCCCCCACGGTGTCGTTGAACAGTGTCACTTCCTGGGACACCAGAGCAATGTTCCGGCGCAAGTTGTCGAGACGGATATTGCGCAACTCGACACCATCCAGGGTGATGCGGCCCTGGCCGGGTTCGTAGAAGCGGGGCAACAGGTTCACCAGGCTGGTCTTGCCTCCCCCGGAGCCCCCGACCAAGGCCACGGTTTCTCCCGGACGTATCACCAGGTTGATATCCGCCAGGGCAGGTGTTTCCTTTCCGCTGTAGGTCAGCCCCACGGATTCGAAGCAGATTTCGCCCCGCACCTGCGTCAGGGCCAAGGTACCCGTATCCCGTTCCACATCCTGATCCAGCAAGGCAAACACGCTCTCGGCGGCGGCAATGCCCCGCTGCAGATGCACCGTGACCGTGGACAGCCGCTTGAGGGGCGATGAGAGCAGGAGCATGGCCACCATGAAGGACATGAAACCACCCACCGTGGTTTCGTCCGCACTGGCCTGGAGGGTCGCCATGTAGACGATGATGGCCAGGGCGACGGCCGCCAGCAATTGCACGATGGGGCCATGGGCTTCCGAGGCCGCCGTCTGCTTCATGGTGAAACGTCGACCGCGCTGGTTGGCCTGGTCAAAGCGGGCACGCTCATAGGACTGGGCATCGAATATCTTGATGATCTTGTGGGCCCCGATGCTCTCTTCCAGAATCTGGGTCAGGTCGCCGACGTTCTTTTGTATCTCGCGGCTGGTGTAGCGCAGGCGCTGTCCAGCCAGCCGGAAGATGACCAGCACCACCGGGGTGATGGCCAGGGCCACCAGGGTGAGCTTCCAGTTCAGGTAGAACAGCCATCCCATGAGCACGATGATGGACAGGATGTCCTTGACCACCGTGGTGAGGACGGTACTGGCGGCCATGGTCAGTTGGGTGACGTTGTAGGCCACCGTGGCGACCAGGTTGCCCCGGGGATGGTCATCGTAGAACCGGGTGGGCTGTTCCAGCAGCTTGTCGAACATCTGGCCCCGCAAATCGGCCACCACCCGGCTGCCGATATAGGCCATGGCGTAAGCCGAGGCGAAACCGGCCAGGCCGCGCACCACGAACAGGGCCACCAGGGCCAGGGGCACCCAGCGGATGATATCCGGGTCCTTTTGCACAAAGCTGCCGTCCAGCATGGGTTTCATGATGGCGGGAAGTCCGGCCTCGGACACCGCCAGGATGACCATGGTGGCGATGGCAAAGGCAAACATGCGCCAGTGGGGCTTCACGTACTCCAGGAGACGGAGATAGGGGTGTTTGGGCTTCATGGATGTGCAATGTCGCAGGATCAGGGACGGCGCAGTTGACGCGCCAAATTTCGGCCCATTATAGTGTCACAATGATGGAAGAACTCGACACGTTGGAAGCCAAACTCGCGCAGCTATTGGAGCGCTACCTTGCCCTTCGGAGTGAAAATCTCCGTCTGCGCCAACAGGTCATCGGCCTGGAAAACACCAACAAGGCCCTGTCCGACCGTGTCGCCGAGGCGCGCGATCGTATGGAAAGCCTGTTCAACAAGATCCCGGATTGATATGCCCAATTCCCGTAATGTCAGCTTGGACGTGGCCATCATGGGGCGCGAGTTTCGAATCGCCTGCCCAGAGAACGAGCGGGAGGGCCTCCTGAGGGCGGTGGGATACCTTGACCGCAAGATGCGGGAGATTCGTGATGGCGGCAAGGTCATCGGGATCGAACGCATTGCCATCATGGCAGCGCTGAACATTGCCCATGACCTGCTGGACAACCGAAGCCAGGGTCTGGACCCTGAAGCCATCCATGCCCGGCTGGACCGATTGCACGGACTGCTTGATCAAGCCCTGGCACCGCAAGATAATCTGTTCTAACCCTGCTGCGTACGCGAGGCCTGCGTATTCTTTGAACCGATACGCAACTTGTGGCTGCGGTAACCGATCGCTGGTGTGCGCGTGGCTTGTCCCATGTGCCTGATGTCGATCCACTGCGGCCCCCTCGAACCTTTGGGTTCAGGATTGCGGGCTGGACGGCGCGAGCGGGGCCCCCACCTTCCTGTGCGCGGACCTTTGAGCGCCAATTCTTCCGATGACGACCGAAACCAAAGCTGATGTTCGCCGTGCGCTTCGCCGAGCCCGGCGCGATGTGCCCATGGCGGTGCGCCGCCGGGCCGGTTCTGCCGTCATGCGTCTGGCCATGACGCAGCGCTTGCTGAGATCAGGCTGCCGCGCCGGGTTCTACATGCCCGCCAAAGGGGAACTGGATATCCTGCCGCTCTTGAACAGGGCCTTGTGGTTGGGGGTGCACTGCTACCTGCCCATCGTGCCAGGCCGGGGGCGACGTCGGTTGTGGTTTGGCCGCATGGGCGGTGAGGCCCGTCACTGGACACTGAATCGATACGCCATCCCGGAGTACGGAGCACGCTTGAAACGCGTACGGGCATTGGCTCTTGATGTGCTTTTCATGCCCTTGCTCGGCTTTGACCTGAAGGGCTATCGCATGGGCATGGGCGGTGGCTATTACGACACCAGTCTGGATTATTTCAGACGGCGTCACCACTGGCGTCGCCCTAAGCTGGTGGGCATTGCCTTCGAGGCGCAGAAATGTTCGTCCTTGCCAGTGGACCCTTGGGATATCCCCCTGGACCGGGTGCTCACGGAACGTGCGGGTTATCAATTCAGGCGCAGGCAAACCTGAGCCGACTCTGAAATAAAAAAAGCGGAACCGAAGTTCCGCTTTTTGTCTGAGTCCGCTGGATTACTTGGCAGCAGGCGCAGCGGGGGCAGCCGGAATGAAGGCCGCGAAGGGGTTGGCCAGGTTGCCGTAGGTGGCGGGGTTCATGAACGCGCCCCAGGTGCCGTAGGTCTTGGGATCGGCAGAAGCGGTGGCCCACTGGGTGTACAGGTTGGGGTTCAGGGGAGCCATCATCAGGTTCATGTTGGCGGGGTTCAGGGGAGCCATGGCCCAGTTCATGTACATGTTGGGGTTCAGGGGAGCCATCGCCATCTGCAGCATGCGGGGATCCAGGGGGGCAGCCAGCCACTTCATGTACATGTTGGGGTTCAACATGGGGTTGATCATGGCGGTGTAGAAGTTGGGATCCATGGCAGCGGCCAGCCACTTGGTGTACATGGCGGGATCCAGCAGGCCGGCGTAGGACTTCAGGATGTCAGGGGACAGACCGGATTGAGCCATGCGGGTGTAGGTCATGGGATCCATGCTCTTCTGCATCATGATCATCATGGTGGCCGGGTCCATCAGGTTGGTCATGGCCTGGACGGCAGCCTTGGGATCCTTGACGGGCTCGATGACCTTGGCCGGGTCCATCAACTGGGTGGCGGTGGCTTCGGGGTTGGCGGCGGCGGCTTGGGACAGCAGGGCCAGGGTCAGAGCGCTGGCAATGGTGGTCAGTTTCATATGAGCTCCAGATGGGTGATTTGTTGGGGACAACGTACAGCGACAGGTGTGAATGCTACTTGTGTATATTAGTACTTACTACTATTTACACGGCGCCCAAGTGAAATATTGCACAGCTTGTCGCGGAAATACAACGAGTCCGTTCATTCCCCCAGATACGCCGCTCGTACCATCGGATCCTGGGCAAGCTCGGCGCTGGGACCATGCAGGCGGATCACGCCGCTTTCCATGACATAGGCCTTCTGGCTGGTTTTCAGGGCAAGGTTGGCGTTTTGCTCCACCAGCAATATGGTGACGCCTTGTGCAGCAATGTCCGCAATGGTTGCGTAGATCTTGTGCACCATCAAGGGGGCCAGGCCCATGCTGGGTTCATCCAAGAGCAGCAGGCGTGGCCGGCTCATGAGTGCCCGGCCAATGGCAAGCATTTGCTGCTCACCGCCGGACAAGGTACCCGCAGCCTGACGGCTACGCTCTGCAAGACGGGGAAAAAGCCCGAACACCTTGTCCAGATCGTCTCGAATGCCCGTCTTGTCCTTTCGGGTGAAGGCGCCCATTTCCAGGTTCTCCCGAACGCTGAGGCGGCCAAAAACCCCTCGACCTTCCGGTACCAGGGCAATGCCCAGGCGGGCGATGGCATGGGTCGGCAGGCCGGAGATGCGCTGCGCCCCCAATTGAATTTCCCCATGGGCGTGCACCAGTCCCATGACGCCTTTCAGGAAGCTGCTTTTGCCGGCCCCATTGGCGCCGATCAGGCAGACCAGTTCACCCTCGGCAATCTCCAGGTCCACCCCGCGCACGGCATGGATGCCACCATATGCGACCTTGACTCGACGGGCGGCGAGCAGGCTCATTCGGCGCCCCCCAGATAGGCTTCGATCACGGCAGGATCACGTTGTACGGATTCCGGAGCACCCTCCGCGATCTTGCGGCCGTAATCCAGCACGGCCACCCGGTCGCACAGGCCCATGACCAGCTTGACGTCATGCTCGATGAGCAACAGGGTAATGCCGGTTTCCCGCAGGCGCAGGAACAGGTCGGCCATCTGCCGGCGCTCGGTGGGATTCATGCCCGCCACAGGTTCGTCCAGGGCCAGCAATTTCGGCTCGGTGGCCAGGGCTCTGGCAATCTCCAGCCGGCGCTGGTCACCATAGGCAAGGTGGCCGGCCAGGGTGCGCCCCTTGCGGGCCAGTCCGACGAAGTCCATGAGTTCCAGCGAGCGATCGTGGATCTGTCGCTCCTCGGCCCGGGTGTGGGGGCCGCGCAGGATGGCGCCAAGGACCCCGGCATGGGTGCGCGGGTGCCGGCCCACCATGACATTTTCCAGGGCCGTCATGTTGGCAAACAACCGAATGTTCTGGAATGTGCGGGCAAATCCCTGGTGCACGATGTGATGGGGCTTGCGATTGTGGATGGGTGCCGAATCCAGATGGATTTCACCCGAAGTGACGCCGTACAGGCCGGTCATGCAATTGAACAAGGTGGTCTTGCCTGCGCCGTTGGGGCCGATCAGCCCATAGATGTGACCCTTCTCCACGTCCAGGCTGACACCCTCCAGAGCGGCCAGGCCCCCGAAGCGTTTCGATACGTTCCGGACCGTAAGCATGGATCAGGCCTTGGTATCGTACAGACTGGCCTGTTCCTGCTCGGCCACCCCATCCTCGGCGGCGAATTCCCGCTTGCGCTGTCGGGACGGGATCATGCCGGCGGGCCGGTAGATCATCATCAGGACCAAGGCCAGGCCAAATACCAGCATGCGCAGATCATTGGGGTCCACCACCACGTGCCCCAAGGCTGCCCGCTGCCAATCGCCAATGTAACGCAGTGCCTCAGGCAAGACGGTCAACAGGATGGCCCCCAGGATGACGCCGGGGATATGTCCCATGCCCCCCAGCACGATCATGCACAGGATGAGGATGGATTCCCACAAATTGAAGCTTTCCGGGCTGATGAACCCCTGGAAACTGGCGAACAGGCCGCCCGCCAAGCCACCGAAGGCGGCCCCCATGGCAAAGGCCAGCAACTTGACGTTGCGGGTGTTGATGCCCATGGCGGCAGCGGCCACTTCGTCCTCCCGGATAGCGGCCCAGGCCCGGCCGATCCGGGAGTGTTGCAGGCGCATGGCGATGAAAATGCTGGCCAGGGTAAAGGCCAGGAACAGGTAATAGTAGAAATACGGCCCGGTAATGGTCATGCCCAGGACCTCGTGACGCCCCGCGAAGGCAAACCCGCCCAGGCTGACGGGATCGATCTGGTTGATGCCCTGGGGACCGTTGGTGACGTTCACCGGATGATCCAGATTGTTCATGAAGATGCGGATGATCTCCCCGAAGCCCAGGGTGACGATGGCCAGGTAGTCGCCGCGCAGGCGCAAGGTGGGCGCGCCGAGGAGGACCCCGAACAGGCCGGCCAGGGCCGCGCCCAGAGGCAACACGGCCCAGAAGGGCAGGTGGATGCCAAAGTGGGGACTGGCGAGCCACGCGTACAGGTAGGCACCCAGGGCATAAAACGCCACATACCCCAGGTCGAGCAGGCCGGCGTAGCCCACCACGATATTCAAGCCCAGGGCGAGAATGATGTAGAGCAGCACGAAATCCAGCACCCGGACCCAACTGTTGCCCAGGGTTGCACCGGTCAGGAAGGGCAGCACCGCCAGCAGGATGCCCAGGGCAATGAAGACAAGGGTGGGATGGCGGCGCAGGCCATCAAGCACGACTGGCCACCCGTTCGCCCAGCAGGCCCGAGGGGCGCAGCACCAGGACCAGAATCAGGACGAAGAAGGCAAAGACATCCTGATAGTGGCTACCCAGGAAACCCCCGGTGATGTCGCCAATGTACCCGGCCCCCAAGGCCTCGATGATGCCCAGGAGCATGCCCCCCAGCATGGCGCCGGCTATGTTGCCGATACCACCCAGGACCGCCGCCGAGAAAGCCTTGAGGCCCAGCATGAAGCCCATGTAATAGTGCGCCAGACCGTAGTAAGCACTCACCATCACACCCGCCACGGCAGCGATGGCGGCGCCAATCAGGAAGGTGGCCGAGATGACCCTGTCCACATCCACCCCCATGAGGGCCGCCACTTCCTTGGACTGGGCCGTGGCCCGCATGGCCCGGCCCAGCCGGGTACGCTGGACCAGGAACCATAGGCTGGCCATGACGGAAAGGGACAGCACGACAATGAAAATCTGGAGGTAACTGATGTGGGCGCCCAGAAGTTCATACTGGCCTTCGGGCAGAATGCGAGGAAAGGAGATGTACTGACGCCCCCATACCAGCATGGCCACGTTCTGGAGCACGATGGACACTCCGATGGCCGTGATCAGGGGGGCCAGCCGGGGTGCCTTGCGCAAGGGGCGATAGGCCACCTTCTCGATACTGTAGGCCAACAGCATGCAGGCGGGTATGGCCACCAGCACCCCCCCGAGCACCACCAGGATACCCGGCAGATCCGGGGCCAGGCCCATGATCAGGCCTATGACCGTCAGACCCACCATGGCGCCGATCATGGTCACCTCGCCATGGGCGAAGTTGATCAGTTCCAGGATGCCGTAGACCATGGTATAGCCCAAGGCCACCAGAGCATAGATACTGCCCAGGACCAAGCCGTTGATCAACTGCTGAAGAAAGATGTCCATACGCATCCGGCTCCCCGCAACGGGAAGCCATGGCCCTTACTGCACGGTTTCGAGAACGGTCCACTGGCCGTCTTTGACCCGGTACAGGGTCACGGCGCCCCCCTGGGTGTCGCCCTTCTGGTCGAACTTGAGTTGACCGGTCACCCCTTGATGATCCGTGTTGGGCAATTCGGCCAGCACCTTCGCCGGATCGCTGGAACCGGCCCGCTTCATGGCGGCCACCAAGACATGCACGGCATCGTAGGCGTAGGGTGCGTAGACTTGGATCACCCCATACTTGGCCTCGAACTTGGCCTTGAAATCCGGGCCTCCCGGCATGGCCTCGAGCGGCAGGCCGGGCGACGAAGCGGTCACACCCTCGGCATCCGTTCCGGCCAGCTTGATGAAATTCACATTTTGCAGGCCATCACCCCCCAACAGGCCCGCACTCAGGCCGAGCCGCTTCATTTGCTGGGCCATGGGACCGCCCTGGGGGTCCATCCCGCCAAAAAACAACAGATCTGGGTTCTTGCCCTTGATGGAGGTGAGAATGGCAGTGAAATCCGTAGCCCGGTCATGGGTGAATTCCCGGGCGACAATCTCACCCCCGGCGGCCTTGGCCGCCTTTTCAAACTCGTCCGCCAGCCCTTGGCCGTAGGCCGTCCGGTCATCGATCACGGCGATGCGCTTGGCCCCCATGCCGGTGACAGCGTACTGGCCCAGAACACGCCCCTGCTGCTCGTCGTTGGCCATGACCCGATAGGCGGTCTTGTAGCCCTGGGCGGTATAGGCGATGGCCGTGGCCGAGGGGGATATCTGGGGAATGCCTGCATCATGGTAGTACTTGGAGGCGGGGATGGTCGTCCCCGAGTTCAGATGGCCGATGACCGCCTGGACCCCTTGATCCACCAGCTTCTGGGCCACGATGGTGGCCGTCTTGGGATCGGCCTGATCATCTTCCCCGATCAGCATGAGCTGAATCTTCTTGCCTCCCAGTTCCAAGCCCTGGGCATTGATTTCGTCCACGGCCATGCGGGCGCCGTTTTCATTGTCCTTGCCGATATGGGCCTGGGGGCCTGTCAGTGGCGCTACGGAACCAATCTTGACGACCAGGGTGTCCGAGTCGGTTTCAGTCTTCTTGCCACAACCGACGAGCAGACCGGCGGCAAGCAAGGAGGAAACAATTAGGGTACGGCGAGTGACTGGCATGGAAATCCCCTGGCGGTTTGATTCAAGGCGTGAAATTTATACCACATGCCGAGGCTTGCCGAGCCCTGCGGCTGGACCAGGTTCTCCTGTTCAACGAAAAAAAGGCCGTTAAACGGCCTTTTTTCAGTGCGGCGGCAGGCTTACAGGGACATGATCCATGCGGCCAGCTTGGCAGCATCGGCATCATTCACCTGGGGCTGCTTGGCCATGGGCACGGCACCCCATACACCTTTGCTGCCGTTCTTGATGACGCCGGCGATGTGGGTTTGGGCATTGGCATCACCCTTGTATTTCTTTGCCACGTCCTTGAACGAAGGTCCCACCACCTTCTTTTCGACCTGATGGCAGCTCAGACAGGCCTTGCTCTTGGCCAGGTTCTGGTCGGCGGAAACTGCGCCGGAAACAGCAAAGAGGGCGACAAGGGTCAGCAGGGCAACATTTTTCATCTCTCGATCTCCTATGTGTGTAAACGAGCGGGTATTTTTATTTCCAGGCCCTAGCTTAAGGCATGGGCTGAAAAAGTAACTCGTTCATTTGCACTAGTCCAGTTAGGAATTTCACGCCAAGGACGCCTGCAATCTCAGAGACGATCCAACAAACGCCCGGTCACGTCTGCCATCAGGTCCATTTCCGGATCTTCGATGACATAGGGCGGCATGAAATAGACACTCGCGCCCATGGGCCGGATGAACAAGCCCTGGGCCAGCGCCCCTTGGTGGAAGTCCCGAGCAAAGTCCGTGGGCGCCTCTGCCACATCGAAGGCCCAGATCATGCCCAGGTGACGGAAATGTCGCACCCTTGGGTGGCGAGCCAGTTCGGCGAGCCGGGCGGTCAAGCGTGCCGCCCGCGCCGCGTTGCGAGCCAGAACGTCCTCGGACTCGAACAGATCCAACACCGCCAGGGCGGCGCGGCAGGCCAGGGGATTGCCGGTATAGGAATGGGAATGGAGAAAGCCCCGGGCGGTATCGTCGTCCAGGAAGGCTGCATAGACCTCGTCCGTCGTGAGCACGGCGGACAGGGCAAGATAACCGCCGGTGAGGCCTTTGGAAAGGCACATGAAGTCGGGCCGGATGTGGGCTTGCTCACAGGCGAACAGGGTGCCGGTACGACCGAATCCCATGGCGATCTCGTCATCGATCAGATGGACCTGGTAGCGGTCGCACAAGGCCCGGGCCCGCGCCAGGTAGACCGGGTGATACATGGCCATGCCGGCAGCCCCCTGGACCAAGGGTTCCAGAATGAGCGCTGCCGTGGTCTCGGCATGTTCGGCCAGATAGGCTTCCAGCGCCTGGGCGGCCTCCAGGGCGACGGCTTCTGCTGACTGGCCCGGCGCCGCCCGTCGGGCATCGGGGGTCGGGACCTGATGGGACTGGCGCAGGAGGGGCGCATAGGTGTCCTTGAACAGGGCCACGTCGGTCACCGAGAGAGCGCCCAGGGTCTCCCCGTGGTAGCCGTTGCGCAGGCTCACGAACCCGGTTTTCTCCGGCCGGCCACGATTGCGCCAGTAGTGGAAACTCATCTTGAGGGCGATTTCGGTGGCGCTGGCGCCATCAGAACCATAGAAGGCATGGCCCAGACCGGTCAACTGGCCAAGGCGCTCGGACAGTTCCACCACCGGGCCGTGGGTACACCCGGCCAGTATCACGTGCTCGATCTTGCCCAACTGGTCAGTGATGGCGGCATTGATGGCGGGGTGGGCGTGACCGAACAGGTTGACCCACCAGGACGAGATGGCGTCCAGGTAGCGCCGCCCGTCATGATCGATCAGCCAAGGGCCCTCGCCCCGCGCCACGGGCAGGGGCGGCACGGCTTCCAGGTGCTTCATTTGCGTGCAGGGGTGCCAGACCGCCGCCCGGGTCCGGTCCAGCCAGGCGGCGTTGCTCATGAACCCGCCAGGTAGCGCTGACCCAGGCGTCGCAAGGTGGGCACGGCCAGACCCGCCCGATCGGCGTGCTCCAGGGCCCGGGCGAGGCGTCCTGGGGCACTGCGGCCGGCGCAGCCATGCTCCGGGTCGGCCTGGAAGGCCTCCAGCAGGCCGGCCATGAGTGGCCCCCGGTCCAGCTTCAGCCCGGTCAGCCAATCTTGAATATCCAGCACTTCGTCGGCGATGGCTTCGGTCAGGACACGGTGTTCGGACCACAGCCTGCCCACTTGCCCCCCCACTTCCAGGCCAGCAATGTTGCTGGTCAGGATATACAGGTTCTTGCGCACCAGTTCCCAAAGCAGGTGGCCGTGATCCGGCACGACCCGGGCCGGGAGGTCCACACTGTTCAAGGCATGGGCCAGGATGGCCGCCCTGGGCCCGAAACACGGGGAAGGCAGCAGTGGCTTGGCATCGGTGCCTTTTTTCTTTTCGAACCATACCGAGATGACGGTAGGATCCGTGATTCCGTGAGCCAGCCAATCCCGGGGCAGGAGTTCGTTCTGCAACAGCCCCGCCCTGGCGCGCCAGACATCGGGCAGCCGCGCCAGGACAGGATGCAGGTCTGGCTCGGCCACGGCCACCAAGACCAGGTCGGGATCGGGATGGCGGTCAGCCATGGCCGCCATGTCGTCGTTTCTGTTCACCGGGATGATGGGATGACCGCTGCGCAGCAGGGCACCGGCGAAAACCCGGCCCAACTGACCCAGGCCGATGATCATGATGGGTTGCTTCATCTCGTGTTCTCCTTGGGCCGAATTTTAACGGTCTTCCGGAAAGGGCATAAGCCTGACTAAAATGCTTGGCTTATGCCATGAGAACAATCTGGAGCCGACATGTCCTTTGCGCCACCCGCCATCCATTCTTTTCTGCCACCCCACCGCACCCTGATGGGTCCGGGCCCCTCGGATGTACCCGCACGCATACTCCAGGCCATGGCCCGGCCCACCATCGGGCACCTGGACCCGGCCTTCACCGACATGATGGAACAGATCAAATCCCTTTTGCGCTACGCCTTCCAGACCGGGAACAAGTTGACCTTTCCGGTTTCCGGACCGGGCAGCGTGGGCATGGAGACCTGCTTCGTGAATCTGGTCGAGCCGGGCGACACCGTGGTGGTCTGTATCAACGGCGTCTTTGGCGGCCGCATGCTGGAGAACGTGAAACGCTGCGGCGGCATCCCGATCGTGGTGGAAGATGCCTGGGGCGCCCCGGTGGACCCCAGCAAGGTGGAGGCCGCCTTCGATGCACACCCCGAGGCCAAGATCCTGGCCTTCGTCCATGCCGAAACATCCACCGGCGCCCAGACCGATGCGGCCGCCCTGGGCGAGATCGCCCACCGCTATGGCGCCCTGACCATCATGGATTGCGTCACTTCCCTGGGCGGCACCCCCGTACTGATCGACCAATGGGGCATTGATGCCGCCTATTCGGGCAGCCAGAAATGCCTGTCCTGCACCCCGGGACTGTCGCCCGTGACCTTCAGCGATCGTGCCCTCGACAAGGTGACCCATCGCACGTCCCCGGTCCAGAGCTGGTTCATGGACCTCAATCTGGTCCTGGGCTACTGGAGCGGAGACGGCAAGCGGACCTATCACCACACGGCTCCCATCAACCCCCTGTACGGGCTCCATGAGGCCCTGGTCATGCTGACCGAGGAGGGCCTGGAACGGGCTTGGGAACGCCATCGAACCCAGCACCTGGCACTCAAGGCCGGGCTTGAAGCAATGGGCATGACCTACGTTGTCGACGAGGCGGCACGGTTGCCCCAGCTCAACTCGGTATATATCCCCCACGGCGTGGACGATGCCGCCGCACGCAGCCGCCTGCTGAACGAGTTCAATCTGGAGATTGGCGCCGGCCTGGGCGCCCTGGCCGGCAAGATCTGGCGGATCGGCTTGATGGGATATGGCGCACGACCGGAGAATGTGGCGTATTGCCTCAAGGCGATCGCCACGGTCGTGGACGCTTGAAGCGGCCTCTGCCTACCGGTTGCGCCGATCCCGCCGCTTGGCCAGGACATGGCTCAGCAGGGCGCGCAGCCGGGCAGGCTGCAAGGGCTTGTAGAGCACGGCATGACCGGTCTGGTCCAGGGCCTGGATCGTGTCCGGGGAGGTATCCCCCGTAATCAGGATGGCCGGGATATCCGGCCCGAAGGCAGCCCGGAGCTCGGCGACGGCCTCCAGCCCCGTGCGTCCATGCCTCAGCCGGAAGTCGCTGATGATGATGTCGGGACCCCGACCCAGTACCTGCAAGTCTTCCCGCACGGAAACGGCGTCAGGCCCGGTGGCCAGCTCCACACCCCATTGATCGAACAATGCCAGCATGGCCTCCAGGATGGCCTGGTCGTCGTCGATGAAGGCCACCAGGGTATCGTGAAGGGGCATGGGCACCAGTTCTTCGGTGATTCGGCCACTGTAGGGTGGTGGCGCACAGCGGGTGGCCCGTACGCTGAAGCAACTGCCCCGTCCCGGCGTTGACATCACATCGATGCTGCTGCCCAGCAGCCGGGTGAGGCGCATGACGATGGCCAAACCCAGGCCCAGCCCTTTTTCCCGGTCCCTTTCCGGATTGTCCAGCTGGAAATATTCCTCAAAGATGCGCTTCCGGAATTCCGCCGGGATACCCTTGCCGGTGTCCCGCACTTCGATCCGGGCCCAGTCATGTTGCACCCGTCGCAGGCCGATCAGGATGCCCCCCCGCTCGGTATAGCGGATGGCGTTGGAGATGAGGTTCGCCAACACCCGCTCGAGCAGCTGCGGATCGCTGAAAATGGCCAGGCGACAACGGTGGATGCGCAATTCCAGGCCTTTGTCCTCGGCCAGGGGCTTGAATTGAAGCTCAAGCCGGTCAAACAGGTCATTGACACGAAAACAGGTCGGTCGCGCCACCACGACGCCTGCATCCAGCCGGGACAGGTCCAGCAGGGTACCCAACAGGTTTTCCATGGTGTCATTGGCCTGCTCGATATTGTTGAGCAGCCACTGGCTCTCGCTTTCCTTGGCTGGAATGGTATCGCGCAGGGCGGACACCAGTAGCTTGAGTGCGTGGAGGGGCTGCCTCAAATCATGGCTGGCCGCCGCCAGAAACCGGGATTTCGCCATGGTGGCTGCATCGGCCGCCTCCTTCTGGGCCAACAAACCCGCTGTAGCATCATGAATGCGCTGCTCCAGGTGGCGGGTACTGGACTCCAGAGCTTCCGCCATGCTGTTCACGCCGCGTTCCAGGCTGCCGAGTTCGCCCGTGGATGTCGCGTCGACCCGGGTGTCCAGGGCCCCTCCGGCCAAGTCCTGGACCGCTTCTGTAATGCGGTTCAGGGGATGACTCAAGCGGGTGCTCAGGCGCCACGCCAACAGACCCACACTGCCCAGCAGCACGGCAAGCAGTGACAGGGTGGCAGTAATGATTTCCGACCGGGCCGTATCAATGCCTTCTCGACTGATGGTTACCGTAACTTGCCCGACAAGCTCGTGGCCGACCTCCGAGGGGCTGGACGGCTCCTGGCCGTCAGGCCAGGCATGCAGCAGAATGGGATGCGTGAAATGCATATGGGGCCCTTCCCGCTGCAATCCGGGCTCAACTTGCATCCTGGGCTTGGCGAGCAGGCTGGCATGACCGCTGACCAGCCACCAGCGATCCTGGGCATCGGAGATGCCGATGGCCTCTGCCGCCTTGAGTGTGCGCTCATAGTCGAGCAGCCGCTTGAGATAGACCGGCTGCCCGGCATAGAGATCGTATCCGGCGGTATCGGCCAGGTGGCGTGCCAGGTCCGCGCCCCGCCGTTCCAGTGCCGTCTCGAGGGCGGAGATGCTGTGATGGGAAAAATAGATCGCCAGCACCACGGCCACCACCATCATGGGAAGCAAGGCGATGGCCAGGATCTGGCCACGCAGTCCCATCAGCCCGGAAGGTGATGCCGATTCGGTCGGGTTCTCGAAGACTGCACCCTCACCCCTGCCGCTGTCTTCCGAAGGAACCTCGGCACCTTCGGTACGGCTTGGCGTGGCTGGCATGCACTACCTGATGCCCATGCGCTGGGCTGCCAGCAGGGCTTCGGTGCGGTTGTTTACCTGGAGCACTCGGAAAATGGCCGCCAGATGGATCTTTACCGTACCTTCGGTGACGTCCAGGGTTTCGGCGATCTGGCGGTTGCTCTTGCCCAACACCAGTTCCCGCAGTACATCCATCTGGCGGTGGGTCAGGGCCGGGCCGTCATGGGACAGGGGTGGCGTATAGACCTGGCGCTCGGCCAGGGTCACGGACGGAATGTACACCCCGCCCGCCAACACCAGCCGAATGGCATTGAGCATGACCTCACTGGACGAGGATTTCGTGATGTAACCCAGGGCGCCGGCATTCAGTACAAGCTGGATATCCTGGGGCTCTTCGGCGGCCGAGAGCACGATCAAGGCAATCAGGGGAAAGGTGTCCCGAAAGGCACGGATGCCATCCAGACCCGGCATGCCCGGCATGCAGAGATCCATCAGGGCCAGGTCGATGTCCGGGTGTGCCCGGGCCAGTTCAAAGGCGCTGGGGTAATCGTGGGCCTCGTAGAGGATTACCGATTCGTCCAGCTTGTGCAGCAAAGGTTTGACACCCTCGCGATACAGGGGATGGTCATCCGACAGCAGGATCTTCAATGCAGCCTCCATGTATTTTCTTTCTTATGGTGCAGAATTCCAGGGGAAACGCAGCTCAAGTATGAAGTAGTTCCTAGCGGATATCCAATGTCTCCAAGTCCCATGGTACGGCGCAGGTTCAGTCCAGTCCCAGGCGCTGCCAGATGGTGCTGGTGGCCCCGGCCTGGTTCAGGGTGTAGAAGTGGAGGCCCGGGGCGCCCCCTTCCAGCAGCCGTTCGCACAAGCCGGTCACGAAATCCAGGCCGAAGGCCTTGATGGAGGCGGTGTCATCGTAATAGCTCTCCAGCTTCCGTGCCAGCCAGCGCGGGATCTCCGCACCGCACATCGTGGAAAAGCGGGCCAGCTGCGCGTAGTTGGAAATGGGCATGATGCCCGGCACGATGGGGATGTGGATGTCGTTTTCCGCGCACTCATCCAGGAAATTGAAGTAGGCGTCGGCATTGAAAAAGTACTGGGTGATGGCGGCGTCGGCCCCGGCGTCCACCTTGCGCTTGAAGTTCTGGATGTCCTCGCGCCAGTTCCGGGCCTGGGGGTGCATCTCCGGATACGCGGCCACCTCTATGGTGAACCAGTCCCCGGATTCCTGGCGAATGAAGGCGACCAGCTCGTTGGCATACCGGAATTCGCCCGGGTCGGCGACGCCCGAGGGCAGATCACCGCGCAGCGCCACAATGTGGCGGATGCCATGGGCCTTGTAGACCTCGAGAATCTCGCGGATGTTGGCCCGGGTCGAGCCGATGCAGGACAGGTGGGGCGCTGCGGCCAGGCCTTCGCCCTGGATCTCCAGCACGGTCTCCAGGGTGCGGTCGCGGGTGGAGCCGCCGGCACCGAAGGTGACCGAGAAGAACTCGGGCCTGAGCTGGGTCAGCTGCTTGCGCGTCTCGCGCAGCTTGAGTACGCCCTCGTCGGTCTTGGGCGGGAAGAATTCCATACTGAAAGTGCGGTCATTCATGCTGGGGTTCCATGGGGGGATGCGGGATTCTATCAGCCCAGGACAACGCCGAGCGCTCGGCCTATGGTCCAGGTGGCTGCGCCGGCCAGGGCGCCAATAAGCAACATGCGCCCGCCGCCGTGCAGGGCGTGCCTTCCGGTGAACAGGCTGATAGTGGCACCGACACCGAACAAGGCCAGTCCCGTGACGCCCAGGGTACCTACCAGCGCCAACTCGCCCGACAGAAGGAGATAAGGCAAGAGGGGGATCAGGGCACCGGCCGAAAAAGCCAGGAAAGACGCCAACGCTGCCGTCCAGGGCGACCCCAGCTCCCCCGGGTTGAGCCCAAGCTCTTCCCTGGCCAGGGTGTCCAGGGCCTGGTCGGGATCCCCCAGCAGTTGGCCGGCCAGTCGGTCGGCCTCCGCCCGGGGCAAACCCTTGGCCGTGTAGATCATGGCCAGTTCGGCCACCTCTTCCATGGGATATTCCGCCAGCTCTTCCCGCTCCAGGGCGATCTGATATTCGAAATACTCCCGTTGGGCTCGCACCGACACGTATTCCCCGGCCGCCATGGAGAACGCCCCCGCGAGGAGTCCTGCCACGCCCGAAAGCAGGATGATGTCGGGCTCTGGGCCTGCACCGGCCACGCCCAGGATCAGGCTGGCATTGGAGATCAGGCCATCATTGACACCAAACACGGCGGCACGCAGGGCGCCCCCGCCCCTTTGGCCATGATGAGCCTCGGGCTGGCCAGGCCGGGCATGCCCCTCGACGGGCACGCAATAAAGACTCATGCCACGCACCTTCATCGCCGCCAACACCCGCCGCATATGCGGGACACCCAGCCTGCCGACCAGGAAAACCACCAGGCGGGCACGGATATCAGGACGATACGGGGGCGGCGGAGACTGTCCGTCGGCCGCCATCTGGGCCTCCCATAGGGCCGCCTGATGATCGGCCGCCCGGGCCAGCTCCAGGAACAACACCTGTCTTGGGGTGCCCGACTCGGCATCCGAGACGGCCCGGTAGAGCCAGGCCGAACGCTTTTCTTCGCGCCAGCTTTCCAATGCAGCCATGGTTCAGTCGCCCAGGTTCCTTCTGTATTGCACAGCCTCCGCCACTTGACCCGCCTGAATCACGTCCGATCCGGCCAGATCCGCCAAGGTGCGGGCCACCTTCAGGATGCGATGATACGCCCGCGCCGAAAGGGATAGGCGTTCCATGGCCTGCTTGAGCATGAATTGCCCGGCAGCATCCGTGACGCAAAGGTGATCGATCTCCCTCGGCGTGAGATCAGCGTTGGGCTTGCCCTGGCGGGCGGTCTGCCTGCCTCGTGCCCGAGCGACACGCTCGGCAACCTGAGGGGAAGCCTCCCCCGGAGCACGCGTGGTCAAGTCTGCCGCCGACAGGCTGGGCACATGCACGTGCAAATCGATGCGATCCAGCAGGGGGCCGGAGATGCGGGCTTTGTAGCGCCCCACCTGCTCCGGACTGCAACGACAACGCCCCGAGGGGTGGCCCAGATAGCCGCAGGGACAGGGATTCATGGCCGCGACCAGTTGAAACCGGGCCGGGAAATCCGCCTGCCGCGCGGCCCGGGAGATGGTGATGCGACCGGTCTCCAGGGGCTCGCGCAGCATCTCCAGGGCCTTGCGGTCAAATTCGGGCAGTTCATCCAGAAAGAGGACACCATGATGGGCCAGGCTGATTTCCCCGGGACGCGGATTGCCGCCTCCACCCACCATGGCTACCGCAGAGGCCGAGTGATGGGGCGCGCGGAAGGGGCGTACCCGCCACTGCTCCAGGTGAAATCGACCGGTCAGGGAATGCAGGGCTGCGGCCTCGCGGGCTTCCAGATCGGTCATCCCGGGCAGGATTCCAGGCAAGCGCTGGGCCAGCATGGACTTGCCGGTGCCCGGAGGCCCTGTCATCAATAATGAATGGGCACCTGCCGCGGCCACCTCCAGGGCTCGACGCGGCCCCTCCTGGCCCTTGATGTCGGCCAGATCGGGATAGGTTCCGGCTTGGCCCGGCATGGCCGGAGTGCTGCAAGTCAGTTCCACCTGCCCGTTCAGGTGAGCGCACACCGCCAGCAGGCTCGGGGCTGCCAGGACACGATCCCGGTCAGCCAGTGCAGCCTCCAGGGCATTGTCTTCCGGCAATATGAAACGCCGGCCACTGTCCCGGGCATTCAGGACCATGGCCAGGGCACCTCGGACGGGTCGCAACGCCCCGGTCAATGCCAGTTCCCCGGCAAACTCGTATTGATCCAGAGCGTTGCCACGAATCTGGCCGGTGGCGGCCAGGAGACCCAGGGCGATGGGCAGATCGAACCGCCCGGATTCCTTGGGCAGGTCCGCCGGCGCCAGATTGACCGTGATCTTCCGGACCGGGAATTCGAACCCCGATTGAAGCAAGGCGGCACGCACCCTGTCCCGGGCTTCCTTGACTTCGGTTTCGGCCAACCCCACCAGGTTGAACGCGGGCAGACCATTGCCCACATGGACTTCCACCACCACGGGCGGTGCATCCATGCCTGCCAGGGCCCGGCTATAAAGCACTGCTAATGACATTTTTACCTCCCCGCGCTCTTTGAACGTCGGGCTATGCCGGTGTATTCCGGCTTATGGCTTACTCATCAATGGGCGGCTGCGTCGTCCATGCCTGCCTTGGACTCCAGGGCCGCCAGGCGTGTTTCCAGGTGTTGCAGGTGTTCCCGGGTATGGGCCAGCACCTGGGCCTGCACGTCAAATTCTTCCCGGGTGACCAAGTCCATCCGGGCCAGCAGACCGGCCACCCCGGACTTGAGGTTCTTCTCCAGATCCTTGGCCGGGCTGGCCTCCAGGATTCCCGAGATACGTGCCGAAATTTCTTCCAATAGCTTGTCTTTGACCACGTTTTACACCTTGAAAAGATGTTGTTTGCAGTGATTGAGTCTATCAGAAGGCGGACGGCCCAGGACCGTACCGAGATGGTGCACCCCTTCCCGAGCCGCGCACCAGCCTGGTGCATTTTGGCCTCCAAACCTCAGATATAAAATATAAATTATTGTTTATATTTGGATAATTATTGTTGGCACGCTCCATGCATAAGAAGAGCGTGCACTCTGCACCCCTACTTTTTATTTATGGAGCTAAACATGAACAAACGTCTTTCTGTCCTCGCCCTGGCCGGTCTGGCCTCCATGTCCACCTTGGCCGTGGCTGCGGACAGCCCCCATAGCATGACGGGCAATCTGTCCTTCGTGACCGACTACCAGTTCCGCGGTGTCTCCCAGACCGATGAAGACATGGCCATCCAGGGTGGTTTCGACTATGCCCATGCCAGTGGCTTCTATGCCGGCGTATGGGGATCCAACGTGGAATTCGGTCCGGCCAACATGGAACTGGATGTCTACGGCGGCTATGCCGGCAGCGCCGGGGATATCGGCTACAACGTGGGTCTGCTGCAATACATCTACCCCGATTATGACGATGCCAACACCACGGAAATCTACGGTGGCATCACCTACGGTAACTTCGGCGCCAAGATGTCCTATGCCCTGTCCGACTACTTCGACGTGGCCGATAGCGACGGCACCATCTACCTGGACCTGGGTTACACCCACACTTTTGCCAACGAGATGGCCCTGGGCCTGCATTACGGCAAGACCATGGGTGAAGGCGCCCAGGACGACTACGCGGACTGGAAGATCGGCGTGACCATGCCTGTGGGCAAGTTCAGCGTCGGCCTGGCCTACACCGATACGGACATCAAGAACTGCTCCGCCTGTGAGGAGCGTCTGATCCTGTCCGTGGGCACCACGTTCTAAATTCAATCCAGCGGCGGCCCGTCCGCCGCGTCACCCTCTAGGAGACGGACCGTGAAATTCGTAACCGCCATTATCAAACCCTTCAAGCTGGATGAGGTCCGCGAGGCCCTGTCTGCCCTGGGCGTGTCGGGCATCACCGTGACCGAGGTCAAGGGCTTCGGTCGCCAGAAGGGCCACACCGAGCTCTACCGCGGCGCCGAGTACGTGGTGGACTTTCTGCCCAAGGTAAAGGTCGAGGTGGCCGTAAAGGCCGAGTTGCTCGACCAGGCCATCGAGGCCATCCAGAAATCCGCCCAGACCGGCAAGATCGGTGACGGCAAGATTTTTGTCTGGGACCTGGAACAGGTCGTGCGAATTCGTACCGGCGAAGCCGGCGAAGCCGCGGTTTAAGGAGGGTTGATCATGAAACGCTTGTTAGCGAGCCTTTTTCTGGTCGGCACACTGGGACTCTCCGGTGTGGCGATGTCCGAAGAACCGGTCCCGACGGCAATGCCTGCCGTGACCACCGAAGCCATGCCGGTCGCCGAGGCCGCAGCGCCCGCCGTCGAGGCCGTCACGGCTGAGCCGGCCCCGGCCGAGGCCGCACCTGCCCCAGTGCCCGACAAGGGCGACACCACCTGGATGATGCTGTCCACGCTGCTGGTCATCCTGATGATCCTGCCCGGTGTGGCGCTGTTCTATGGCGGCCTGGTGCGTGCCAAGAACATGCTGTCCGTGCTCACCCAAGTCATGGCCGTGTTCTGTCTCATCGCCATCTTGTGGGCGGTGTATGGCTACTCCCTGGCCTTTGGCGACGGTGGCAGCCTGAACTGGGCCATAGGTGACTTGTCCAAGATGTTCCTGGCAGGCATTACCGCAGACAGTACGGCGGCCACCTTCACGGATGGCGTAGTGATTCCGGAATTCACCTTCGTGGCCTTCCAGCTCACCTTCGCAGCCATCACCGTCGCCCTCATCGTGGGGGGCCTGGCCGAGCGGGTGAAATTCTCCGCCCTGCTGCTCTTTGCAGTGATCTGGTTCACCTTCTCGTACCTGCCCATCGCCCACATGGTCTGGGCTACCGGTGGCTATCTGTTCGAAGCCGGTGACCTGGACTTTGCAGGCGGTACCGTGGTGCACATCAACGCCGGTGTGGCTGCCCTGGTCGGCGCCATCATCCTGGGCAAGCGCGTGGGTTTTGGCCGTGACGCCATGCCTCCCCACAGCCTGCCCATGACCATGATCGGCGCGTCTCTGCTGTGGGTGGGCTGGTTCGGCTTCAACGCCGGCTCCAACCTGGAAGCCACCGGCGGTGCGGCACTGGCCTTCATCAACACCATCCTGGCGACTGCGGCGGCTGGCCTGTCCTGGATGTTCGCCGAGTGGATCCTGCGCGGCAAGCCTTCCATGCTGGGTGTGGCTTCAGGCGTGGTAGCCGGTCTGGTGGCCATCACCCCGGCAGCGGGTCTGGTGGGCCCCATGGGCGGCATCGTCCTGGGCGCCATCTCCGGCGTAGTCTGCCTCTGGGGTGTCACCGGCCTGAAGAAGGCGCTGGGCTACGACGACTCCCTGGACGTGTTCGGCATCCACGGCATCGGCGGCATCATCGGCGCCATCGGCACCGGCATCTTTGTCTCTCCCGCCCTGGGCGGTGTGGGCGTGGACGACTACTCCATGGGTGGTCAGGTCATGATCCAAACCACCGGCGTCATCATTACGATTCTCTGGTCCGGCGTGGTCAGCTTCGTAGCCTTCAAACTGGTCGACATGATCATCGGGCTGCGGGTCACCGAGGAACAGGAACGCGAAGGCCTGGACACCGCTAGCCACGGCGAGCGGGCCTACAACCTCTGATCAAGGGTTAATTGATCATCTGATCGCTCCAACCACGCAGGTGGTTTTTTCAGGGCGCCCCAGTGGGCGCCCTTTTTTCTTTCCCCTTTCCCGCGTGGGCATGGCTTTGGAACCGGGCCGGCGAGAAGGTACACTTCCACCTCTTTCCAGATCATCGTGGCCCATGAAATTCACTCCCGAATCCTTTCGCGCCTGGGAGCGCAAGAAGATCACCCTGCTCGGCATGTCCGGTGTGGGCAAGACCTACATTTCCGGCTTGCTGCGTCGCCATGACTGGTTCCATTTCTCGGGCGACTACCGCATCGGCACCCGCTATCTGGATGAGCCCATCCTGGACCTGATCAAGCAGCAGGCCATGCAGGTGCCCTTTTTGCGCGAGCTGCTGCGCAACGACTGGATCGACATCCGCAACAACATCAAGATCCAGGA
>DYHB01000169.1 GCA_020724415.1 Thiobacillus sp.
CTGGGCGACACCCTGGTCATGCTGGGCCTGGCCTACAACAGCCCGTCCGCCCGCCAGTTCGCCGGCAAGATGGCCCAGTACATGCGCGACGAGGCTTACCGGGCCTCCATGGAATTGGCCAAGGAGCGGGGCGCCTTCCCCTTGTTCAACGCCGACCTGTACCTGTCTGGAGGCCGCTTCGCATCGCGCCTGCCGGCGGAGTTGAAAGCGGACATCCGCAGCCACGGCATCCGCAATTCCCACCTGCTCTCCATCGCTCCCACCGGCACCATTTCCCTGGCCTTTGCCGACAACGCCAGCAACGGCATCGAACCGCCCTTCTCCTGGTACTACACCCGCAAGAAGCGCATGCCGGACGGCGGCCACAAGGAATACCAGGTGGAAGACCACGCCTATCGGGTCTACCGGGACCAGGGAGGCGACATGGAACGCCTGCCCGACAGCTTCGTCACGGCTCTGGAAATCTCGGCCCTGGACCACATGGAGATGGTCGCCGCAGTGGCGCCCTTTGTGGATTCCGCCATCTCCAAAACCGTGAACGTGCCCGCCGACTACCCCTTCGACGACTTCGCCGAACTCTACAGCGCCGCCTGGAAAGCCGGTCTGAAAGGCATCACCACCTACCGCCCCAATGCCGTGCTGGGCAGCGTCCTGTCGGTGGAACCCGAAAAGGCCGCCCCCCAGGACTTCCAGATCAGCGACGTCAACCGCCGCATCGAGATCAAGAACGTGCCTGCCCCGGTGCTGGACAGCCTCAAATGGCCGGGCCGGCCCAAGCTTCCCGGCGGCAACATGGCCTGGAGCTACATGATCGAATCCCCCCACGGCAGCTTCGCCCTGTTCGTCGGCCATGTGGAGAACGGTGACGGCAAGGCCTGGCCCTTCGAACTCTGGGTCAACGGTGCCGAACAACCCCGCGGCCTGGGCGCCCTGGCCAAGACCCTGTCCATGGACATGCGCGCCAACGACCGCGCCTGGCTCAGGATGAAGCTGGAAACCCTGGCCAAGACCCGGGGCGACGATGCCTGCTTCATCCCCTTCCCGCCCCACGGCGAACTCAAGTCCGTGCCCAGCATGGTGGCCGCCATGGCCCAGATCGTGCAATGGCGACTGGAACAGATCGGCGCCCTGGACGTGGACGGCCCCAGCCCCCTCACCGACGTGCTGTTCAGCCACAAGGAACCCAAGACCGGCACCGATGGCACCCTGTCCTGGACCGTGGACGTGCTCAACCCCGCCTCGGAAGACGACTTCGTCCTGGGCCTGAAGGAAATCACCCTGCCCGACGGCGTCACCCGCCCCTACTCCGTCTGGCTGGCCGGCGACTACCCCCGGGCCCTGGACGGGCTGTGCAAGCTGCTGTCCCTGGACATGCGGGTCATCGACCCGGCCTGGATCGGCATGAAGCTGCGCAAGCTTCTGAATTACCAGGAACCCCTGGGCGATTTCATGGCCAAGATCCCCGGTTCCGAAAAGAGCCAGACCTGGCCCTCCACGGTGGCCTATGTCGCCCAGCTCATCATCCACCGCTACGCCATGCTCGGCCTGCTCACCGAAGACGGCCAACCCATCCAGCAGATGGGCATCCTGCAGGAACCCGCCGCCCCCTCAGGCCAGGGCCATGCACCGGCACCCATGCATGCGATGAAGGGCAAGCGCTGCAAGGAGTGCGGGAATGACACCGTCATTCGGAAAGACGGCTGTGACTTTTGCACGGCGTGTGGGGCGGTGGGGGCGTGTGGGTGAGTGTCGATTTTGTGAGTTACAGCATAAGTGTCTGTTCGCGGCGGTTCAATCAATGCGGGGATACCTCAGGGTCTGTCCCCTGTTTTTTATTCTGGATTGCCTCCACCCATATGGCCCATGATTTCCGGGTTATTCTTGCTCAGTGATTGACTGTTCGTGGTCGGATCGCCATTCTCGTCGCGCACATGCTGGGTTCCGCGCTGCGCTAGTTGGGCGTCCCCTGTCTGGGTAGCCCGACCGCTGGTCACGTCGCGTGGTGATTCCGCCGACTTCTTTACTGCCAAGTATGGGCTCGATGCATCGTAGATTTTGGCTGATTCCGGGGTTTGGAAACCCATTGCGCCCTGTTGTGGACCCATTATCCCAGAGACATCCATACTGGTCTCACGGCTCAACGAAGTCTGGGTTGATTGTTGCAACTGATTCGGCCCCAGTTTCTTGTTTTGCATCGGATTTTTCCTTGGCCCATCCGCATGCGCGTTGCTAGCCAAAGCCAGGCCAAAGGCGGTGATCAGGCTTGTGACAACAGTATATGTTTGACTGTGTTTCATGATGCTCTCCTCTTTCAATGTAGTAATGGGAGACTTCAGGATGCGTGTGATGTGTATCATCGCCATTTCAAAGTTCCCCGCCGTTTGTTTCAGTTTGTAACAAGAACAATACGGGACAGACCACGGTTTCTCCCAGCCACGCTCTCGTTATGCATTTATGCGCGTAGGCCAGGAGTGGCCCGGCAGCCAACCCACTCTACGCACACAACAAGCTGAACTCTCGCCATAAGCCATCCCACCGCCCCCCAGACGCCAGACCCCATGGACAACACCCCCTCATTCCGCATCAGCCCTCTGCTCCTGGCCGTCACCTGGCTGGAGGTGGTCATCCTGGCCTGGGCGGGACTTGGCTTGCTGTTCTACCCGCCGGTGATCGAGTCTTTCTGGCCCTGGCCCTTGGCACCATTCAACTTGCGCTACCTGGGCGCGCTCTACAGCGCCGCGCTCATAGCCGCGTTCTTGCAGGCGTATTCCGGCGGCTGGTCGCCGGCACGAGTGGTGACCCCGATGATCTTCATCTTCACGCTGGTGGTATCGATTTTTTCCGTGGTCCACTGGGACCGCTTCGACCCCGGTCGTGTCGAAACCTGGATCTGGTTCATTCTCTATTTCGGCGTATGCCTGAATGCAGGCATGCATCTCTGGCTCTATCGCGCCCGCCCATTCCCAGAGCCCGCATTTCCGCTTGGGCGCGCAACACGGGTGTGGCTAAAGGGGCTCTTCGTCATTCTGGGCGGATATGGGCTCTTGCTTCTGCTGATGCCGGTCGAAAGCGCCTGGTTCTGGCCCTGGAAGCTGGACGGGTTCCATGCACAACTGTACAGCGTGACCTTTTTGACCCCGGCCCTGGGTGCCTGGGTGCTGGGGCGTGGCGCCACCCACTTGGACCTGCGTGCCCTGGGGTGGACCCTGGCGGCGTGGGGTGTCTTGCCCATCCTGGGCCTGGTGCTTGCGGACCATGGGCTTCACCGGGTCGACTGGATGGCCCAGACCACCTGGCTATGGCTGGCGCTGTTCGGCGCCATGGCGGTTGCGGGTGCGGCCTTGCTGGCCGCAGCGTTGCGCGGCAAGCAAGCCAACCCCCAGGCGGCC
>DYHB01000170.1 GCA_020724415.1 Thiobacillus sp.
TGATCCGGGAGGCGGACATTGCCATGTACCGGGCCAAGGACAGCGGTCGCAATGCCCTGATGTTCTTCGAGCAGGCCATGCAGGCCCATGTCGCGGAACGCTATGCCCTGGAGTGTGACCTGCGCCAGGCGGTGGGGCAGGACGAGCTGAGGCTGTATCTGCAATCCCAGATGGGGGAGGGCGGCCAGGTGCTGGGCGCCGAGGTGCTGCTGCGCTGGCAACACCCGGTGCGGGGCTTGCTGGCGCCCGATGCCTTCATCCCCCTGGCGGAGGAGTCCCACCTGATCGTGGCCATCGGCGATTGGGTGCTGGCCGAGTCGTGTCGGCTGCTGGCCCGCTTGCAGGCGGCGGGCGGCGCTTGCCGCCTGGCGGTGAACGTGAGCCCGCGCCAGTTCCGCCAGGACAACTTTGTGGACCGGGTGAGTGCCATATTGACCGAGACGGGGGCCGACCCCCGGGGCCTGACCCTGGAAATCACCGAAAACCTCCTCCTGGAACAGACCCAGGTGGTGGTGGCCCGCATGCATGATCTGGCCAAACTGGGGGTGCGGCTGTCCATCGATGACTTTGGTACCGGCTATTCCTCCCTGGCCTATCTGGGACACCTGCCCCTGAATGAACTGAAGATCGACAAGCGTTTCGTCCGGGACGTGCCCCAGGATGCCAAGGGCGTCGCCCTGGTGGAAACCATCCTGTCCATGGCCCACCACCTGGGCTTCGACGTGGTGGCCGAAGGCGTGGAAACCCAGGCACAGTTGGACTTCCTGGCCGACCACGGCTGCCGGCAGTACCAAGGCTATCTGTTCCACCGCCCCCAACCCGCCGATACATGGCTGTCCACCCGCCCCAACTAACCGGCTGAACCGCATTTGGTGGGGCAGACTTGAAGGTTTGGTGGGGCGGGCTTCAGCCCGCCAAAGCTGCATGGATGAGTACCCCGGCCCCACCAGGTTTTGTAGGGCGGGCTTTAGCCCGCCAACGGTGCTGGGAAAAACCGGCCGGCTAAACCCGGCCCCACCAGGTAGGGCGCAGATTCGCGCCATGGCCGAGATTGGTGGGGCAGACTTGAAGGTTTGGTGGGGCGGGCTTCAGCCCGCCAACGAAGCCTGGCTGAGAAAAACCGGCCGGCTGAACCCGGCCCCACCGGGTCGGGCGCAGATTCGCGCCATGGCCGAGATTGGTGGGGCGGGCTTCAGCCCGCCAAAGCTGCATGGATGAGAACCCCGGCCCCACCAGGTTTTGTAGGGCGGGCTTCAGCCCGCCAACGAAGCCTGGCTGAGAAAAAGCGGCCGGCTGAACCCGGCCCCACCGGGTCGGGCGCAGATTTGCGCCATGGCCGAGATTGGTGGGGCGGGCTTCAGCCCGCCGAGGCTGCTTGGCTGCCTCCTGATAGCGCAGGTGATATCCGGTGGCAGTCAATCTGGCGCTAGAAGGTGTCATTCTTTATCATGAAATATCAAGATTCTGCATGAAGAGGTTGGCATGACCACAGTCGTTCGCGAGAAGTTTTCATCCCAGGCGGCGCCCGAGGTATTGGCGGCCTTGCGAGAATTGGCCGCATCCCAGGGGCGCCAGTTTCAGGCGGTGCTGGATGACGCATTGCGGGACTATCTGGATCGGCATCAGCGGGAGCGTCCACGCCGCCATGTGATGGCTTCGTTTGCGTCCAGTCTCGAGGAGTTCGACAGTCTGTATCGCGAGCTGGCCAAGTAAGCGTGGCCCATGACTTTTTGACGGTGGCGGATGTACTTGGCCTGCACACGGCCTTGATGCAGCGCTATGGAGGCGCCATGGGTGTGCGCGACCCGGGGGCACTTGAATCGGCGTTGTTCAGGCCGCAGACCGGTTACTACGAGGACATCGTGGCCGAGGCCGCCGCATTGATGGAGAGCTTGGCGGTCAATCACCCGTTTTTGGATGGAAACAAACGTATTGCGTTTGCCGCCGCCGATGTGTTTTTACGGATCAATGGCTGGCAATTGCGCCGTCCGCCCATGCAAATTTATGCCGAGTTGATGCAGATGTTTGAGTCGGGCACCTTCGACATCGCCCACATAGACCCATGGTTGCGCGGGTTTACAAGCCCGCGATAACAACCCGCCAAGGTTGCCGTGATCGGTTTTTGCGGGGCCGGCTTCAGGGTTTGGTGGGGCGGGCTTCAGCCCGCCAACGGTGGTTGGCTGAGAAAAACCGGCCGGCTAAACCCGGCCCCACCGGGTCGGGCGCAGATTTGTGCCATGGCGGTGATTGGTGGGGCGGACTTCAGGGTTTGGTGGGGCGGGCTTCAGCCCGCCAAAGCTTCATGGATGAGAACCCCGGCCCCACCAGGTTTTGTAGGGCGGGCTTCAGCCCGCCAGCGGTGCTTGGCTGAGAAAAGCCGGCCGGCTAAACCCGGCCCCACGGGTAGGGCGAAGATTTCCGCCATGGCCGAGATTGGTGGGGCGGGCTTCAGCCCGCCAATGGTGCCTGGCTGAGAAAAACGGCCGGCTGAACCCGGCCCCACCCGGCGGGCGAAGATGTGTGCCATGGCGGTGATTGGTGGGGCGGGCTTCAGGGTTTGGTGGGGCGGGCTTCAGCCCGCCAACGGTGGTTGGCTGAGAAAAGCGGCCGGCTGAACCCGGCCCCACCCGGGGGGCGAAGATTTGCGCCATGGCCGAGATTGGTGGGGCGGGCTTCAGGGTTTGGTGGGGCGGGCTTCAGCCCGCCACCGGTGGTTGGCTGAGAAAAGCCGGCCCCACTGCTCCCGCTCCCGGCCCCACCGCTCCCGGCCTAGCACTACTCCGCCCGGTCCCTGGGTGGATTCGTAGCGGATGCCTGAAATAATTCAAATAGATGAAATTTTTTATGATCATAGCTCTTTGCTATCAATCAAATTGCAACAAGCAATTGGTATCGCCTATCAAGCCTGGGTATAGTTCGTTCCGTCGCATGACTTCTAACCCCTGAAGCTAACCAACCTACGGAGAACCGTGAAATGCAAACCCTGATCAACACCCAAGTGCAACCCTTCAAGGCCCAGGCTTTCCACAATGGCAAGTTCGTCGAAGTGACCGAGCAGAGCCTGCACGGCAAGTGGTCCGTCGTGATCTTCATGCCGGCCGCCTTTACCTTCAACTGCCCCACCGAGATCGAGGACGCGGCCGATAACTATGCTGAGTTCCAGAAGGCCGGTGCCGAGGTGTACATCGTCACCACCGACACCCATTTCTCCCACAAGGTGTGGCACGAGACCTCCGCCGCCGTGGGCAAGGCCCGCTTCCCGCTGGTGGGCGATCCCACCCACGCCCTGACCAATGCCTTCGGCGTGCACATTCCGGAAGAGGGCCTGGCCCTGCGCGGTACCTTCGTGATCAATCCGGAAGGCATCATCAAGACCATGGAAGTGCA
>DYHB01000171.1 GCA_020724415.1 Thiobacillus sp.
ACCCGCCGGCCTCGAGGACCTGGATTGCACGCTTGACGTCCATACGTCCGTTTTCCCTCCCTTTCTGGCATCGTGTTCGGTGGCGGGGCACAAGTCATGCCACCAGGTAGACCACGGCCCGATCCGGTGTCTGCTCCGGTGCCCGGCGCCCGGCGTCAATCTGATCCTGCACCCACCCGGGGCGCACCATGGCGTTCATGATCGGCCTGTGCTCCAAAACCGCCAGTGGCCAGAGGCGCAGCAGGCACTGCTCTGTAGCAGCCAAATCATTCAGGGCGCGGTGGGCGCCGTCCAACTCGACTCCGAGGGCCTGGCAGACATGCTGAAGCTGGTAGCTGGTGTACGGGTTCCCGGCCCGGTTATAGGCGGGCATTCCCTTGTCCAGGAACGTCGCCAGTGCCCGGGTGCACACGAAATCACCAATCCACGGGGGCAGATCGTGCCGTTCCAGTTCAGCGTCCAGGAAACCCAGGTCGAACGGGACGTTATGCCCGACGATCACCGGCCCATCGTCCAACCAGTTGGCCAGCTTCATGAATGCCGCCGCACTGTCCATGCCGGCCTCCACGTCCTGCTGCGTGATGCCGGTGATCTTGGTGATCTGGGGATCCAACCGGGGCACGGGGTCCGGACGCACCACGGTGGCGAACTCCTGGCGGCCCTTCCCTGTCACACGGATGGCTGCGATCTCGATTACCCGATCCCGCTTGGGATCCAAGCCGGTGGTCTCGACGTCGAACAGCACCACGGGATGCCGGATCAGATCGAATGCGTTCACGTTTTACCTCCTTCGGGCCAATTCGTCCGACAGGGCTTGGTAAATCCGTTGCCCTTTGAGCCACTCCAAGGCATCGGCGTCGGCCAATCGGCCAATTTCGCCCATATAGGCGTCCTGGGCATGGTCACCACGCGGGCCGGGGAGAGAGCATAAATAGAGCCCGGATATCAGCAACAACCTTTCTGCCCTGGACTCCAGGAATTTCAAGGTGTTGCGCAGGTGATCGGTATCCATCTCCGACGGGAGCAGTTCCCGTCCGTCCTTGGTGATCCACGTCTCCTTCTCCAGCCATGCGAGGGGTTTTTTCGGCATGATGTGCCTCCTTTGGGGGGCGCGGGAAAGGGGGCGCGTCTCAGCGCCCCGCTACCCGCAATTGGTCGCGTTCGTAGATCCGGACCCCAGGAATGTTGCGTAGGCCAGCCTGGACCACCTTGCGGATCTTGGTGGTGTCGACCATCAGGAACTCACGCGGGATCTGGGATTCGTCCACGATCTCGAAGTCCCACACCTTGGTCGTGCTGACGGTGCCGGCGGAGCTGCGGATCGTCGTGGCGGGCCCGGGCACCACCACGGTAGGCGGTGGCGGCGGGGGCTCCTCGCCCTTGCGCTCGGCCTTGGCCGCTTGCTTGGCATGCTCTTTCGCGGCCAGCTTGCGCAGCCGCTCTTCTTCCTCACGGCGCCGGCGGGCCTCCTCGGCCTGGTAGGTCTGGATCTTGCCCCGCAGAAGCTTGTCCGCGCTCTCCAGGGGCGCCGCCACCGACTTGAACCAGTCGTTGACCTTCTTCACGGTGTCGTTGAGCGGTTTGACCCAGGAAACTCGCCGTTCCTCGATCCCCTTCTTCAGCCGAGCGATAGACGCCAGCGCGTTGGCCGCATCGTCCAATGTATCGGCTGTGACCGTCATGGTCCGGGCCTGCTGTTCGATCTCCTGCGCCTGCTTCTGCAGCGCCAGCACCCGCACGTCTTGCTGCGCTGTCTCCAGTACCGGTAACACCTGCGTCCCTCCGTTTCGTGGGCATGGCTTTTAGGCCATGGGGGCTACCGACCGCCCTCCTGACCGTCCACCGGGAGCCGCTGTTGGCCTTGGTGATCCTCCTGCTGCGGACTCTTGTCGTCGCTGCCAGACCCTTCCCCGGTCTCTTGGTCTTCTTCCTTGACGTCGAAATCCGCATCGCCGATGATGTCTGGCACGTCATCCATATCTTCGGCAACCTCGGTCTTTACCGACTCGTCGGCCGCAATTGCCCGCTGAACCTCAACCGACTTCGGCAAGAACTTTGATATGGCGCGGATCGTCGTCTTCTTCGCCATCTCGTCATAGTCGGTGACCCAGGGTCCGTTGTCCTTGGCCTTTGAACGCTTTCGGTGCTTCTCCACATCCTCTTTGGACATGACCAGCATAGCGTAGCCGCCATCCTTGAACCGGGCCACCGCGTAGTAGGCGTACGCCTTGCCCCGTTCCTTCATAGTCGGCTTATGGCGCAAGACCTCGTTCAGACCATACTCCCACTCGAAGTCGTCGCCCTCGCAGACCTCGCGGGCGTAGATGGTCTGGATGTTGCCGCTGTTGTACGCCAGTTGAATGAGGCCCTGGTAGCCCACGATGAACTGGACATGCCGCAGGCCCGTCTTGTTATCCCTAAAAGGCACCAGGTAGCACTGGCCCAGGATGCCGGGTTCCAGCCCGAGTTGTGCCGCCTGCATGACTGCGGCCAGTAGGCTGTCCCGGCTGCAGTCCAGTAGCTGGGGGTTGGTGCGAATGCAGGTCATGGTAATGCGCAAGAGGCGATCCGCATCCATGTGCTTCGGGATTGCACGGGCGATCTCGCCGCGCATTTTGTCCAGCAGATCCTTGACCGTTTTGGTCTGTTCCCGACGGGCCAGGGCACGGGCATTCCGGCCCTCGCTTTGCGTCTGGAGCGCCCCTCTCAGATCCTGGGGACTGCCCGCCCGCTGCTGCTGGGGTGCTCCGCCGCCGCGTCCGTTACCGCTCACGATTCATCGCCTCCTGGTCCATTCGCTCCAGTATGATCCGCTTGGACTCCCAGTGGTCGGGCCAGGTGCTGACGCAGGTCCGGCAGTTGATGTTGCCGTTGCGGATCGTTCCGCAGTCGGGGCAGACGGGGTAATCGTGCGGGCCCGGCTCCAGGCAGGTGAGAAACGGACAGGGACCGTCCCAGTGAACGTGCTGGACCACGGACTTCATGCCCCTTTCTTCACGTCCAGCCGCCGGTACGGCGCCGGCCGTTTCCACTCGGCGAACAGGCCCGGGTGGGCTTCCTGGAACCCTTTCTGATCGAAACGCTGCGCATTGATGGTTTTGTAGGTGGCTATGACCTCGCCGTCCAGGTAGCCGACTTCTGCGTCCCCCAGGGCCTCCCGCAGGGCGTTGCCGGCTGCCGTCTTCCGTGCTTCCGCCCGTGTCATCGCCTCGTGCGCCTCGTGGTATTGCCGTTGCCATTCCCGCGCCTGGTCCGGCAGCAGGATCTCCTTGCCGGGTTCCGCCTGTGGGTACATGCGCTTCAGCAGTTTGATTTCGGAATCCAGCCCCGACCACTCCGGCGGATCCCGCAGCACTACCCGTTCCCA
>DYHB01000172.1 GCA_020724415.1 Thiobacillus sp.
TCGGCAAGCAGTTCGACGTCACCCGCGAGCGCATCCGCCAGATCGAGGCCAAGGCGCTGCGGAAGCTGCGCCACCCCTCCCGCTCCGAGCGCCTGCGCAGCTTCCTGGAGTAAGCCGTCGGGCTCGCCCCTTCTGCCGGGCCTCTAGCTCATGCTTGGTTAGAGCAGCGGACTCATAATCCGTTGGTGCTGGGTTCGACTCCCAGGGGGCCCACCAAAACATCATCCGGAGAAGTCCGGAGACTTCCAAGAAACCCGCTTAGATCAACGTCTAGCGGGTTTTCTCTTTCCGGTATGTTCCGAAGACTTCCACTTGAAACCGGGGGTAACAGGGGGTAACTTTAGGGGTAAGGTGGTCACTACATAGAGAGGTTACCCCCATGCTGCTTTCGGATACTGCTATCAGAACGGCCAGGCCAGGCGAAAAGCCTGTTAAGGACAGTGCCGGCAAGACAACTCGTTATGAAATGGTGGAGGGCTCTTACAAGCTTTCAGATGAAAAGGGCCTGTTCCTGCTCGTTACCCCCAGCGGGGGTAAGTGGTGGCGGCTGAAGTACCGCTTCGCCGGCAAGGAGAAGCTGCTTTCCCTGGGGGTCTATCCGGATATCTCCCTCAAGGCCGCCCGCGAGCGGCGGGAAGAGGCCCGGCGGCTGCTGGCGGAAGGGATCGATCCGGGCCAGCACCGCAAGGCCACGAAGAACATGCAGGCGGACCGGGCCGCGAACAGCTTTGAGGCTGTGGCCCGCGAGTGGTACGCCAAGAACCTGCCTACTTGGGCGGCCAGCCATTCGGACAACCTGCGGGCCCGGCTCGAGAACGACGTGTTCCCCTGGATCGGCGGCCGGCCCATTGCCGAGATCACCGCGCCCGAACTGCTGGCCCTGCTGCGGCGGATCGAGAACCGCGGGGCCATCGAGACGGCCCACCGGGTGCGAGGGGACTGTGGCCGGATATTCCGCTACGCCATCGCCACCGGCCGCGCAGATCGGGACCCGGCGGCAGACCTGCGGGGGGCGCTGCAGCCGGTGCGGCCTGTCCACTTCGCCGCAGTGACCGAGCCGAAGGAGATCGGCGCCTTGCTCCGGGCCATGGACGGCTACGAGGGCTCCATCATCGTGAAGTGCGCCCTGAGGCTGGCCCCGCTGGTCTTCGTCAGGCCCGGCGAGCTGCGGCAGGCCCAGTGGGCGGATATCGACCTGGACGCGGCCGAATGGCGCTACACGGTGAGCAAGACCCGGAATAGCGGGGTGGCGGAGCATATCGTCCCCCTCTCGGCCCAGGCCCTGGCCATCCTGCGGGAGTTGCACCCCTTGACCGGGACGCGGCGCTACGTCTTCCCGGCGAACCGCGGCGAGGGGCGGCCGATGAGCGAGAACACCGTAAACGCGGCCTTGCGGTATCTCGGCTACGACGGCAGGACCATGACCGGCCACGGCTTCCGAGCCATGGCCCGGACCGTCCTGGACGAAGTGCTGGGCTACCCCGTCCACATCATCGAGCAGCAGCTCGCCCATGCCGTCAAGGATCCCCTGGGCCGGGCCTACAATCGGACCGCCCACCTTAAGCAGCGCCGGGAGATGATGCAGGCCTGGGCCGACTACCTGGACGCGCTCAAGGTGGAGAACGTGGTCCCCTTCAAGGTCAAGGCGGCGTAGGGGAAAACCTAGGAAGCTGATTTGGTACTGGGACAAGTGGGACAACTGGGACAATCTCTATCTATCCCTTATCCCTACTGGGTTTCCGCTGTCCCAGTCCAGGGCAAAAATGCCCCTTTTCGGTGGGACAGGCTGGGACGCCCCGGGGCGGCTAGTGCCTTGGCCGGGTGCGGAAGAGATAGAGGAAGGCGCCCAGCGGGCCTACGAACCAAAGCGGGTTGCCGCTGCCGATGAAGGCGAGCAGCCCGATGCCGGTGCAGCCCAGGAAGAAACCCAGAAACGCATAGTGGAGCATGGCGACCTCGATCGAGACGATCCGAATCAATGCCGATGCTACGGTGGTCGACCAGGCCGGGCAAGGCTGGCCCTCCCCACCTGCGGCGCGAAGGGACACCATGCGGCCACCCCCGGCGGGGCGGCTGTGGATAACTTTTCGGCGCCCCTTGTGGATAACCGCATAATGACGCATCGCACCTTGCACGCTTTTTCAGCACCTGCCTGGAAGCCAATAACGGCGCGGCTTCCGAGAGGATATGGGTTCTCTATGCCCAGCGGCGAAAGTCGTACAATAGGTGATTATGTTAAAAATGCTTTATCAAAATAGCATATATGCACAGCATACAGATAAAGCAGCTTTTCTTTTTGTGCTACCATAATCCCATCTTCCACGCGCGCGCGAGGCAACATGACAGGCGATGAATTCAAGGAACGGCTGGCCGGCATCGGCTGGAAGCAAGCCGACTTCACCCGAGCGACGGGCATATCCAAGGTGAGCGTGTCGAACTGGGCCAATGGCCACCCGATTCCGGAATGGGTGGACAGCTACCTGCACCTGGCTGAGACCCTGCGGGCCGTCATCCGCGCCTTCCGGGACGATCCGCGCCTGGCGGCCTTGGACCTGGCGGAGCGGGAGATTTTCGAGGCGGCGAAAGGCCGCTGATTGAGACAAAAGGGGAAGACATGGCCATCCCATCATTTTCAGCTCTCAGTGGCCGCGATGCCGCAATCCTGCTGGGCCACAACACGGCCTTGGAGTTGGTCGAGAAGATCAAGCGGGATGGCGGTATCGACGAGGCCGGAAACACGGGCGCGGCGGCGGTGAATGCCTTAATCGGTGAGGCCAGGGAACGCGGGTTTGATCCTGATAGCCAAGCCGTCATCGAAAGCTTCGTGATGACCATATGCGAAGAGCTAGCCGCGCTGCTGTCCGACCCGAAGGGGCACCAGGACGAAGAGGATTGAGATTGCCGGCAACGGCATAGAGAGCGGGGCGCGAGAGTGCGGACACACCCGGGCGCCCCTGAGCACAACGTGAAAAGGAGCTTCACATCATGCCTGACGCGATTATCCCCCAAACCCAGGGCCTGGACTTCACCGCGGCCCAAGGGCTTTATCAGTTCAGCCCGGACGCCACGCTAGGCGACATCCAGGACCAGCTCTCCGCGAAGCAGAAGCAGCTGCAGGCAATGCTGTTCATCGGTGCGCAAGCCAGGTTCGACTACTCCGAGGATATGGAGAACTACCTTTGGTCCTGCCGCATGGCGGCCGATGAAATCGCCGTGCTGACGGACGAATTGACGCGCCGCATGGCTTCAGAGATCGCCGCGCTGCGCACCCAGCCCACAATCCAAGCCGAAGGAGCCTGAATCATGGCGGATATGCGCTCTACCCCGAGCAATAC
>DYHB01000173.1 GCA_020724415.1 Thiobacillus sp.
AGGTGTCGTAGTCGGTGGACACGGTCTCCGGATTGCAGTTGACCATGATGGTCTCGTAACCATCCTCGCGCATGGCCATGGCGGCATGGACGCAACAATAATCGAACTCGATGCCCTGGCCGATGCGGTTCGGCCCGCCGCCCAGCACCATGATCTTCTTGCGTTCCGAAGGCATGGCCTCGCACTCTTCCTCGTACGTGGAGTACATGTAGGCAGTGGACGTGGCGAATTCGGCGGCGCAGGTATCCACCCGCTTGTAGACCGGGTGGATGCCCAGTTCCCAGCGCCGGGCCCGGACCATGTGCTGGTCGGTGCCCAGCAGGGTGGCCAGGCGGCGGTCGGAGAAGCCGTTGCGCTTGAGGGCGACGAATTCTTCCTTGCCCAGGCTGGCCAGGCCACGACCGCGCAGGGCGTTTTCCTGACGGACAAGGTCTTCGATCTGGACCAGGAACCAGGGATCGATCCTGGAAATCCGGAAGACCTCGTCCATGGACAGGCCGATCCGGAAGGCATCGGCCACGTAGAACAGACGCTCGGCGCCGGGGTTGCCCAGTTCGCTGATGATGACGTCCTTGTCGGCCGATTTTTCATCCAGGCCATCGGCGCCGGTTTCCAGGCCGCGCAGGGCCTTCTGGAGGGATTCCATCTGGGTCCGGCCGATGGCCATGACCTCGCCCACCGACTTCATCTGGGTGGTGAGCCGGTCGTTGGCCTGGGGGAATTTCTCGAAGGCGAAACGCGGGATCTTGGTCACCACGTAGTCGATGGATGGCTCGAAGGAAGCCGGTGTGGCCCCGCCGGTGATCTCGTTCTTGAGCTCGTCGAGGGTATAGCCCACCGCCAGCTTGGCGGCCACCTTGGCGATGGGGAAGCCCGTTGCCTTGGAGGCGAGGGCCGAGGAACGCGACACCCGGGGGTTCATCTCGATGACGATCATGCGCCCATCCACCGGATTGATGGCGAACTGGACGTTGGAGCCGCCGGTGTCGACGCCGATCTCGCGCAGCACGGCGATGGAGGCGTTGCGCAGGATCTGGTATTCGCGATCGGTCAGGGTCTGGGCCGGCGCCACGGTGATGGAGTCACCCGTGTGCACCCCCATGGGATCGAAGTTCTCGATGGAGCAGATGATGATGCAGTTGTCGGCCCGGTCCCGGACCACTTCCATCTCGTATTCCTTCCAGCCGATGAGGGATTCCTCGATCAGCAGCTCCCGGGTGGGGGAAGCTTCCAGACCCCGGTCGCAGATTTCCACGAACTCGCCCATGTTGTAGGCAATGCCGCCACCGCTGCCGCCCATGGTGAAGGACGGCCGGATGATGACGGGGAAACCGATGCCGGCCTGGACCTGCAAGGCCTCCTCCATGGAGTGGGCGATGCCGGAACGGGCGGAGCCCAGTCCGATCCTGGTCATGGCCTCCTTGAAGAGCTGGCGATCCTCTGCCTTGTCGATGGCCTCCTTTTTCGCCCCGATGAGTTCCACGCCGAATTTTTCCAGCACCCCGTGCTTGGCCAGGTCCAGGGCACAATTCAGGGCCGTCTGCCCCCCCATGGTGGGCAGCAGGGCATCCGGCCGCTCCTTGGCGATGATGCGTTCCACGGTTTGCCAGTTGATGGGCTCGATGTAGGTGGCATCGGCCATCTCCGGGTCGGTCATGATGGTGGCCGGATTGGAATTCACCAGGATGACCCGGTAGCCTTCCTCCCGCAGGGCCTTGCAGGCCTGGGCCCCGGAATAGTCGAACTCGCAGGCCTGGCCGATGATGATGGGGCCGGCACCGATGATCAGGATGGACTGGATGTCAGTACGCTTAGGCATTCTTGCGCTCCTTCATCATGCCGACGAAGCGGTCGAACAGATAAGCGACGTCATGGGGGCCAGGACTGGCCTCCGGGTGGCCCTGGAAGCTGAAGGCCGGGCAGTCGGTGCGGGCGATGCCCTGCAGGCTGCCATCAAACAGGGAAACGTGGGTGGCACGCAGGGTGTCGGGCAAGGTGGCCGCATCCACCGCGAAACCGTGGTTCTGGCTGGTGATCATCACCCGCTTGCTGTCCAGGTCCTGCACCGGATGATTGCCGCCGTGATGGCCGAACTTCATCTTCATCGTCTTGGCGCCGGAAGCCAGACCCAGCAACTGATGGCCCAGGCAGATGCCATAGGTGGGCACCCGGGCGGCCAGGATCTCCCGGATGGCGGCAATGGCGTAATCGCAGGGTTCCGGGTCGCCGGGTCCGTTGGACAGGAACACGCCGTCCGGATTCATGGCCAGCACGGCGGCGGCCGGGGTCTGGGCCGGCACCACGGTCACCTTGCAACCGCGACTGGCCAGCATGCGCAGGATATTGCGCTTGACGCCGAAATCGTAGGCCACGACGTGATAACGCGCTTCTGCTGCCGGGGTAAAACCATGCCCCAGGGACCACTCCCCTTCCGTCCACTCGGATGGCTCGGCGCAGGTGACGACCTTGGCCAGATCCTGTCCGGCCATGCTGGGGCAGGCCCGGGCCAGGGCCAGAGCCTCTGCCGTGCCGGCCTCCTCGGCAGCCTTGGACCCTGCCAGGATGCATCCGTTCTGGGCGCCCTTCTCCCGCAGCAGGCGGGTCAGGCGGCGGGTATCGAGGCCGGCAATGGCCGTCACCCCATGGGCCTTCAGGTATTCAGGCAGGGAACGGGACTGGCGGAAGTTGCTGGCCAGGAGTGGCAGATCCCGGATGATCAGCCCGCTGGCGTGGATGACCGGGGATTCCTCATCTTCCGGATTGGTGCCCACATTGCCGATGTGCGGACAGGTCAGGGTGACCATCTGACGACAGTAGGATGGGTCTGTGAGGATTTCCTGATAGCCGGTCATGGAGGTGTTGAAAACCACCTCACCGACTCCGGTTCCCTCGGCGCCGATCGAATAACCGCGGAAAACGGAGCCGTCTGCGAGCACCAGGATGGCGGGCGTAAATGCGGACGGCAAGATGACTCCTAGACGTGACAAGCGGGACAGGCTTTCGCCCATCCCGCCGAATTCAATTAGTGGCGCAATTATACGTCGTGCCGAGGTACTGCTCAACGACGACGCCTACAGAATGAAGCAGGATGACCCAGTCGAGGCCCCCGCTCCGGCAATAAAAAAACCCCGCCAGGCGGGGCAAAATGGAGCAAAGCGCGGAGAGACCTGCACGACTTGGAGTTACTCCTTTGCCGCTCCGGACACGGTGAGCTCGTTTCGGACCCGGGATACGCTGGCGTTGCCGAAGCCCTTGACCTTGGC
>DYHB01000174.1 GCA_020724415.1 Thiobacillus sp.
TCAAGACATCCACTTCGGCACAAAAGCCATCCAGCTTCCGGGCCCGATCCAGAGCCTGGGTGGCTTCGGGACAGGACACGGCACCCCCCTGCACTGCCGCGAATTCATACAAGGCATTGCAGAAGGCATCCAGATGCGCCTGGCCGGCGGGGCCATCCCGGGCCGCCAGCTGCAGGCCGAACTCGACCACCTGCCCTCCCTGGGAGGAAGCGGCTCCCAAGGGCTGCCAGCGACCGCCGGCATCTTGCAGGAATGCACGGACCGGCTTGCCCACCCGCTCCAAGGCATGCATCAGTTTTCCATAATCCACGGTCACCGGATGGGCATGTTTGAGTCGGGCCACATATTCCACCTGGCTGTCCAGGGGACTGGGGGCGGCCGAGGCCGCTGCGGCAGCCTGGGGGGCCGCAGGCCTGCGTGGCCTGCTCGGCTCGGGAGGCTGCGCGACCGGCTTTTCCCCGTTGACGGGAGCGGTCACCGGAACCGGGCGCTCGGACGGCACCTCGGGCACCCGCTCGACCAAGTTGGTTTCCGGAGCGGGCACCTTGAAATCCGGCAATGTGTTCCGCTCCCCGTCCGACTCCTTGGGAGGCAGTGGAAGTGGCGGCAGATCGACGTCATTCTCCGGGCCGGACTGGCGCAGCAGACGAGCCATGTCTTCGTAGGTGTCCTGATCCTGGTCCTGGGTATGGAAGGGGCTGGACTGGGATGCGGGCATCCCCACCGGCGGGGCCAGCTCGCCCGAGTCAGTGGCGGCATAGCCCGACTCACCACGGTCGAACATACCCTCTATGCGCTTGCGCAGGCGGCGCTCCTGGTACTGGTTGAAGAGCACCACTCCGCCCACAAGCAGAACACCCAGGCCAATCAAGATCCAATGCAGCGTGGTCATGGTCTTTCCTCCTGAATGGGTACTTCCGCCGTGCCTTGTTCCATCACCTGGAAAAACACCTCGTCCTGTTTGATCATGCCCAACTCATAGCGAGCACGGGCTTCAATGGCGTCGTACCCGGTCTTCAGGTCCTTCACCTCTGCGGCCAGTTGCTGGTTGCGGACAGCCAGTGCGGCATTGGCGTCCTGCTGCTCCTCCAATTGCCGCTCCAGGTCCCAGACCTTGAACCAGCTGCCTTTGCCGAGCCAAAGGGGGTACTGCAACATCACGATCAGTACTGCGAGCACCCACCCAAGGCTGCGCATGTCATCTCAACTGATAGAACGCCCCACGCCCGGGATAGTTCGCCCTGCCCCCCAATTCCTCCTCGATGCGGAGCAACTGGTTGTACTTGGCGATCCGGTCGGAGCGGGACAGGGAGCCGGTCTTGATCTGGAGGGCATTGCTGCCCACGGCCAGATCGGCAATGAAGTTGTCCTCGGTTTCCCCGGAGCGATGGGAGATGACGGCGGTGTATCCGGCCCGCTTGGCGGTCTCGATGGCCTCGAAGGTCTCGGACAGGGTACCGATCTGGTTCACCTTGATCAGGATGGAATTGGCGACACCAAGGCGGATGCCTTCGGCCAGGGTCTTGGCATTGGTCACGAACAGGTCGTCGCCCACCAACTGGATTTTCTTGCCCAGCTTTTCGGTCAATACGGCCCAGCCGTCCCAGTCATCCTCGGCCATGCCGTCCTCGATGCTGATGATGGGGTACTTGTCCACCCAGGCTGCCAGATAGTCGGCGAACTCGGCGGAAGTCAGCTTCAGGTCCTCGGAGGCGATGTCGTAGCGGCCGTCCTTGTAGAACTCGGTACTGGCGCAATCCAGGCCGATCATCACGTCCTGACCGGGCACGTAGCCGGCGGATTCGATGGCCTGCATGATGAACTTCAGGGCTTCCTCGTTGGACTGGAAGTTGGGGGCGAAGCCGCCCTCGTCGCCCACCCCGGTGGCATAACCGCCCTTGTCCAGCAGCTTCTTCAGGCTGTGGAACACCTCGGCGCCGCAACGCAGGGCCTCGCGGAAGCTGGGCAGACCGGCCGGGATGATCATGAATTCCTGCAGGTCGATGTTGTTGCTGGCATGGGCACCACCATTGATGATGTTCATCATGGGCACCGGCAGGCTCATGGGGGCGGCGCCGCCCAGGTAGCGGTACAGGGGCAGGCCGGCCTCCTCGGCAGCGGCCCGGGCGCAGGCCAGGGACACGGCCAGCATGGCATTGGCCCCCAGGCGGGATTTGTTCTCGGTGCCGTCCAGGTCGATCAGGGTCTGATCGATGAAGGCTTGCTCTTCCACGTCCAGGCCCATCAGGGACTCGGCGATCTCCATGTTCACGTTTTCCACGGCCTGGAGCACGCCCTTGCCGCCATAGCGATCCTTGTCGCCATCACGCAGTTCGATGGCCTCGCGACTGCCCGTGGAGGCGCCGGACGGCACGGCCGCACGGCCCAGCACACCGGATTCCAGCAGGATGTCCGCTTCCACGGTGGGGTTGCCCCTGGAATCCAGGATTTCACGGGCAATGACATCAACGATTGCACTCATTCACTCATTTCCTTTGCTTTTGGCGTATGGATTCAAGCGACACCTTCCGGACACGGCTTGTGGCCCTGCCACGGCACGCGGCGCTCACTGGTTTACTCGGCTCTCCATCAGTTCGGTGCGCTTCACCAGCGCATCCAGTTCTTTTAGTGTGTACAGCAATTCTTTCATCAAGGGCAGCGGCCAGGCATTCGGGCCGTCCGAAAGGGCCTTGGCCGGTTCCGGATGGGTCTCGGCGAACAGGCCGGCGATGCCCACGGCCACCGCGGCCCGGGCCAGCACCGGGACAAACTCGCGCTGGCCGCCGGAGCAGGTACCCTGGCCGCCGGGCTGCTGCACCGAGTGGGTGGCGTCGAACACCACCGGACAGCCGGTCTCGCGCATGATGGCCAGGCCGCGCATGTCCGACACCAGGGTGTTGTAGCCGAAGGACACGCCCCGTTCGCATACCATGATCTGGTCGTTGCCCACGGCCTTGGCCTTGTCCACCACGTTCTTCATGTCCCAGGGCGCCAGGAACTGGCCCTTCTTGATGTTGACCGGCCGGCCGGCCCGGGCCACGTTCTGGATGAAATTGGTCTGCCGGCAGAGGAAGGCGGGGGTCTGCAGGACGTCCACCACCTCGGCCACCTCGGCCAGGGGCGTGTCTTCATGGACATCGGTCAGCACCGGCACCCCGATCTGCTTCTTCACCTCGGCCAGGATGCGCAGCCCTTCCTCCATGCCCGGCCCCCGGTAGGATGCGCCGGAGGAACGG
>DYHB01000030.1 GCA_020724415.1 Thiobacillus sp.
CGCTCAAACTCAATGCCCACACTCTAAAGGCTGAATAACTTGTTAAAGATCAGTTGCTGCCTTGTTTGCAGCGGCTGCGTCGTGCAGCGAGAGGTGCGCATTATACGGGCCGAAAAACCCCGGTCAACCCCTTCTGTGAATCTTTTTTTAAGTTTTTTGGCAGATCCCGTGACATCAATGGGTTAGCGCTCAAGCCAGGGTCACGCGAGCGAATTTTCGCTTGCCGACCTGGGCGACGACCGTGGTGCCTCGCGCCACCGTCAGGCCCTTATCGGCCACCTTTTCGCCATTGATTCGCACCCCTCCCCCGTCGATCTGACGCATGGCTTCAGATGTGCTGGCCACCAGGCCGGCCTGCTTGAGCAGTTGCGTGACGGGCAGGCCGGCATCACCGGCGTCCAGCGTGACCTCGGGGATATCGTCGGGTATGGCGCCCTGCCGGAACCGGGCCTCGAAATCGGCCAGGGCCTTTTCTGCGGCGGCGCGGTCATGGAACCGGGCGATGATCTCCTGGGCGAACATCACCTTGATGTCGCGGGGATTTCGACCTCCTTCCACCTCGCGTTTCCATTGCCGCACTGTGTCCAGGGATTCGAAGGAGAGCAGCTCGATGTAGCGCCACATCAGATCGTCCGATACGGACATGAGCTTGCCGAACATGTCATTCGGGGCATCGGCGATACCGATGTAATTGTTGAGGGACTTGGACATCTTCTGCACACCGTCCAGCCCTTCCAGGATGGGCATGGTGAGCACCACCTGGGGTTCCAGGCCATAGTGTTTCTGCAACTCGCGGCCCACCAGCAGATTGAATTTCTGGTCGGTACCACCCAACTCCACGTCGGCTTTCATGGCCACAGAGTCGTAGCCCTGGATGAGTGGATAGAGGAACTCATGGATGGCGATGGGCTGGCCGCCGGCATAGCGCTTGGAAAAGTCGTCCCGCTCCAGCATGCGCGCCACGGTGTGCTTGGCCGCCAGCTGGATCAGGTCGGCCGCACTCATCTCGCCCATCCAGCTGGAGTTGAACATCACCAGGGTCTTTTCCGGGTCGAGGATCTTGTATATCTGTTGCTCGTAGGTCTTGGCGTTCTCGATGACGTCATCCCGGGACAGGGGCTTTCGGGTCACGTTCTTGCCGGTGGGGTCGCCGATCATGCCGGTGAAGTCGCCGATCAGGAACATCACCTCGTGCCCCAGGTCCTGGAACTGGCGCAGCTTGTTGATCAGTACCGTGTGCCCCAGATGCAGGTCCGGGGCGGTCGGGTCGAAACCGGCCTTGATTCGGAGCGGCTTGCCCCGCTTGAGTTTTTCCACCAGCTCGGTTTCCAACAGCAACTCTTCGGCGCCGCGCTTGATGATGTCCAGGGATTCTTCGACTGTTGCCATGCCACGCACCCACATTGTCTTTACAGAAAAAAAAGCGGATGAGTCGCCTCATCCGCGCCAGAGGGGATTTTCCTGCTTATTGGGCGGCTTTTCCAGAACCGGCCTGGGCCAGGCGCTTCTCGAGTTCTGCCGCGGGGAGATAACCCGGTATGCGCTTGCCGTCGGCCAGGATGATGGCCGGCGTACCCTCGATGCCGTATTGCTGGCCCAGGGCCAGATTGGCATCCACGGGGTTGTCGCAATCCGTCTTGCCGTGCTCGGGCAGCTTGCCGCGCAGCATGAAGTCATCCCAGGCCTTGGACGGGTCAGGACTGCACCAGATCAGTTTGGACTTGCGGGGCGCATCGGCATGCATGGGAAGCGGATAGAGGAAGGTGTAGACGGTCACGTTGTCCACCTTGGCCAGTTCGCTTTCCAGTCGCTTGCAATAGGGGCAATCCACATCCGAGAAGACGGCGATTCGGCGTTCACCCTTGCCCTTGACGGTCTTGATGGCCTGGGCCAGCGGCAGATCGTCGAAATTGATCTTCATGAGATCTTCCTGCTTTTCCTTGGTCAGGCTGCGCCGGGTCTTGGTATCCAGCATTTCACCCACCAGAATGTAGTCCGCCTGACCATCTGCATAGATGATCTGGTTGTCCTCGGTAATCACCTCGTAGATGCCGGCGACCGGAGAAGCGGTGACGCTCTTGACCTTGGCGCCCGGGAAACGGGCTTCGATATTGCTTTGGATGTCCGCCTGGCCAGCCGAACAGGCAGTGGTCAGGAACAGGCTGGCAAGCAGGAGGGAAATCAAACGCATGTATTCTCCGATCGTGTTCTAGTGAATGGCATGGCGCATCAACGCCTGTTTGAGCCAACCAGTCTCGTCCGTCAGGGCAAGACCGGCATTGCGCAACCAGCGCAGGCCCGGGTTGGGGTTATTGAACAGTTTTTTCAGTTGGCCGGTGACCGCCTGCATGGCGGCCACATCCTCCATGCGACGGGTGGCATAGGCTTGGAGCCGCCCGATCTCGCCCGGGTTCCCTCCTTTGTAGAGTAAATCCGCCAGCAGGCGGCTGTCACGAAAACCCAGGTTGACGCCTTGGCCTGCCAGGGGATGCACGGTGTGGGCAGCATCCCCCAGCAAGACCAGACCGGGTCGCACCCATTCCCGGGCCCGGCGGCGCTTGAGGGGGAATGCCGCCTGGGGCGTGATGCACTCCAGGCGTCCCAGGACGTGATGTCCGGCCGCGGCCACCGCCCGGGCAAAGTCCTGGGCGGGCATGACCACCCGCTCGGCCACGTCCTCTTCCCGTGTGGACCAGACGATGGATATCCGGTTGCCGGGCAGGGGCAGGTAGGCCAGCACGCTTTCCTGCCGGAACCACTGCCAGGCAATGCCACGATGGGGCTTTTCGGTCTCGAAGTTGGCCACCACCCCGGACTGGCGGTAGTCGTCCGTGTCCAAGGCAATGCCCGCTTGCTGCCGTACCCAGGAGTGGGCGCCATCGGCGCCGATGATGAGGTCAGCCGACAATTGCCGCCCATCGGGCAGCATCAGGGTATGGCCCCGATCCCCCCAGTGAATGGCCAGGGGACGCGCCAGGATGCGTTCCACATTGGGCAAACCGGCCAAGGCCTGCCAGAGGGCGTACTGGAGATGTCCGTTTTCTGCGATCCAGGCCAGTTCGGGCAAACCGGCTTCCAGCCCGTCGAATTCGAGTTTTCCATGGTCGTCCCCGAAAATCCGCATGGCATGAACCGCCTGGGCCCGGACCGGGGCGGTCCAGCCCCCAAGGCTGCGCAGCCACGCCACATTGCCTGGGCTGTAGGCATACACCCGGGGATCCCAGCGTTCTCCCGGAATGGCCGGCGGATTGGCATCCAGCAAGCCGACCCGGTAGGCCGTGCTGCCCAGGGCCAGCGCCATGGCAGCCCCATTGAGGCCACCACCGACGATCAGGATGTCAAAACGCTCTACCATGCCTGGGCTCCAAACATCATCTTGCGGGCAAACAGGCTCTTGAGGGGTGGCAGGGCATCCAGGGCAGAGAGGGCAATACCCCTGGCCTGGGCAAGGCCCGGGATGTCATTGGCAAAGAGCTCCACCAGGACGTCAGTCATGGCGATGCCTCCGCTCACATCCGCGCGGCGGTGTTGTCGGTAACCCGCCAGGAATTGCGGCCCTCCCCAGGCATCCGGCGGGGAATCCATCAGCGACTGGGCCAGCCACCAGGCATCGCGCAGGCCCAGATTGAAGCCCTGCCCCGCCACTGGATGCAAGGTTTGGGCCGCATTTCCCACCCGAACCAGGCCGGGCTGCTCCGGGCCCGATGCCGTGACCAGGCGAAGGGGAAAGGCCGAGCGTGCCCCAACCTCGACAAACCGCCCCTGGCGGTCGCCGAATGCTCGCTGCAGATGTTCCAGGAACGTGGCATCAGGCTCGGCGAGACGGGTTTCCAGGCTTTCGTTCCGGGTTGTCCAAACCAGGGCATAGGCCTCCCCCAGGGGCAACAGGGCAATAGGACCCGAAGGCGTGAAGCGCTCGTAGGCCCGGCCATGGTGAGCGGCTTCCGTACGCACGGTACAGATCACGGCATGCTGGCCATAATCCTTGATCTTCACATCCGGGGACGGCAGGCTTTTGCCCCCATCCGCCAGGATGATGAACCGAGCCGTAAGGCTGCGGGGGCGCTCCTCCAGGCTGTATTCCACCAGGCCACAGCCAAGACCGGGCCGGACCGAGGTGACCCGTGCTCCCAATATGAGACTGGCATCCCCTGCGGGCAATCCCTCGGCCAGGGCGCCATACAGGTCGCCATATTCCGTGGTGTAGCCCAGGGCAGGCACCCCGGTCTCCTCGGCGGCAAGCAAGGCCCGGCCAATACGCCCGCTTTGAGATACATGGATGGTCTGGATGGGGGTGACGCGGGGTTCCAGACGGTCCCAGCAACCCAGCCGTTGCAATACCAGTCGCGTGCCCTGGGAAAGGGCCAAGGCCCGGGGATCCCGGGCAGCCATGACGGGTCTGGACTCCAGCAGGGCCACGCGTATGCCACTTCCTGCCAGGGCATGGACCAAGGCCGCCCCCACCGGCCCACCGCCGACGATCGCCACATCCGCGTGGAGGGGGATTTCAGCCATGATTCATGACCTCTTCGATGGCCGCCACCGATTTGGGTGCCGCCCCGGTCAACACCTCGCAACCGTCGGGAGTGACATTGACATCGTCCTCGATGCGGATGCCGATGTTCCAATAGGCCCCGGGCACGTCCTCCGAAGGGCGGATATACATGCCGGGTTCCACGGTGAGCACCATGCCGGGCTGGAGCGGGCGCCACTGTTCGTCCACCTTGTAATCCCCTGCGTCATGGACATCCAGCCCCAGCCAATGTCCCGTGCGATGCATGTAGAAACGCTTGTAGGAGTCCTGCTCGATGAGGCCGTCCACGTCCCCCTTGAGCAGTCCCAGGTCCACCATCCCCCGGGTCAGCACCCGAACCGCCGCATCATGGGGCTGGTTCCAGGTCCGGCCGGGTCGTACCTGCTCCAGCGCAGCCGCCTGTGCCGCCAATACCACCTCGTATACGGCTTTCTGGGGTCCGCTGAATTTCCCCCCCACCGGAAAGGTACGGGTGATGTCCCCGGCATAGCCCTGGTATTCGGCCCCGGCATCGATCAGAAGCAGGTCGCCATCCCTGAGGACCTGATCGTTGTTCACGTAATGCAGAATGCAGGCATTGGCCCCGCCCGCCACGATGGAGGGATAGGCCGGCGCGGTGGCCCCGGCCAGCCTGAAGGCGTAATACAGTTCGGCCTCCATCTCATATTCATACCTGCCTGGCCGCGCATTGCGCAGGGCACGGACATGGGCGGCAGCAGATATCTCCCCGGCCCGGCGCATCAGGTCCAGCTCCTCCGGCCCCTTGATCAGGCGCATCTCATCAAGGGAGTCCGCCAGGTCCACCAGCCGGGCCGGCGCCCGGACCCCAGACCGGACCTTGGCCCGGACGGCGTTGAGCCACCCCATGATGCGGGCATCCCAGGCGCCGTTTCGACCCACCAGATAGTGCAGATCAGCCTGGCCTGCCAGGAATTCGGGCATCCTGTCGTCCAGTTCGGCCAGGGGAAACGCCCCATCGAAGCCGTAAACCTCGGCCGCCGCGGCCGGGCCATAGCGAAAACCATCCCAGATTTCCTTGTCCGGGTCCTTGTCCCGGCAGAAGAGCAGGTGCCGGGGTTCATCTCCGGCCACCAGAACCAGGACGGCCTCGGGCTCGGGAAACCCGGTCAGGTAATGGAAGTAGCTATCCGAGCGAAAGGGGAAATGGGTATCCCTGTTGCGGGCCAGCTCACTGCCGGCGGCCAAAATGGCCACCCCGCTGCCCATGGCATGGATCAGTCGTTCCCGGCGTTGCCTGAAGGCAGTGTAATCAAGCGGCATGGCGCAGCTCCAGTTCATGGTTTAGTGCCTCCAGGCGGGCGGGGGTTCCCACATCTTCCCAGCGCCCGTCGAAGTGCTCACCGCTAACCCTGCCGGCCCGAATGGCGTCCCCCAGCAAGGGCGCCAGCTTGGCCTTGGTACCGGGGATGACCGAGGCGAACAGCTCCGGCCTGTAACAGCCGATACCAGAGAAAGTATAGCGCTCCAGTGCGTGGCTGGCCGGCAGGCAGACCTGATCCTGATCCAGGCAAAAATCTCCCTCGGGATGATGGGGTGGATTGTTCACCAGCACCAGATGGGCCAAGTACCCGGCATCCTGCGCCATGCGCTCCAGCACGGGCCTGAGGCGGCGGTAATCGTATTCCGCGTAGACATCGCCGTTGGTGACGAGAAACGGGGCCGGTCCGAGCCGATCCAAGGCCAGGGCGATACCCCCTGCCGTTTCCAGGGGTGTCCCTTCCCGGGACCAGGCCACGCTGAGATCCCAGTCCTCGCCCTCGCCAATGGCAGACTCGATCTGCTGCCCCAGGTGGGCATGATTGATGACCAGATGCCGGAAACCGGCCTGACCCAGGCGTTCCATCTGCCAGACGATGAGCGGTTTGCCTCCGGCCTGCAGCAGGGGTTTGGGCGTGTGATCGGTGAGGGGCCGCATGCGCTCGCCCAGGCCGGCCGCGAGTATCATGGCCTTGAACGGTGCCTCAACCATGGGACGCGGAATGGCCACCGACATCAGAAGGTGAACGCCACGTCGGACTGGCGGCCTTCCAGGGCATCCAGAAGGTTCAACAATGGATGCAAGGCGCCATAGCGTTCGCAGGCCTTGCGCAAGTAGCCCAGCACCACGGGCATGTCGTTCAGGTAGCCACGCTTGCCATCCCGGTGACAGAGGCGGGCAAAGATGCCCAGCACCTTGAGGTGGCGCTGTACCCCCATCCATTCATAATCCCGGAAGAACTCGGCGAAATCCTGACGTACAGGCAGGCCGGCGCGGCGCGCATCCTCCCAATAGCGGATCAGCCAGTCCAGCACCTGGGCTTCATCCCAGGCAATGTAGGCATCCTTGTAGATGGAGACCAGGTCATAAGTGATGGGGCCATAGACCGCGTCCTGGAAATCCAGCACCCCGGGGCTGTCCCGATCGGTGACCATGAGATTGCGCGAATGCCAGTCCCGATGGACGTACACCCTGGGCTGGGCCAGGACATTGTCCAGGATCGCCCTGAAGGCCGTCTCCAGAGTCTCTTCCTGCGCTGGCGACACGGTGATGCCCAGGTGCCTGTGCAGATACCAATCGGGGAACAGACGCAGCTCCGACACCAGCCGGGACTCGTCATAATCGGGCAGGATTCCCGGCCGACTGGCCTGCTGGATCCGGATTATGGCCCCGTTGGCGGCCCGGTAAAGGGAATCGGCAGTGGTATCCGTCAGCGCCTTGAGGTAGGTGGTATCGCCCAGATCATCCAGCAGCAGGAAGCCCTCGCCCAGGTTCTCGGCCAGCACTCTGGGGGTGTTGGCCCCGGCCTCCCGGAACAAGCGGGCAATGCGCACGAAAGGACCGCAATCCTCATGCTCGGGCGGAGCATCCATGACGATGAAGGCGCCATCCCGGGTCCTGGCCCTGAAATAGTGACGAAAACTGGCGTCTGCCGAAGCAACCTCCAGGTCAAGCATGGGGCCGGGCAACACCGATTCGGTCCATTCCCGCAAGCGTAGTCGGCGATCCAAGTTATAATCCGCGCGCAATAAACTCGAGAATTTTATCACTCCAACCCTACATGGCAGCGCGCCGACTGATCCTGTCCCTGTTCATCGGGCTGCCGTCCCTGGCCGCCGCCATGGACAATGACCCGCCCCTGATACTGAAGCGTTCAGACAGCCTGTCCATTCTTGTCCAGGCCAAGGAACAAAAGGATCGCCCCCTGCCCTGGATCATGGACGCGGACCGCATCCAGTCCCTGGACGGACGCTATGTGGAAGCCAGCGGCAATGTCGTGATCAGGAGTCTGCGTGACAAGGTCGAAGCGGACTGGCTGCGCTACGACAAGGAAGAAGACACCCTGAACGCCCAGGGTCAGGTCACTTTGTCCAGGGAGGAAGACAGTCTTACGGGCAAGAACCTGCAGCTGCGCATTACCGACCGGATTGGCTCCATGAACGAGCTGAGCTACCAGATCGCCCAGATCCGGGGCCGGAATGGCCGTGGCACGGCCAGTCTGCTCAAATTCGATGGTCGGGATCGTTATTCCCTTCATGACTCCACCTATACCACCTGCCCGGCCGGCCAGGACGATTGGCTGTTCAAGACTCGTGAACTGAATCTGGACTACACCCGCAATATCGGCTCGGCCCGGCAGGTCAGCCTGGAGTTCCAGGGCACCCCCATCCTGTACGTGCCCTGGGTGGATTTTTCCCTGGACAACAGCCGCAAGACGGGCTTGCTGACGCCATCTTACGGAGCCTCGGACAAACGCGGACTGGAACTGAGCACCCCCTGGTACTGGAACATTGCCCCCAACCGAGATGCCACCATCACGCCCCGCCTCATGTCCCGGCGCGGCTTGGAAGTCACCGGAGAATACCGCTACCTGGAGCCCGACTACGTGGGGGAGCTGGCGCTGTCCATCCTGCCCGAGGACAACGTCACGGGCGAGATGCGCCATCACGCCCAGATCAAGCATTCCCAGCGATTGGGGCCACGCCTGACCGGCCAGATCCTGATCGAGGACGTATCCGACGACAGCTATTTTTCGGATCTTTCCAGCCAGATCAGCGAAACTTCCCGGGTCAACCTGCCCCGTGACCTGGCCCTGAACTACAGCGGCGACTGGTGGTATGCCCAAGCCCGACTCCAGGGCTACCAGACCTTGCAGGATCCCAATGTGGCCACCCCGGCGGCCATACCCTACCAGCGCCTGCCCCAATTCACCCTGGCCGGTAGCCGGACCGATCTGCCCTATGGCATGAAACTGGACCTCCAGGGGGAATTCGTCCGCTTTGACCATGACCAATCCAGCAAGGCGGTGGGCAACCGGCTCCATTTCTATCCCAGCCTGAGCCTGCCCCTGGAGCGCACCTACGGCTATCTCACGCCCAAGCTGGGCTGGCAATACAGTTACTATGACCTGGACCGCAACCCGGACGCCCCTCAAGTGCTGTCCGAGTCGCGCAGCCTGCCGATCCTGAGCATCGACAGCGGCCTGGTCATGGAGCGGGACTGGAGTTGGCTGGGCAGGCACTACACCCAGACCCTGGAACCCCGGGTCTACTACGTCAACATCCCGCACCAGGATCAGAGCGGGTTGCCCGTATTCGACAGTGGCGCAGCCGACTTGTCCCTGACCCGCCTGTTCTCGGAAAACCAGTTTGTCGGTGTTGACCGCATCAATGATGCCAACCAACTCACCATGGCCGTCACTTCCAGGATCATCGAGCCCGAATCTGGCCTGGAGCGGCTCCGGGTCACCCTGGGTCAGCGCTATTACTTCGAAGATCAGCGGGTAACCTTCCCGGGTGTAGTTGCCAGCGGAAGCAACGTCACGGATCTCCTGGCCCAGATTTCAGGCCAGATAACGGCCCAGTGGCGGCTGGATTCCGGCCTCCAGTACAACCCGGACGATGACGCCCTGGTTCGGGCCAGCCTGGGTGCCACCTACCAGCCCGGACCGGGCCGGCGCCTCAACATGGATTTCCGCTACATCAACGAAGACTATGCCGCGGGCGTCAACCAGATGGACCTGTCCTGGCAATGGCCCCTCAAGCCCCGGTGGTACAGTCTGGGACGGGTAAACTACTCCTTCCTGGACGACACCCTGGTTGAAGGCCTGCTGGGTTTGGAGTACAACGCTGGCTGCTGGATGGTCCGTGGCGTGGCCCAACGCCTGGTGACTGCCACGGGAGAAACATCCAATGCCTTCTACCTGCAACTGGAGTTGAGCGGGCTGGCATCCCTGGGGCCCAACCCCCTGGATGTCCTGCAACGCAACATCACCGGATATCAAAAGAGCGATGAAATTGAACAGCCTGAATAAACTGGTCGTGGGCGGTTTCCTGACAGCATGGCTGGCCGCCCAGCCAGCACTGGCGCAACCGGTCGAAATCGACAGTATCGTGGCCGTGGTCAACAACGGCGTCATCACCCGTCATGAGCTGGACCAGCAGTTTGCCAAGATCATGGAGCAGCTCCGGCGATCCCAAAGATCCGACGCCCCCCTGCCCCCCCGTCAGGTGCTGCAGCGGCAGGTATTGGACCGTATGATCACCGAGCGCGTCCTCCTCCAGGCGGCCGAGGCCACCAACATCAAGATCGACAACCCGACGCTCAACCGGGCCCTGACCCGCATTGCCGAACAGAACAACCTGGACTTGCCGGCCTTCAAGGCTGCCATCGAGCGGGAAGGACAATCCTTCGAAGCCTTGCGCGAGCAGGTCCGTACCGAGATGGTCATCACCCGTCTGAGGGAACGGGAAGTGGACAGCAAAATCCTGGTCACCGAAACCGAAGTGGACAATTTCCTGGCCAATCCGAGCCTGGATCTGGCCAAGCAGACGGAATACAACTTGGCCCACATCCTGATACTCGCGCCCGAGGGGGCCAGCCCCGAAACATTGCAGGAATTGCAGGCCAAGGCTGAACGGGCGCGCCAGGAACTCCTGGACGGGGCCGACTTCAGCCGGGTCTCCACGGTGTACTCGGATAGTCAGAACGCCCTGCAAGGCGGCGGGCTGGGATGGCGTGCCGAAGCCAAGTTGCCCGCGCTTTTCGCCCAGGCCGTGCGAGGTCTGGCCCCTGGAGAAGTATCAGCGGTACTGCGCAGCGCCAATGGCTTTCACATCCTGAAACTGCTCGACAAGCGCGGTGCCGAGGCCGAAACCGTAGTCCAGCAAACCCGGGCCCGGCACATCCTGGTCAAGACCAATGACATCATCAGCGACCAGGATGCCGCCGACCGCCTGGCCGACCTGCGGGAGCGCATCGTCAACGGCACCGATTTCGGCCGCTTGGCGAAGATCCATTCGGACGATCTGTCGGCCTCCAAGGAAGGGGACCTGGGCTGGCTGAACCCCGGGGAGACCGTGCCCGAATTCGAACAGGCCATGAATGCCCTGCAAGCCGGTGAAATCTCGGCGCCGGTACGCTCCGCCTTCGGCTGGCACTTGATCCAGGTCCTGGAACGCCGGGTGAAGGACATGACCGAAGAGCGCAAGCGCATGGATGCACGCCGGGCCATACTGGAACGGAAGAGTGACGATGCCTTCGACGATTGGGTCCGCCAGACACGGGACCGGGCCTATGTCGAGTACCGACTGGCAGAGCAGTAACGCGTGACCCAGTGACCAGGTGACAGGAGATACCCTTCCCGGTACCACGATGGGCAGGCCCCACGTGACTGGTCACGTAGCCCCCCTGGCACTCACTGCCGGAGAACCGGCCGGCATCGGGCCGGACCTGTGCGTCCGGCTTGCCCAGGACCCGCCGGGCTTTCCGCTGGTCATTCTGGCCAATCGACGGCTCCTGGAGGAGCGGGCGGCCCAACTTGGCCTGCCCTGCCACATCCCCGATCACATAGCGGGCACAGACCAGACCCTGAGTCTGATCTCCCTGCCTTTGCCCCAGGTGGCCGCACCCGGTCGACTGGACCCGGCCAACGCGGACTATGTACTGGCGTGCCTGGACCGGGCGGTGGACGGATGCCGGTCCGGCGCGTTTTCCGGCATGGTGACCGGGCCGGTACACAAGGGTGTCATCAATGATGCCGGCCATCCGTTCACAGGCCACACCGAATATCTGGCCGACCGCACAGGTACCGATCAGGTGGTGATGATGCTCACGGGGGGCGGCATGCGGGTGGCCTTGGCCACCACCCACCTGCCCCTCCGGAAGGTGGCCGATGCCATCACCCGGGCAGGCTTGAGCCGGACCCTGCAGATACTGGATGCCTCCCTGCGCCGGGACTTTGCCCTGGAACGACCCCGGATTCTGGTGGCAGGGCTCAATCCCCATGCCGGGGAGGGTGGCCACCTGGGCCAGGAAGAAATTCAGGTCATCCAGCCTGTTCTGGCGCAGCTGCGCGACCAGGGCATGGACCTGATCGGGCCCCTGCCAGCCGACACCTTGTTCCAGAAACATCATCTGGAAGCATGCGATGCCGTACTGGCCATGTATCACGATCAGGGCCTGCCGGTTCTGAAACATGCCAGCTTCGGCGCGGGCATCAATGTCACCCTGGGTCTGCCCATCATCCGTACTTCCGTGGACCACGGCACCGCTCTGGACCTGGCCGGCACCGGTCGGGTCCACGACGGCAGCCTGCGCGCCGCCCTGGGCCTGGCCTGGGAGATGGCCTGCAACAGAGGGCGTGACGGTCATGCGTGACCTGGCGGAGGTGCCCGGATACCCCTCTGCAGGCCGGCGGAGAGGGCTTGCAGGCCACCACAGGCCCCAGCCATGACCGATTACCGGCACAAGAAATCCCTGGGTCAACACTTCCTCCAGGACCCCACCTACCTGGACCGGATCGTCGCGGCCATTCGTCCCCGCCCGGACGACCTGATGGTGGAGATCGGTCCCGGCCTGGGCGCCCTGACACGGCCGCTGCTGGCGCATGTGCAACATCTTCACGTAGTGGAATTCGACCGTGATCTGGTGCCACGGCTGCGTCAGGCCTTTCCTGTCGAACGGCTCTCCGTCCACGAAGCCGATGCGCTCAAATTCGACTTTTCAAGCCTGCTCTCTCCTGCTGCCACCGGCGCTGCCACGACCACGGAAAAAGGCCTCAGGGTCGTGGGCAACCTGCCCTACAACATCTCATCGCCGATACTGTTCCATTTGGCCGGGTACGCAGACCGGATCACCGACATGCATTTCATGCTCCAGAAGGAAGTGGTCGACCGCATGGCGGCCCTGCCTGGCAGCCCGGAATATGGCAGGCTGTCGGTCATGCTTCAGGTCCGCTTCCAGGTGGTAAAACTGTTCAACGTGCCTCCTGGAGCCTTCAATCCGCCACCCAAAGTGGATTCGGCTGTGGTCCGTCTGGCCCCCCTTCCCGCCCAGGCCATGCCGCAACACGATCCTGCCCTGTTCGCCACGCTCGTGGCCAAGTCCTTCGGGCAACGTCGCAAGACCCTGCGCAACACACTCAAGGGCCTCGTGGATGAAGCCACCTTCCATCGGCTTGGCATTGACCCCCAACGGCGCGGTGAAACCCTCAGCATCCAGGAGTTCTGCCTGCTGGCCAACAGCAGGACCTGAACGGCCCTCGGGGAGGCAGCCCACAGGGGGGTGTCGGGTTCAGCGTGCCCTGACGTGCCAGTGATAACAGTAGATGGACAAGGCCACCATCAGGGGAATGCCCATTTCCAGGGTTTCCTCGAAGTACATGGCGTAATCCACTGCCTGTCGGCTGGCTACCCAACCCAACTCGCCCAGCTTGCGGGCAAATCCATCCAGGCTTTTTGCAATCACCGCACAGGCGATGGCAAACGCCACCCCATAAGCGCACGCCTGCCCGGCCCGGAGCCCCTGCAACCAACGCCTGCCATGATCCCGTGCCAGGCGGTACAGGGCGTACAGCAACACCACCACCACCAGGAGCCCGGCCACCTTCTGCATGGCAGGCACCTCGGGACTGAGATAGAACTTGATCTTGCTGATGTTCATGTCAGTGAACCGGGCATGGAAATCCAGCTCACGCAATCCCATCAGGGTCAGCACCACAGCCCCATGCCAGCGACCGGACCATGTCCTGCACAGCACCAGCAACACGCCTGCGCACACGAAATAGCCGAAGGCCGAGACGGACTCGATGGCGCCTCCTTCCGACAGGATCGGCTCCAGCCAGTCTTGATCCAGCCAGGCCAGGCCGACAATGGTCATGACCAGAAACAGCCATACGGCTCCGTACAAGCGAAACATGCGCTGGTCAAACGCTTCCTTCGCCACCCCATGGGTCATGGCCCGGTCACCTTTCATGAATTGGGTTGATATTGCACTACCCGGTTGCGGCCGCTTTCCTTGGCCCGGTACAGGGCTGCGTCACCCTGGCTCAGCACCTCGTCCACCGCAGTGCTGTCGTTACGCAAGGCAGCCACACCGATGCTGACCGTCACCCGGATGGCATGATCCTGGAATTCCACGCTCAGGGCCTCCACCTTGGCCCGCAACCGCTCGGCCAGTCGTCCGGCCGCTTCCAGGGATGTTTCGGGCAACAAGACGGCAAATTCCTCGCCGCCCAACCGCCCCAGCATGTCCATTTTGCGCAAGGATGACTGCACGGCCTGGACAAAGGCAACCAAGACCGCATCACCGGCCGGGTGGCCATAAGTATCATTGACCAGCTTGAAATGATCCAGGTCCATCATGAGCAAGGCGCCCGGGTTGGCGTAACGACGTATCCGGGACAGTTCCATGTCCAGTTGCTCCATGAAATGCCTTCGATTGGCACAGCCGGTGAGTGCGTCCGTCGAGGCAAGCCGGTTCAGCTCATGCTCCATGGCCTTGCGCCGGGTGATGTCCTGGAATACCACCTCGGCCCCCAATTGCCTGGCGTCGTCGGTCATGGCCGTGGCCACCAGGCTGACATGGAAGGTTTCACCATTCTTGCGGGTGAAGACCTCCTCCATCTCGCGCCTGACACCGTCCTGAAGCACCTTTTCCAAGGGGCACTCGGTATCGGGATAATCACTGCCGTCCGGCCGCCTGGCATGGAACAGCCGGTGAGCCCGCTTGCCAAGTACTTCGTCCAGTTCGTAGCCCAACATGGCCAAGGCGGCAGGATTGATGAACGTGATGTGGCCGGCATGGTCCACCCCATAGATCCCCTCGCCGGCCGAATTCAGAAGCAGGGCGTTATGGCGGGACAACCTGGCCAACTCCTGGGAGGCCAGCTTGAGGCGGCGCCGACTGAGATAGAACCCTCCCGCCAGCATCAGGATGATCGCTGCCACGGCCAGGCCCAGAGAGATTTGGACCGGGTAGCGCTGGATCACGTCCCCGGGCGTAAAGTCGGGTGCGCCTTCAAAGGGCGGCAGGCGCAGGCCCCGGGCCAGGTTTTCCACCGGCAGGTAGTCCCCGGGCACCGTGAACCCGTGGATGTTCATGGCCCGGGCCAGGTCACTGTCGGATTCGATGTTCAGCAGAGCCCGTGCAATCTGGCGTATGGTCCGCTCATCCACATGGGGCAGCGCCGCAAAGGGCCACTCAGGATACAGGCGGGTCGACACCGCAAAGGGAAATCCCTGATGGGCCTGGGGACTGACCACCTTGAGCCGGTCCGGCGGCAGGCTGCCATCCCGGATCATGGACTCCATGATGCCCGAGCGCACGAAACCCGCGTCGGCCTGACCCCGCAACAAGGCATGAACCACGCCATCATGACTGCCGAACACCTCCAGTTGGGCATCCTCGGGCAAGCGCACGCCCCGCAGCAACAATTCATAGGCTTGCGTCTGGTAACCCCCCAGGAAGGCATAGCCTGGAATGGCCAGCCGTTTCCCCTTGAGGTCCGTCAGGGTCCGGATATCCTCCCGGCCCATGGGAGCGAGCACCACGCCGCCCAGCGCACTGGCAGGCACGCCGGACTCCAGTTCCACCAGGGTTGCAATGGCCCCCGTCAGACGGCTGCGTTGCCGCAGCAGGACAAAGTGGCTGGGATTGGTGAAGATCAAATCCAGAGTACCCTCCTCCAGCCGCTGTTCCAGCTCGGCCTGGGTCAGGGGCTGCAAGATGATGCGATGACCCTGAATTTGTTCGTTCAGGTAATCCACCAGAGGCTGGTAGCGCGCCTGGGTCACCGGCTTTGGGCGATAGGCAAAGACGCCCAGGACCAGATCCCGGGCCTGGGCCATGGGCAGCCCCAGCACGGCTGTCAGGCAGAAGAGAGCGAAGAAGGCGCGCAACGTTGCCATGCCGGATCCGGAACCCTAGCCGCCCCGGGTGCCCTTCTGGATGAACTCGATCTTGTAGCCATCCGGGTCTTCCACGAAGGCAATCACGGTGGTGCCGTGCTTCATGGGCCCGGCGGGACGAGTCACCTTGCCACCCTTGGCCGTCACGGCGGCGCAGGCCTGGTAGGCATCGTCCACTTCCAGGGCGATGTGGCCAAAACCGCTGCCCAGGTCGTAGCGGTCCACGCCCCAGTTATGGGTCAATTCCAGTACCGTGTGGCTGTCTTCATCGCCATACCCCACGAAGGCCAGGGTGAACTTGCCCTCCGGGTAATCCTTGCGGCGCAACAGCCGCATGCCCAGCACCTCGGTATAAAACGCGACGGACCGATCCAGGTCCCCCACCCGCAACATGGTATGCAGCATCCGCATGGGCAATCCCCTCAAAATTCGAAATAGTGCGGGCCATGCTCTTTCAGCCGGCGCCGGGCGGACTCATGGCCAGGACACAAACGCGCCACCTCCGCCCAAAAGGCGGCGGAATGATTGCGCTGGCGGAAATGCGCCAGCTCGTGGCAAATGACATAGTCGATCTCCTCCGGACTGGCCTTGATGAGACGCCAGTTGAGGCTCACCACCCCTGCGGGGGACAGGCTGCCCCATCGTGTCCTGGCGTTCGACAGGCGCCAGGCCGGCTGCGCAATGCCCTGCTCGCGGCAAAGGTGCTCCAGGCGCTGGTCCAGCCAGATGCCGGCCTGCTGCCGATACCAGAGCATAACCCGGGCCTCCAGGCTGCCGCGCCCCCCAGGACAGATCAAGCGGTCCCCTTCCAGCACGGGGGATTCGGCATCCTGGCCGACATCCTGGTCGAACAGCGACAACTGGCTGGGCATGGGTCCAGCCAATCCACGATGAACCAACCGGAGCTCTCGCCCCAGCAACGGGAGCACCATGCCATCCCGCCAGATCATGGGCTCCGGCTGGCGCAGCAGACGCTGCAGCAACCAGTCGGCATGCTGGCGCAGGAAGCCATCGATATGCCCCCTGGGCAGGCGGAACGGCGCATTCACCACCACCCGGCCGCCGTCCCGAAGGCCCAGTGCCAGGGTGCGACGGGCCGAACTGCGCTTCAGGGTATAGGCCACGTCATGACCGGCCAGATGGATGCTGGCAGATTCCTCTGTGCGATGTATGCGCCGGTTTTTCAAACCACTCCTGCTTTCACCATGTTTCGTCGAAGATAGGCGATCTGGGTCTGCAATGGCAACGACTTTGGGCAAAGATCATGGCAGGCCAACAGACTCATGCAGCCAAACACTCCGCTGTCGTCCCCCACCACCTCGTAGTAATCCCCGTCGGTCCTGGCATCCCGGGGGTCCAGGCGGAATCGGGCGATCTTGTTCAGGCCCACGGCACCCATGAAATCCGGCCGCATCCTGGCGGTGCCGCAGGCCGCCACGCAGCAACCGCATTCTATGCAGCGGTCCAGCTCATAGATGGCCTCGGCCAGATCCGGGTCCATGGCCTCCTCCATCCGGTCCAGATCCGGCATGCCGGCCAGGTGCGCCCAGGTCTCCAGACGCTCGGCCAGGTCCCGCATCCATTTTCCGGTATTCACCGACAGGTCGCCGATGAGTTCGAACACCGGCAAGGGATAGAGCGCAATCCGGTCGGGCAGGTCCCGGGTCTGGGTCCGGCAGGCCAGGCCAGGACGTCCGTTGATGATCATGGCGCAGGAACCACACACCCCGGCCCGGCAGACGAAATCGAAATTCAGGTCGGGGGCCTGGGTGTCCCGGATCTGGTTGAGGGCGATGAACAGGGTCATTCCGGGTTGTTCATCCAGTTGAAAATGGTCCTGGTGGGGTACGCTGGACGGGTCCCTGGGGTTATGCCGGAAGAGGCTGAAATGGAGGCGTCGACTCATGGTTCAAGTTCCGGCAAGCGTTCATTGGGACCCCGGTAGCGTTCCGGGAGCAGATGCAGGTAGGGCATCAGGGCCGCCTGGGCGGCCTGTCGGTCGGTCTGCTGGGCGCGCACGACATCCACCTGGGCCTGGCGGGCCGCACTGGCGGGATGCTCCTGGATATTCTTCACGCCATAGCCCCGGAACCCGGGCGGCAGTTCCATGGCCGACACGTCCAGCGGTTCATATTCCAGAACGGGGGTCGAGCTCCCCTCTGGCCAATGAGCCAGGGTGCGCTTGAGCCAGCGGGCATCGTCCCGGGCCGGGTAATCTTCCCGGGAGTGGGCGCCCCGGCTCTCGGTACGGTGCAGGGCCCCCAGGGCCACGGTCAGGGCCACCTTGAGCATGCGGGGCAACCGGTAGGCGGCCACCAGTTCGGGATTGGCATCCAGACGCCGGCTGGCCAGGCCCAGGCGCTGGCTGCGGGCCAGGAGCTGGCCCAGCTCGTCCACCGCCCGCTCCAGATCCGGACCGTTGCGGAACAGGCCTACGGCTTCGGTCATGATCCGTTCCATGGCTTGGCGGATAGCCGGGGCACGCTCGTCGCCCCGCCCCGCCACAAGGGCGGCCAGAGCCGCCTCTTCCCGCGCCAGGAAATGCCGGGCCACCTGGGTCGAAAGGTCCACGTCACCCTGGTCCGACTGACAGAAATCGGCGATGTACTCCCCCACCAGCATGCCGGACACCACGGTTTCCGCCACCGAATTGCCGCCCAGGCGATTGAAGCCATGCATGTCCCAGCAGGCCGCCTCGCCACAGGAAAACAAGCCCCGCAGCCAGGGTGACTCGCCCCGGAAATCAGTACGTATGCCGCCCATGGAGTAATGCTGGGTGGGCCGCACGGGTATGAAATCCCGGGCGGGGTCGAGTCCCAGGAAGTGCTGGCAGATGTCCTTCACTTCACGCAGGTTGCGTTCGATGTGGGCCGCCCCCAGCACGGTGATGTCCAGCCACAGATGGTCACCGTAGGGTGACGAAACCCCCTTGCCCTGGCGCATGTGTTCCGCCATGCGTCGGGAAACCACGTCCCGGGAAGCCAGTTCCTTCTTCTCCGGCTCATAGTCGGGCATGAAACGGTGCCCGTCCGCGTCCCGCAGCAGGCCGCCGTCACCCCGGCAGCCTTCGGTCACCAGGATGCCCGCAGGCACGATGGCGGTGGGATGGAACTGCACGGCCTCCATGTTGCCCAGCCGGGCTTGCCCGGTTTCCAGGGCCAGGGCCGTGCCCATGCCTTCGTTGATGAGGGCATTGGTGCTCACCCCGTAGATGCGTCCATAGCCTCCGGTGGCGATGACCGTGGCCCGGGCCATGTAGGCGGTCAGGGCGCCGGTCACCAGATCCCGGGCCACCACCCCCTGGCAGCGCCCTCCCTCGTGGATCAGGGCCAGGGCTTCGGTACGTTCGTGGACCGGGATGGCCTCGGCCACGGCCCGGTCCGAGACGGCGTACAACATGGCATGACCGGTCCCGTCCGAGGTGTAGCAGGTACGCCACTTCTTGGTGCCGCCAAAGTCCCGGGCGGTGATCAGGCCATGGGCCGCGTCCCGCTCCTGCAACACGACCCGCTCACCGTTGATGACGGCCATATGCTCACCGCGCCGGACCCGGTTCCAGGGCACCCCCCAGGCCGCCAGTTCCCGTACTGCCTTGGGCGCCATGTGGGCAAACATGCGGGCCACCACTTGGTCGCAGCCCCAGTCGGAACCGCGCACCGTATCCTCGAAATGGACATCCTCGTTGTCGCCCCGGCCCCGGATGGCATGCCCCAGGCTGGCCTGCATGCCTCCTTGGGCAGCCACGGAATGGGAGCGCTTGGCCGGCACCAGGGACAGAATCCGGGTCTCCAGGCCCCGGCGCCGGGTGGCTATGGCGGTACGCAGACCCGCCAGGCCGCCGCCGATCACCAGGACATCGGAATAGATCAGCCGCATCAGCCCCCCCCGCTGCCAGGTGGGCACGTAGCGTTCACCCGCATGGGGCGCATGCTCCTGGCCCAGTTTCATATAGGCCCCCAGGGTGAGCAGCCCCAGCACCAGGAAAAAGCCGGTCAACCCCCACTTCAGCCGCTTCAGCCGCTGGCGCATCCGGTTCGGGTCCGAGCCTCCGGGCCAGCCCCACTTGACGGCCAAACGGTACAGGCCGATCCCGCCGTGGATTTCCACGGCGAACAGCATCACCAGATAGAGAGGCCAGAGACGGCCGGTCCAGACCCGGTCGGCCGATTCGTAAGGACCGATCAGGTCGGGGTGCATCATCATGGTGTACAAGTGCACCGAGGCCAGGAAGAACAGGGCAAACCCCGTCACCACCTGAACGAACCACAAGGTGGTGTCGCCATGGCCAAGGCTGGCCATGTGCTGCCAATAATCCCGATGTTGCCGCCAATGGATGGGAAACTTGCGCAGGGCCAGCCAGGCATGGGCCACGAATACCGCAAACACGAAGGCCACGAAAAACGAGACCAGAAGGGGATAGGGACGGCCGAACAGCGGCTGCCCCTCGAACATCCGGGCCACCCACCACATGGCGTCTTCGCTGATCAGGATGGTGGCCACGAACAACATGTGCAACCACATGAACAGACCCAGAAACAAGCCGGTCAGGCTCTGGGCCAGGTCCAGGCGTGCGGCCCAGGGAGAGGAACCTGCTGCACGCACCAAGGTGTTATGTGAAATCATGAAAGGCATTCGTGGCCGAACACCTCTATATTAGACAAGACTAAAACAACGGCCAGTCGAGCTTACAACTGGCGCATCCTGGCCTCGATCCAGGCCTCCACCTCGGCATTGATCTCACCCGCCTTGCGCCCCTGGGTCTGGATGAGCGGCCCCAGGGCCACGGTGATCTCCCCCGGGCGCTTGAACAAGGCATTCTTGGGCCACAATCGGCCTGCATTGTGGGCGATGGGCACCACGGGCACCCCGGTCTTGGCCGCCAGCCACGCGCCGCCGATGTTGTACTTGCCCGATTCCCCCGGCCTGACCCGGGTGCCCTCCGGGAAAATGACCACCCACAGGCCGGCGCCCAGCCGGGCCTTGCCCTGGATCTCGATTTCCCGCAGGGCCTCCCGACCGGCGGACCGGTCGATGGCGATGGGACTGGTCATGGCCAGGCCCCAGCCAAAGAATGGAATCCGCAGCAACTCTTTCTTGAGAACGAAGCACAGGGGCGGAAAAATGACCTGGAAGGCGATGGTCTCCCAGGCCGACTGATGCTTGGAAAGCAGGATCAAGGGCCCTGGCGGCAAAGCCTCCAGACCTTCCACCCGATACCGTATGCCGAGCAGGTGGCGCGCCAGCCAAGTCATGAAGCGGGCCCAAAGGGCCAGCAAGCGGTTGCGTGGCACGCGCCCCATGGGAAAGGTGAACAGAGCGAATAGGCTGAAAAAAACCGTGGTTACCGCTTGGATCAGCGCATACAACAGGGACCTGAGAACAAACATGACGGATCAGTTCTTGTTTTCAATCAACCAGGCCGCAGCCTTGGCCAGATCATCGAAGACCAGCACATCATCGGGCAAGCCCTGCTCCAGGGTGGCCTGACCCTTGCCCGTCTTGACCAGGATGGGGCGGGCGCCCACGCTCCGGGCGGCCTCCAGGTCGCGCCAGGCATCGCCAATGGCAGGCACGCCGGCCAGATCCACATGGAAACGCTGGGCGATGTCCCGGAACAGGCCGGCCTTGGGTTTGCGGCACTCGCAGTCCGAATCCGCCGGGTGGGGACAGAAGAAAACAGCCTCGATGCGCCCTCCCGCCAGGGCCAGTTGCTTGTGCATCCTGGCGTGGATGGTGTTGAGCATGGCCATGTCGAACAAGCCACGCCCGATGCCGGACTGGTTGGAGACCACCACCACCTTGAAGCCTGCCTGGTTGAGGCTGGCAATGGCTTCCAGGCTGGCGGGAATGGGTTTCCATTCGTCCGGACTCTTGATGAATTGGTCCGAGTCAAAGTTGATGACACCGTCCCGATCGAGAATGACGAGTTTCATGATGACGCCATCTTACACCGGGTGATCCGCGTCATAGGCATCGGCCTGCAATGCTCCATCCGCCGCCTCCACCCTGTTCCGGCCGCGGTATTTGGCCGCCGAAAGGGCATGGTCGGTCCGACGCAACAGCGAAGTGATGCCCTCACCTCGTGCCCACTGGGCCACACCGATACTGACCGTGCAGTTCAGGCCCGCGTCCTTGATGTCCACCGGCGCCCGCTGGATCGCCAGCCTCAACTGTTCGGCCTTGGCTGTTGCCTGTGCCAGGTCCACCCCTGGCAGCATGATGGCGAACTCTTCGCCACCCAGGCGACCACCCAGGTCCCCGGGCGCCATGTGAGCGCGACAGACCTCCGCCAGCCCGCGCAGCAGGGCATCGCCGCGGACATGGCCATAGGTACTGTTGATCTGGCGAAAATAATCCACGTCGATCATCAGCAGGCTCAAGGGCGCCGTATCCCCGGCCGCATGTTCCAGCATGCGTTCTGCACGTTCGAAGAAGTGCTGCCGGGAGGCAAGACGGGTCAATGCATCTTGCTCCGACATCTGTCGCAACTCGGATTCCAGTTCCACACGCGCCCGGGCCTCGGTAGAAAGCACGGCCCCGGCTTCCCTCTGCACCAGCAACTGGACGTAGGCTTCGTGCTGGAGGCGACTCGATCGATAGCCGGTCATGGCACCGATGATGTTGACCACCAACAACAGGGTGATCAGGTACAGAACTTCATTGAAGCTTGGCTGAAAGTAGAGCACGGCCAGCCACAAGAACCCCAGACTTCCGGTCACTGCGGCCACCATGCTGGTGATGAAACGATTGGGAATGAAGGCATACGCCCCGATGAGCACGAGGAGCATGCTCATGCCATTCCAGCCCAGTTCGTAGGGCCGTTTGACGGTAATCATCAACAAGGAGACCATGGCCAGGGAAACCACCAATGTGGGTATCACCCCATTGACCAGTTGACGCCAATACCGCTCTGCCAGGAGTGCGCACGCCAGGCCGACAATGCCGACGCACAGTCGCAGCATGAATACACTCGTGTAGTCGCTCCCATCCTGTATGGCAAGATAGTCCGTGAATGCAAACAGGACATAAAAGAATGCCGCCAGCCCCAGGGCGGTCCGGGTATCCCGTACCCGGGTATCCCGGATGAATGTCCGGAACTCCTGCTCCAGAGTCGGGCTGTCGAACTCTGCCAGGAGCGGGTCCAGGCGATAGGCCCTGCTGAGCCCTGCCCCAGGCAGGCGATGGCTGGCCCGGACGTTCACAAGGACTCCTCGATGGGCAACAGCGATAGCAGACGGATATACATCCTCAGGACCGGATTGCTTCGGGGATCCACCTCATGTACCTCGGTATGGTTTTTTTTCTGATCGTACCAGACCAGGCGGGTATCCGCGGCCTCCGTCCCCGGACCGGCTTCCAGGGCCAGCCGATAACTGAGGGACGGTTGCATGGCCTCCTCGATGAACGCGGCCACCTGCCCGGCCAGGGCTTCCCCGTGTAGGATCAGGCCCGACTCGGTATTCAGGGAAACTGAGCGGGGGTCCAGGTTCATGGACCCCACGTAGGCCACCTTGCGGTCAAAAACCACGGCCTTGCCGTGCAGGCTGGCCCGGGAGGAGCCCTGCACCAGGCGTCGCCCCCAGGCCGAGGATTCCTTGACCGGCTTGAGTTCGAACAATTCCACCCCGGCTTCCAGCAGCGGTTTACGGTACCGGGCGTAGCCGGCGTGCACCACGGTGACATCCGTGGCCGCCAGGGAATTGGTCAACACACGGATGCGCACATCCCCCTGGGCACGAATGGCCTCCAGACGGGCCACGCCCTTGGCGCCCGGAACGAAATAGGGCGAGACGATGAGCAATTCCTTGCGCACCTCCAGGCCGTGGCGCAAGAGCTGGTTGTAGGGCAGGGTTTCAACTGCCGCCGATGGGCCTGAACTAGTCGGCAGGGTCTTGTCGGGATGGTCCACCAGGACTTCCGCGTCACCCCCGGTCCAGGGCCCCCAGCCCGGCCCCGGGGCCGATCCCAGGGCGTCCAGGGACTTGAATTCATCGGCCTCGGGGGCCAGGTCCTGGCGCAGGGCTGCCACTTCCTGCCGGAGTTCATCCCGAAGTTGCGATCTGGCCCTGCCCATGGGAATGGCCCGAACGGTGATGGACTGGGGGGCATTCCAATACTGGTCGAAGGCCTGGGACAGTTGCGTGACAACCGGGCCGACGGCCATGACATCCAGGTCCCGGAAGGCCAGTTGGCCATTGGCCTGGAAGTACTCGTCGCCGATGTTGCGCCCACCGGTGATGCCAAAATGGTTGTCGGCCAGGAACAACTTGTTGTGCATGCGCCGGTTGACCCGGCCATCCCCGGCCAGGAATTCCGCCGCCCGCCCCAGGGGAGCATTGCCTCTGACGTGGAACGGATTGAACACCCGGACCTGGATGCGGGGGTGGGCATCCAGGCCGATGATCACCGCCTCGTTCTCCGGGCTGTACATGTCGTCCAGCAGCAGGCGCACCCGGACGCCGCGCTCGGCAGCCCGGATCAGGGCCTCCATTATCAGCTTGCCGGAAAGGTCGGCACGGAAAATGTAATACTGCAAATCCAGGCTATGCCGAGACCGCTCGATCAGGGCCATCCTGGCCAGCAATGCCGCCTGGCCGGATTCCAGCAGCCGGAATGCCGAAGGTCCGCCCCCCTGGGCCAGATGCCCGGCCGCCAGTCGTCCCAGGGGCGACGAAGGGTCAGGAGCCAGGGCGTGGCTGGGGACGGGCGGGGGCAGATCCTGGCGCAGGGTGGCGCAGCCAGAAACCAGCGCGGCCAGCCAGCCCATCAGGATCCCTTGGGCCAGCACCCGACCAAGGCCCGGCTTCATGGCAATCGGCTCAGTCCGACATCAGCCGGACAACTGGCCGATATCGGCCACGCAGTTGAGGCCCCGACTGAGCCTGTCCAGCAGGGCCAGACGGTTTTGCCGCAGCAGGGGCTCGTCCACCATCACCATGACCTCCTCGAAGAATCGGTCAACGGCCGCACGCACGCCGGCCAGGCGGGTCAGGGCGGTGGTGTAGTCCAGGTTGGCCAGGGCCGTGTCCACCTCCGGCAGCACGGACTGAACCGCTGCAAAAAGCTCGGCCTCGGCCCCTGGCTGGATCAGGCTGGCCTCCACCGTGCCCGAGGCATCCCCCGCCTTCTTGAGAATGTTGCCGATGCGTTTGTTGGCAGCGGCCAGGGCCGCCGATTCGGGCAGCTTCCGGAATTCCGCCACGGCGGCCAGCCGAGCCGGCACGCGGTCGATCCGGGTCGGGGCCTGGACCACGATGGCCTCCACCTCATCCTGGAGGGCGCCCCGCTCCCTGAGGTATACCCGCAGACGGTCCTGCATGAACTGGAACACGTCCAGCGCCGTGCTGGCGGCGATCTCTTCCTGGTCGAAGCCGGCCTGGGCCAACTCCAGCAGCTGCATCAGGTCCAGGGGCAGGTAGCGTTCCATGAGCATGCGCAGCACACCCAGAGCGGCCCGGCGCAAGGCGAAGGGATCCTTGTCCCCGGTGGGAATGGCGCCGATGCCGAACATGCCGGCCAGGGTATCCAGGCGCTCGGCCAGGGCCACCGACAGGGCGACATTGCCCTCGGGCAGGGTATCGCCGGCGAACTTCGGTTTGTAGTGCTGCTCGATGGCGTCGGCCACGGCCGGGTCTTCCCGGTCGTGCAGCGCGTAGTAGCGGCCCATGATGCCCTGCAGCTCCGGGAACTCGCCCACCATGTCGGTCACCAGGTCGGCCTTGGCCAATTCGGCGGCACGCTCGGCCAGGGCCGGGTCCGCCCCCAGCAGGCGGGCGATTTCCCCCGACAGTTTCATCAGGCGGCGGATACGCTGGCCCTGGGTACCCAGCTTGTTGTGATAGACCACCTTGTCCAGCGCCGCCACCCGGGAGGCCAGAGACTTCTTGCGATCCTGGTCGAAGAAGAACTTGGCGTCGG
>DYHB01000031.1 GCA_020724415.1 Thiobacillus sp.
GGTGCCCGCGATCGAAGCGGCCGACGCCATGACCAAGGCTGCCGAAGTGCGCCTGATCGGTCGTCAATTCGTCGGCGGCGGCTACGTCACCGTGCTGGTGCGCGGCGAGACCGGTGCTGTCAATGCGGCGGTTCGTGCAGGTGCGGATGCCTGCGAGCGCGTAGGTGACGGCCTGGTGGCTGCCCACATCATTGCCCGTGTTCATAGCGAAGTGGAAGGCATTCTTCCCAGTGCACCTTCTGCCTGAACGCGGCGGGTACTGAAATCTGATCAATGAATGGAGAAACACAATGGCTAACGTGAGCGGTATTGCCCTGGGCATGATCGAGACTCGCGGCCTGGTGCCCGCCATCGAGGCAGCCGACGCCATGACCAAGGCCGCTGAAGTGCGTCTGGTCGGACGTCAGTTCGTCGGTGGCGGCTACGTCACCGTGCTGGTGCGCGGTGAAACCGGGGCCGTCAATGCAGCTGTTCGTGCGGGTGCGGATGCCTGTGAGCGCGTAGGCGACGGCCTGGTCGCAGCCCACATCATCGCGCGGGTACACAGCGAAGTGGAGGGCATTCTGCCGACGTCGCCCGAAGCCGACGGTGGTGGTCGCGACGCCGAGATCACGTCGACCCGCAGCTAAAGCGACATGGCTGTCGATCCGCGTACCCTCGGATGGCTCACGCGCGCGCTCACCCATGAAATGAGCGCCGTGCAACAGTATCTGGCCCAAAGCGTCCTGGTGCGCCTCTGGGGCGACCAGGCACTGGCTGACCACCTGCGTGCCGAGGCCATTGAGGAACTGGGCCACGCCGAGCGTCTCATGGAGCATCTCATCCGCGCGGGCGTGGCGCCCTCCGCCGGCAATCTGGCGCCCGTGCGCCTGGGTCGTGAGGTATCCGACTTGCTGGCGTCGGATCGGCAATTGGAGCTGGATGCCGTACGGCTGTATCGGGATGCCCTTGCCCACGCCGTGCGCATGCGGGATAGCAGCAGTGCGGCGCTCCTCGAGGACATCCTCAACGAGGAGGTGGCCCATGTGCAGGATCTCGACACGATGATGGGTGCTGGGACTGGTCATGGCTGATACCGGGATGACCACCTGGGAAGAACGCGGCAAGCCGGCCACCTTGTTCAAGCGCTTTGCGTTTGAACGCTATGGGGCCACACGGGATTTTCTGGATGCCCTGGCGGCCTTGAGCGAAGAGACGGGCTTGCATCCCCAGAACATCAACTTCGGCACCACCTACGTCAATATCACCCTGGAAGCGGTGGAGGGTGGCGAGCTGGATGAGGCTGTAAGGGCATTTGCTACCCGCATTGACGCACTCTACAGCCGCGCAGGGGAATGACATGGCAGCCCATGTCACTGCGGTCATCAACCAAAAAGGCGGCGCGGGAAAGACCACCCTGGCCATGAATCTGGCAGCCGGGCTTGCCCGCAGGCAGCAGACCGTATTGGTGGATCTGGATCCACAAGGCTCTGCAAGGCAGTGGGCCAGCCTAGGCAGTGAAGCCTTTCCAGCCCCGGTGAAACAGATCGTCGGCCCGTGGGACGCACGCAGTTTGCACCAGGGATTCAAGAACTACCGGCATGTGGTACTGGATTGTCCTCCCTCCCTGGACAGCCATGCATCCCAGGCCGCCCTGCGTGCGTGTGACGTGGCGTTGATCCCCGTCCTGCCCTCGCCGGTTGACCTGTGGGCCAGTCTGAGGCTTCCGGAAGAGATCGAGGCGGCGCGCAAGGACAACCCGGGTCTGCGGGCCTATATCGTGCTCAACCAGCTGGAACCCAAGAGTGCGATTTCTTCGGCCATGCACCATGCCCTGGCCGATTTTGGCATGCCGGTATTGGCCGCCACCATCCGGCGCCGGGCCATTTATCGTGGTGCGGCCCTGGAAGGCGTGTCGGTGTACCAGATGGGCAATCGTGCAGCGCCGGCGGTTGCCGAGTTCGAAGCCATCATTAACGAGGTGATCGCATCATGACCAATATGAAAGACAAGCTTTCCGCCAGCGTCCGTCAAGCCCGCGCCGGCCAACAGGCCAATGCCCCAGAAGAAACCGTCGCTCCTGCCAAGAAGCCAGCGCCTGCCCGGGCCGCAGCCCCGAAAAAACCGGCTACTGCGCCCGCGCCCAAGGCCCCGGCCCAGCCGAAGGCCACGGCTCCGAAGCCGACCGCCCGGCCCGCCAAGGCCGCCACCAGCGCCAATACTGTTCAGGACAGTGGCACTGCCCTGTTTCCTCAGCGTGTATGGCCCGATTAAGTAACCACACCAAGGTGTAGCGTCATGCGTAACGAACCCTTCATGCGAACCTATTCTCCCCGTCAGCAAGCCATGGCCCGTGCCGCTGCTGCCACGACCGTGGCCTCCCGTCCGGCCTCGACCGGTACGACTGCGGACATCCTGACCCCGTATCTGGTGACCGAGCAGCCTTATTACCGTCCGGTTGCAGACGAGGTGGAGTTGTATGAAGCGGCGTATTCCGTACGCATGCCCATGATGCTGAAGGGACCGACCGGCTGCGGCAAGACCCGCTTCGTGGAATACATGGCCTGGAAACTGGGCAAGCCCCTCATCACCGTGGCCTGTAACGAAGACATGACCGCCTCCGATTTGGTGGGTCGTTTCCTGCTCGATGCCAATGGCACCCGCTGGCAGGATGGCCCCCTGGCCGTCGCCGCCCGCCATGGTGCCATCTGCTATCTGGACGAGGTGGTGGAAGCCCGGCAGGACACCACCGTGGTGATCCACCCCCTGACGGACGCAAGGCGGGTGCTCCCCCTGGAAAAGAAGGGCGAACTGATCGATGCCCACCCGGATTTCCAGATTGTGATTTCCTACAACCCGGGCTACCAGTCCCTGATGAAGGATCTGAAGCAATCCACCAAGCAGCGCTTCGGGGCCCTGGACTTCAACTACCCGGAGCATGACATCGAGGCGGAGATTGTCGCCCATGAGTCCGGGGTGACCATCGAAGTGGCCAAGAACCTGGTCCATATCGGCGAGCGTGCCCGCAATCTCAAGGGCCATGGCCTGGATGAGGGCCTCTCCACCCGGATGCTGATCTATGCCGGCTCCCTGATCGCCAAGGGTGTGGCCCCCCTGGCCGCATGTCGTGTGGCATTGGTGCGTCCGATCACCGACGACCCGGACATGCGGGATGCGCTGGATTCCGCGGTCACCACCTACTTCTGACACAAAGGACAGGCATCGGAGACCGATCTCGGGATGATGGGCGCCCAACCCCAGGGTTGCTGCCCCACTGCCGAGACCGGCGTTCCGGACCCTGATACCCGCCATGGCCATCCATCTAGAAGAATATCAGGAGCTTCTTGAAGACCTGCCCCATGATGCCCAGGAAGTCCTGCAGGCGTCCTGGCAGGAGGCTGCTCGTGTCTTTTCGTCGCGTGGCCTGGACAATTACCTGAAGGGAGCCGTGGCCCTCCACGCTCTGGGGCGTGGCGAGGAGCTCGTGGTCACCTACATCCAGGAGATGCCCGAGGTGGCCCGGGCCATCGGCGAAGATGTCCTGCCGGATGTGGTCAATTTTCTGCTGGGCATGGCTTCAAAAACCTCCGGTCAGGTGCTCACCCTGATCGTGGCGACCGCACCACTTGCCGCCGAGCGGCTGGGCGACGAGGAACTGTTCCGCAAGTATCTCAATGTGCTCACCATCATGCTGGCCCAGGCATCGCGGGGCCTGCGCCCGATGCTGGAGAACCTGGATCGCCTGCTGACCCAGCTCACCCTGGGCGGCCTGAGGCGCTGGGTGCAGTGGGGAGCCCAGGCGTACAAGGCCGATTTCGACGGGCAGGTACGGTATTTCTCCCTGCAGAGTCCGGATGCCCTGTCAGTGTTGCAGTCCGAGCGCAAGGGAACGCTCTTCGTCGACGTACAGCGTCGCCTGAACATCTACCTGCGCGCCATGTGGGGGCGCGATTTCTTCCTGCGGCCCACGGCGGGGGACTATGAGAGCCGCGAAGGCCTCAAGCCCTACATCGAGCACTACCAGATCCATATTGCCGATGCCTATGATGACTATCGTCCCCTGGGAGAAGAGACGCCCGCCGAGGACATCGTCTCGGGCGTGGAACTCTATCGGGCGGCGGCAAACCACTGTGCGGCCCACCTGGTTTTCACCGGTGCGCCGCTGTCCATGCAGATGTTGAACACCACCCAGATGGCCATCATCGAGGTGATCGAGGACGCCCGGGTGGAAGAGCTTGCCTGTCGACAGTTTCCCGGCATGCGGAGCGCCTGGCTGTCCCTGCATCCCCCCCTGGATGTCCGTGCCCCCCAGACCATGGGTGACTTGCTCAACCGGCTGGCGCGTGCCCTCCTGGCCCAGGATGGGCGCGACCCGGATCCCTGGGTGCAACAGGGGGTCGCCCTGTTCCAGGCCGAGGTGGACCTCTCGACCAATCAAGTCAGCTGGAACATCGGCGTCGAGCTTGCCCACCACCTGGGCCAGATGCCGCTGCCCGAGTTCAATCCGCGTACCGATACGCTGCGTGCCCTGTACCGAGATGACAACCGCACGGTGTGGGAATCGGAGGAGTACGACGAGCAGGAAGCCCTGGAGGCTACCTGGCAGCGGCAGCAGCAGGTGCGCAAGAAGGTCTCCGTGATGGAGATGGTGAACGAAGTGAACAACGAGTTCGCCGGGGATGATGCCGAAGAAGTCTGGGTCCTGGAGACACCCTTCTGGCTGGACCAGGAAGGCAAGACCATCAACGAGCTGGAGGGTCGTGAACCCATCGCCGATCCAGTGCATTACCATGAATGGGACTACCAGATTCAGCTGGAGCGGCCCAGCTGGGTGACTGTGCTGGAGCGCCGGCCCAAGCTGGGAGAACTCGAGAAGATCGAGCAGATCATCACCGACCACAAACCGGTCATCTCCCGGCTAAAGTTCCTGATCGAATCCATGATTCCCCAGGGCATGCAACGCATCCGTCGGGTGGAAGACGGTGACGAGCTGGATGTGAATGCCGCCGTGCGCGCCATGATCGACATCCGCATGGGCCAGCAGCCCGATACCCGCATCATGATGCGTTACAAGCGCAATCTGCGGGATCTCGCTGTCATGGTGCTTCTGGACATGTCCGAATCTTCCAATGACAAGGTGCGTGGCCAGGACTACAGCGTCATGGACCTGACCCGGGCGGCCACGGTGCTGCTGTCGGACGCCCTGGATCGCATTGGTGACCCCTTTGCCTTGCACGGCTTCTGTTCCGATGGTCGCCATGACGTGCATTACTACCGTTTCAAGGACTTCGACCAGCCCTACAATGACCTGGCCAAGGCCCGTCTGGCCGCCATGCACGGTTCCTATTCCACTCGCATGGGGGCCGCCTTGCGTCATGCCGGCTCGTTGCTGAAACAGCAACCCAAGAACAAGAAGATCCTGTTCGTCATCACCGACGGCGAACCGGCCGACAACGACGTGCGGGACCCCCAGTACCTGCGCTACGACACCAAGCGTGCCGTGGAAGAGCTGACCCGGGATGGCATCACTACCTATTGCCTGTCCCTGGACCCCCACGCCGACCAGTATGTATCGCGCATCTTCGGCGCCAAGAACTTCACGGTCCTGGACCAGGTGGAACGGTTGCCCGAGAAGCTGCCCATGCTGTACATGGGGCTGACGCGATGACCGCCGGGTATGGCCGGATACGGCGCGCCCTCGTCCGTGCCGACATGAACCGTTAGGCCGGCCATGCAAATCACTCTGCGCACGTTTGTTTTCATTGATGCCTTGCAGCCCCAGCTGGCTTCGTATCTGGCAACCTCGTCCCAGGGCTTCCTGCCGGTGCCGGGAGACGCCTGCCTGTGGATCGAGGTCGCACCCGGCATGGCCGTGCATCGCCTGTCCGACATCGCCCTCAAGGAAACCAACGTGCACCTGGGGGAACAGGTGGTGGAACGTTCCTTTGGCTCCATGGAGATTCACTATCGCAATCAGAGCGAGGTGATGGAGGCGGGCAACATCATTCTCGGCCAACTGGAAACCACCGTCGAATCGCGCATGGCCTGCCGCATTGCCTGGAACGAGATCATCCGCGGCATGACGCCCGACCACACCACCCTGATCAACCGCCAGTTGCGCAAGGGATCCATGATCCTGCCGGGCAAGAGCATGTTCATCCTGGAAGTGGAGCCGGCCGGCTATGCCATCTATGCCGCCAACGAAGCGGAAAAGGCAGCCCACATCACCCTGGTGGACGTCAAACCCTTCGGCAACTTCGGTCGACTCACCATGATGGGCAGCGAGGCCGAAGCCGAAGAGGCCCAGCGGGCCGCCGTGCGCGCCCTGGAAAACATCAACCTGCGCGCCCGCCACACCTGACAACGTCAAGCGGGGCGGCTCCCGGGGCACCCTGGTTCGTGCTCAGGGACGCGCTGATGCGTTCACACATCACCCCTTCGCGGCTGCCACCGCTCCCACATAATCAAGGACTTGTAGGAGCGGCGGAAGCAGCGAAAGCAAAGTGAATCAGTGCTGCTCTAGGCGCCGCTCGTGACCGGCTGATCGTAGCGTCGGGTCAGTTCGGCCAGGGCGATGTCCTTGCCCGGGAAGATGTTGTCCCGTCCGATCACCCGATCCAGTTCCGCCCGGTCCAGGGCTTCCCGTACCTGTTTCTTCAGGCCGGACAGCATGAGGGTGACGCCGGCCCGCTTCAGGTCTTCGGCCAGGGCGCGCAGTTTTTCCTCTCCGGTGGCGTCCACCCGGTTGATGCTGTTGCCGATCACCAGTACGGCCCGGGCATTGGGGTATTGGGCCAGGGCCTTCATCACGGCTTCCTCGAAATAGGCCGAGTTGATGAACACCAGGGATGCGTCAAAGCGCAACACCACGTAATGCTCGCTGATGGGGGGCAGGTCGTGGCTTGCCGCCCCGGCCAACAGGCCGTCCCGGGTGCGCCCGAGCACCTCGCTGCGGGGTTGCATGACGCCATGCAGGAACACCAGGATGGTGAGCACCACGCCCACCAGGACACCGCTGGCCAATTGCGGGGCCATGAACAGGGTCGCCAGGAACGTCAGCATGCCCACCACGCCGTCGCTCTTGCGCACGTTCCAGGAGTGCTGCAGGGTTTTGAAATCGATCAGGCTGAACACGGCGCTCATGACGATGGCCGCCAGGACGGGTTGTGGCAGGTGATAGAAATACTCGGTGAGGAAAAGCATCACCAGAACCACGCCGAGTGCGCTGATGATGGCGTAGAACCCGGTGCGTGCCCCGGATTTTGCGGCAACCGCCGAACGCGAGAACGAGCCGGAAACCGTATAGGACTGGAAGAAACTGCCCACGATGTTGGCCAGCCCCTGGCCGATGAGCTCCTGGTTTGGATCGAGTTTTTCCCGGCTTTTTGCCGCCAGGGCCCGGGAGATGGAGGTGGCTTCCATGAAGCCGATGAGGGCCATGATGAAGGCCGTGCCGAGCAGGCCGGTCATCACCCCGAGATCCATCTGGGGCAGGATGAAGCTCGGCAACCCGGCCGGGATGTTGCCGACCACCTTGCCGCCCCCCGAGAGCGTGATCTGACCTTCCTTGATGCCGGCGAAGCGCCAGTGGCTGTCAAGCCAGCCCGAACGATCGGCAACGCGATAGATCGTGTCGCCCTGGGCATTCATGGCTGGCACCAGAGCATGTCGATGGACTGCCACACGCTGGCCATAGAGTTGCTTCTTCAGGCTCAGCTCCTCGCCAGACAGGCGCAGATCCTCCGCTTCCATGGAGTAGTCATGGACATCGGTCTTTGCCAGGGTGGCCAGCTTCTTCTTGAGTTCGCCCTGGGCCTGCTTGTTTTGCCGCAGGGCCTCCTCCAGGGCGCCATATTTCACGAATGCCTCCCGGGCCGTAGCGTCCTCGATGCGCTCGGGGCTCACCACCGCCGTCTGCTCGAAACCGGTCGTCGCGCTGATTACGGTGCCCAGAACCACCACCACCAGTACGCCCGGCAGCTTGGGGAGAAATTTCTTCAATAAATAAAGCACCACCAGAGTGCCAACCCCGAAGGCGATGGTGGGCCAGTGGGCCAGAGGCAATTGCAGCACCACGTGGTAAAGGTCGCGCAGGAACATGTCGGAGCGCGGCATGGGCACGTTGATGAAGGTGTTGAGCAACGACAGGCCGATGATCAGTGCCGCCGCGTTGGTAAAACCATTGATGACCGGGTGGGAGGCCAGGTTGATCAGCACCCCCATGCGGAATGCGCCCAGGGCAAGGCGCATGACGCCGACCATCAAGGCCAGGGTCATGGACAACTGGATGAATTCATCGCTGCCCCGGCTGGCCAGGGGCTCGATTGCGGCGGCGGACATGAGGGACAGCAAGGCCACCGGGCCGGTGTGGAGGAAGCGGGAAGCGCCCCACATGGAGGCCACCATCACCGGAAGGAAGGCCGCATAGAGGCCGTAGACCACGGGCAGGCCGGCCAGGGTGGCATAGGCCATGGACTGGGGGATCAACACCAGGGCCACGGTAATGCCGGCAATCAGATCGCCGCGCAGGCTGTCGGCGCCCATGGGAAACCAGCGCAGGAACGGCAGGAAACGTTGATTCATGAGTTGTAATCCAAAGGAGAACCCGGCCAGGGCAGACAATCATGCATGCCCTGGCTTGGCTCCCGGGCCCGGTCGCTCAAGACCGGCCAGAGACTCCAGGGCAGAGTCTCATGATACCCGGGTGATCAGGTCAGGCCAATGGCACCAGAAGTGCCAAGGGGCGCCTCACGCCGCCTGGCGACGGGCGGTGACGGCCGCTGCCGGTTGCTGGAGGGTGGACGCGTCATTGCCGGCCACCAGAACCACCGGCACGGGGAGACTGTCCTTGCGTTGAGCACCGCTGAGCAGGCCATGGCCAAAATAGCCCGACTCGTTGCAAACCAGGAAGGCCACCTCGGGATGCTTGCGCAGGGCATGGGCCAGACCGGCAGGGGGCTCGCCCGTCATGACGATGACCCTTGCCTCGATGCCAGCCGCGGCCAGCAACTCGCGATGGGGGGCCAGCAGGGCCTGGGCATCGGTCTCGGTCTCGAAGGTCATGACCGTCAGGCCATGTTTCAGACGGGTGCAGGTGTGGACTACATACTGCATGATTTCAACCGGCAACTCGTGGCCCAGGTACAGGCCCACCTGGGGGCCGCTGGTCCGTGTGGCAGGGAGGGTCTGGGCAGGCACGGGTACCGTACAGCCAGCCAGGGCCCGACGTTTCTGGATGGGATTCAAATTCTCCCCGGCGTTGGCGTAGGCAAGGGCGTTCAGGATGCGTTTGATGTCTTGGCTCAGGTTCATGGCAGGCTCCATCAGAGTGGGTAGATGGACATCTATAAGCACACCTCGTGCCATATGAGGAATATCCATATATATCAATTGGTTGTAAAACCATGGGGGGCATATTCCTGTATGGGTGTTGCGTGTTGCATCGTTTCGTGTTGCAGTCTGTTGTAGTTTGCAACATCTCCAGGTTCGGTCCGGCATGAAAAGTCTGCGCAACAAGATTCTCAGCACCTATGGCTATTCCAAGGTAGTCATGCTGGCCTTTGCCATCGTTGTGTTTGTCGATCTCTACGTGCTGGACCGCCAGATCCGGGCGGGCCAGGCGGTAACCGACTTGCGTGAAGCGGTCCTGGAGATGCGCCGGGACGAGAAAAACCTGTTCCTCTATCGTGACATGGCCGGCCTGGAACCCTTGTTGCTCCAGGCCTCCACGGCACGAAGCGCCCTGGAGGCAGGCCGGGATGCTCTGGTCGCCATCGCCGGGGAGGGTGCCTACAGTCGCATGGCCGGCCAGTTGGACGAGTACCGCCTGGCCCTGGAGCGCTACCCGGCCCTGGACCCGTCCGCCCAGCGACCGGCCCGGGCGACTATCCGTGCCCTGGGTCATGAGGTGACCGAGGCCTCCCAGGAGATGTCCCGCCGGGAAAGGGACAATCTGGTCGAGGCCACCCGCCGGGCGGGTTTGACCTTGCTACTGGCCTTTGCCGGGGTGGTGATCCTGGGGGTGGCCGGCGGCCTGTTCCTGGTGCGCAGGGTGGTGCGACCCTTGCGCGACCTCGAAGAGGGGTTGCGGGATATCGATCAGGGCCGCGCACGTACCTTGCCACTACCTTCCCAAGACCAGGAAATCCAATCTTTCGTGGCGGCCTTCAATGCCATGCTGAAACGGATGCGCCAGCAACAAGATCAGGTCAAGCGCAATGAAAAGGCGGCGGCCCTGGGGGTGCTGGTCTCGGGCGTGGCCCACGAACTCAACAATCCCCTCTCCAACATCTCCACTTCGGCCCAATTGCTGATGGAAGAGGGTGAAGCCGGAGACGAGGAGATGAAGCAGCTCTGGCTGAACCAAATCGATAGTGAAACCGAGCGCGCCCGGCGTATCGTCCGGCGCCTGCTGGACAGTGTGCGCCAACCCAAGTTGCAGTGGCAGGTGGTGCCCCTGGATGCCTTGGTGCAGTCTGCATTGGGCCTGGTGAACAGCCAGTTGCCGCCTCAAGTGCACGTCTGCGTGGGGGCTGCGGCCTCGATCCAGGTTCGGGTGGACCGGGAACGGCTCCAGCAGGTGTTCATCAACCTCATCAAGAACGCGTCGGACGCAGGCGCCCTGCATGTCATGGTGAGTGCCCAGTCGGCGGTCTGGCATGACGATCTGGCCGAAGCCGGCCACCTGGAAGGCGATCCTGCCATGCTGCGCCAGGCCCCGGGCGCGGTGCGCATCGCCGTGGAAGATAACGGACCCGGCATACCACCCGAAGTCATGGCGCACATTTTCGATCCCTTCTATACCACCCGTGCCTCCGGGGAAGGTACTGGCCTGGGCCTGTATCTGGTGGAGGAAATCGTGAGCGAACACCAGGGGTGTCTGCTGGTGGACAGCCCGCCCTCCGGCGGGACGCGTTTCTCCATCTGGCTGCCCATGCATGAGGAGCTTGTACCATGACCGCTGCCCGCATTCTTCTGATCGATGACGAGGCCATTGCCCTGACCAACCTGTCCCATGTACTGCGCAAGGAAGGCTATGAAGTGACGACTTGCCGAGACGGCGCCGAGGGCCTTGAAGCCCTGGGGCGGGACGAATACGACCTCATCCTGACTGACCTGAAGATGCCCGGGGTGGACGGCATGGACGTGTTGCGGGAGGTACGCCAGCGTCTGCCCGAGGTGCCGGTCATCATGATCACCGGTCATGCCAGCCTGGATTCCGCCGTGGCGGCCATGAAGGCGGGGGCCTACCACTACCTGGCCAAGCCCTTCCGACTCGCCGAAGCCCGGGAGGTGGTGCGCGGGGCCCTGGAGATGCGGCGGGTGAAGCGGGAGAACCAGGAACTCAAGCTGCACATCGAACAGCTGCGCAATCCCCATACCCTGATTACCCAGGACCTGGGCATGCAGCGTCTCCTGGAAACCGCCCGTCGTATCGCGGATATCGACAGCAGCGTGGTGATCCACGGTGAATCCGGCACCGGCAAGGAGTTGTTGGCGCGCTATATCCACCAGAACAGCCGGCGTGCGCAAGGCCCCTTCGTGGCCTTCAACTGCGGTGCCCTGTCGGAAGACCTGGCGGCCAACGAGCTGTTTGGCCATGAGAAGGGCGCTTTCACCGGGGCCCAGGGGCGCAAGATCGGCCTGATCGAGGCCGCACACGGGGGCACCCTGTTCCTGGATGAGGTGGCCGAATTGCCCATGTCGGTCCAGATCAAGCTGTTGCGCGTGTTGCAGGAACGTGAGGTGCTGCGGGTGGGAGCCGTGGAGCCGGTGAAGGTGGACGCCCGGATCCTGGCCGCCAGCAACCGGGATCTGAAGGAGGCCGTCGAGGCGGGGCGCTTGCGCAACGATCTCTATTTCCGCCTCAACGTGGTCACCATGTCCTTGCCGCCCCTGCGTGACCGGCGCGAGGATATTCCCTTGCTGGCCTACTTCCTGTTGCGCAAGTTTGCCCTGATGATGGATCGCCAGGTCCAGGAGATTTCGCCGGAGGCCCTGCGCCGCCTGACGGAATACGATTACCCCGGCAACGTGCGGGAATTGTCCAACTTCATCGAACGGGGCGTGGCCCTGACCCAGGGCGACACCCTGGATGTGGAGCACCTGCCTCAGCACCTGGGCAAGTTGTCGGTGCGCGTGTTCATGCCCCAGGCCGCTGCCACGCCCGCCACCCTGGAGGCCCAGGAGAAGGAACACATCCTGCACGCCCTGGACCTGGCCAAGGGCAATCGCAGTGAAGCGGCCCGCATGCTCGGCATCGACCGGGTATCGCTATGGCGCAAGCTGAAGAAGCTCGGACTGTGACGATCGGCCAAGTATCCGGCTATACGCGGGTCTCCTTCCCCGCTTCCATGCCAGGCGCTACTGGAAGCGCCCGGCCCAGGCCGCGCAGGCCGGTTGGATGAACTCCAGTACCAGGCTCGGGAACAGGCCCAGCATCAGGACCAGGGCCGCGAACATCAGCATGATCCACAGCTCGCGAGGTCGCAGATCCTGCGCCTGGGCAACGGCTTCGCGGCTGACCGGCCCCAGAAAGGCGCGCCTGTACAGGTCAAGGAAATAGGCGCCTGCCAGTATCATCGCGAAGAGAACGGCCAGACCGGGGCCCGGATGGGCCTGAAGCGAGGCGGCCAGAATAAGGAATTCGGCCGGAAAGGTGGAAGTCAGCGGCATGCCCATGCCGGCCAGACCGAAGAACAGGGTGAATCCTGCCAGGAGCGGCATGGTCCTGGCGGCCCCGCCCAGCGCGGTAATGTCCGTGGAACCGACCCGTTGCCGCAGGAAAGCGGTCAGCAGGAACAGGCCGCCCGCCACCAGGGAAAAGTTGAGCAGCATCATCACGGCCCCCTGGATGCCCTGCAGACCAAATGTGGCGATGCCCAGCAACACCAGACCGACATGGGACAGACTCGCGTAGGCCAGCATGGCCCGCAGGTTGGTCTGCGCCAGTGCAGCCACGGCGCCATAGAGCAGACCGATGACTCCCAGCCCAACCAGCAGCCAGTCCAGTTCTTGAGCGGCGCCCGGGGCAAGGGGGGCCGCGAAGCGAATCAGCCCGTAGGCCCCCAGTTTCAGTCCCGTCAGCACCGCAGCAATCGCCACCGGGCCCTCCATGGCCAAGAGGGGAAGCCACGTGTGCAGGGGGTAAGCGGGTATTTTCGCCGCGAAGCCCAGCAACAGCAGAATGAATACCAGGCGCTCTGCGTCGTCGGGCATGGGGGTGCGCAGCAGGGTCTGCAGGTCGAAACTCAGGCCACCCGGCAGGCCGGCGCCACTCAGATAGGCGTGGTTGAAGGCGAGCACGATGAATCCGAACAATAGGGGAATGCCACTGCCCAACATCACCAGGGTGTATTTGGTGGCCGCGTAACTGCGCAACGGGCCTGCCCCCCATAGGCTGGCCAGGAAATAGAACGGGACCAGGGACAGCTCCCAGAACAGGAAGAACAACAGGGTGTCCGTGGCCATGAAAATGCCCAGAGTGGCCCCCGCCTGCAATAGCAGCAGGCGGAAATAAAGTCTGGGCATGGGGCGTGCGCTGTTCCAGGAGGCCAGAATCACGCCCAGGAAGAGGAGAACGGTGGCGGGCAGGAACAGCACCGATATGCCGTCGACCCCCAGTGCATAATGGATGTTGAGGGTGGGAATCCACTCCCTGCGTTCCTGCCACTGGAAGCCGGCTGTCCCACTGTCGAAGCCCACCATGATCAGCAGGCACAGCAGGATGCCCAGGCCGCTCACGCCTAAGGCCAGGTTGCGGGGTGGCAGCCGCTCCGGGACCAGCCAGATCAGCCCCGCCCCCATCAGGTAGGTGAGCAGCAAGACGGATAGCAAGGGCAGATCAGACATGGCCATAGATCCGTCCCAAGGCTTTCGCAGGTGCTTCCACCAGCACCATCAGAGGCTCCATGCGAAAACCGGCGTACAGCATCACCACCACCAGCACCCCCGCAATGGCCAGTTCCATGGAGGTGGGACGCTCCACGGTCATGCGCTGGCCGCCTTGGGCCGGTGCCAGGAAGGCCCTTTGAAATGCCCAGAGCAGGAAGCCCGCCACCAGTACGTTGCCCAAGGCCGCGGCTACCGTCGTCAGGGCGCCAAATCGGTGGATGGCGGCTTCCAGGACCAGATGGGCCGCATCGAATCCGGGGGTGCCAGGCATGCCCAGCATGGCCAGGCCTGCAATGAGGAAGGTGAGGGCCAGTTGAGGTATGCGGTCGAACAGGCCGCCCAGGCGGGCCAGGGTGGTGGTGTGGGTGCGCCGGTAGACCCACCCGGTCATGAACAGCATGATGGTGGCGGCCAGGCCAAAATTCACCGACAGCAGCAGGCTACCCTGGAACGCAATGGCATCCAGGCTGAACATGCCCAGAATGACCACGGAGGTGTGGCTGACCACCGCAAAGGCGATGAGGGAACGCAGGTTGACACGCTGCAAGGCCAGGAGTGCGGCATAGAACACCCCAATGACGGCGAACGCGGCCACGTAAGGATGCCAGGCAGTCACCGCATCCGGCAGCACCGGCAGCACAAAGCGGAATAGCGCATAGACGCCCAGCTTGATCCCGAGCAGCAGGGTCGGTGCGATGGCCATGTCGCCATGCAGTGCGACCGGACGCAGCCAGCCATGGAACGGGAAGATGGGGGTGCGTATCCCCAGGCCGTAGAACAACAGGAAGAACGCCACCACCCCCAATTCGTGGGGGATGGCATGGTCGACCAGGGCCAGCAGGTCAAAGCTCCAGGGGCGGCCCGTGCTGTCGTGGTAGGCCCAGCCGACCAGCAGCACGCCCCCCAGCAACAGCAGCAGCCCAACCCCTTGGAATTGCAGATAGCGGCGGGCGGCCATGGCTCGTTCGGGAGAAAAGGACCAGCGCCGTACCAGATAGCCGATCAGGGCCAGTTCGACGACCGAGGCCAGGGCGAACCAGAGCAGGTCAAGGCTGACCAGTTGGGACATGATCACGGCCTCCACCGCCAGGATCACCGTCAGCAGGCGCGTTTGGTCATCAAGCCCCCGCACCCGCGCATAGAAGGGCAGCAGCACCACGATGAACGCCGCGAGCAACACGAACAGTACGGTCACCCCGTCCGCGCCGGCGTGGTAGGACAGCGGACCGGCAAGGTCGATGCGCTCGACGAACTGGAACGCGGGGTCATGGCGGTCCAGGCCATGGTACAACCCCAGGGCCAGCCCTAGTACGGCGAAGGTGATGGCCTGGCCGAGCCAGAGGGCAGCGGGGCGCTCGCCCAGGCGCAGCAGCATGCCGGCGCCCACCAGTGGCAAGAGCTGCAGCAGGGCCAGCATGGGCAGGCCAGCGTGTTCATTCCAGTAGATTTCCGTCATCACAGGATCACCACCACGGTGGCCATGATCAGCACCAGCAGGTAACGGGGCTGCTCCAGCAGGGATTCGACGAATCTGAGCCAGATGCCCAGGCGGTTCAGACCCTTGGCCAGACTGCCGTCGCCGCCCTGGAGCACCAGGCGCCGTTCGAAGCGGTAGAGGTGATGGGCGGACCAGGCCAACATGCGCCCGATCACGCCGCGTCCCTTGACCACTTCTTCCCGGGTTGAAAGCAGTTCGGTCACCCGTTGGGCCTCGGACATGCCCACCAGGGCGCAGACCACGTTTTCGTCCAGGGCGCGCAGGTCGCGTGCCAGGGCGCGGCTGGGCAGCGTCAGCAGCCGATCGGCGAGGGGCTCGAGCCAGAACCGCTGCAACGCGGCGGTATACAGCCAGCCATGTTTCCTGAGCCACTCGGGTGCCGGCCGTGTTGGCGCGTCCAGCATATGCATGTAGGACGGTGCCGACAGGAACTGCCAGGCCCGCCACAGGGCATGCAGGGCGGCATGCCAGGCGGCCAGCTCAAACCAGCCCAGGCCGATGGCCACGAACATCAAGCCCACCTGGCTTACGGTGGCGTAAAGGAGGGCAGACTTCACATCGCTCTGCACATAGCCCACCAGCCAGCCGTAACAGGCCGTCAAGGCCCCCAGGAGTGCAATCAGGAAGGAGATGCCCGGCGCCTCGGCCAGCAGAGGGCCCAGTCGGGCAAGCAGAAACACGCCGGCATGGACCATCACCGCGCCATAGAACAGGGCGGAGGATGGGGTGGGGCCTTCCAGGGCCCGGGCGATCCAGGGCGTGAAGGGGAGCTGGGCCGACTTCGCCAGAGCTGCCGTGACGAACCCCAAGGCAATCAGGCTGGCGTACAGGGTGGGCAATCGGGGCGCACCGGCTTCCAGGGTTGGCCAATCGATGCCGCCAAGCCAGAGGAAGGACAGGGCCATGGCCAGCAACAGTCCTGCGTCGCCGACCCGATTGGTCAGGAATGCGCGCTGGGCATTCAGGGTGGCGGTGGGACGCTCGAACGCATAGCCGATGAGCATCCAGGATGCCAGGCCCATCAGTTCCCAACCCGTGAACAACAGGATGGCGTTGCCTGCCAGCAGCACCAGCAGGATGCCGCCCGCAAAGAGGTTCATGCCGACGAAGAAGCGTGCAAAGCCCGCTTCCCGGTGCATGTAGGTGAGGGAGAACTTCAGGGCCGCCAGGGCGATGAATGTGGTCACGCTGGCGATGCCCAGGGACATGCCGTCCAGCGTGAAGGACAAGGGCAGGCGCCAGTCGCCGCTGGCGAACCAGTTGCCCATGTCCACATGGCCGGGCCATCCCAGGATGAGTCCCTGGAGCAGAAACACGATCAGGAGACCCTCTACGGCAATGTTCGCGCCCAGGGTGATGCGCGCGATGGCCCGCTCACCGGACTCGCCAACGCCGCGCCCCGCGATGCGCAGGCCAAGGATCAACAGGGCGGCGATGAGGGGAAGGGCCGGGGCGAGAGCCACCCCCTCGGCCGGGAGGATGGGCACGGGCATCAGCATGGGCCGGTCTCCTCCACCAGGGCCGGGGGCAGGGCTTCCCGCTGGCCGCGGATCCAGTCACCGGAGTGAGCCACCCGAGGTGGCGCAGCCGCCGTGCCGGCCCAGGCCACCCAGCCTTGATCAGGCATGAATCGGTAGAGGGCAGGCGAGTCCGGGTCCTTGGCAGCCAGTTGCACCCAGCCGTTGCCGATCAACTGGCGCAAGACCGGCTGGCGCGCATAAATGGCCGCGAGTACCTCCGGATCGTGTTCCACCACGATCAGCAGCCGCATGGGTTCATGGATTTCGATCATCTGGGCCGGAAGCCCGGTACGCAAATCGGAGCTCGCGCCATCCATGACGCCCATCAGGCCAGTCACATTGTGGGTCACCTTGCTGCCGGAGCCATAGCGGTCATTGTCCACCGTGGAAAAGTAGTATTCCAGGCTGATGCCTGCGCCGACCTGGCCGTTGGCCACCAGCATGGGTTCCAGTCCACGGCCGTCCGGGTCCAGCTCGCAGTCATAGGAAATCAGGAACATGCGCCGATCCCAGAAGATGCCCCGTGTGGCGGCCCGGCGCCCGATGTAGGCGGCGGCGTTGTTGGCATGACCCAGTTCGGGTCTGGCCTGACCATAGTCGTTGCGGCGCGTGCGGACGTGACGGAGCGCCCGATCCGGATCCAGGTCCAGCGGCGCCGAGATGAAACGGCGGCACCGCTCCTGGGCATGCAGTGCCCCGGCTTGGGCCAGGTCCGTGCGCAGGGCCTCGAATGCCTTGACGTGGCTGTCTGGCAGGGTACCACTGTCGAACCAGATGAACTGGTCGTCGCAGGTGTTGTGTTCGCAGCCCAGGAACCAGGTGGAAGCCGGGATGTCGATGCCCAGTGTCCGTACCAGGGCACGCACCTCGGGCCGGTTGGCCATGGCGGCAAAAAGGCGGGCATTGGGTCCGGAGTGCCGGCCGGAGCATGCGCCGCAGTCATAGGCCGATTGATGGGGATTGTTCAGGCTGTTGGAGCCGTGGCCGACGATCGCCACCAAGGACGAGAAGCCCCGCGTGAGCCCGATGCCGGTCAGGAAGGCATGCACTCGATCGGCCTGTTCGGCATCGGTATAGCCGACGCGAGGGGTGGCCGGCGTGGCGGGGGCATCCCCCGGGGCAGTCCAGTCAAGGCGGGTTTCAACCCGGCCATCCACGGATTGACGCAACCGCCCGGCCCAGTCGGCCAAGGTTGCCGGAAACAGCATCCTGCCCGCCAGCACGGCCAAGGCCGCCGGCGCTGCCGCCAGACTGGCCAGCAGTCCACGCCAGGGGTCCAGGCGGCTGTCCTGGAACAACCGTTGCTTCCAGGTCCGGCGCCAGGACTGGCGCGCACGCGTGGCACGATAGGCGGCTGCGGCATGATCTGTGGGGCGCTCGCGGATGACATGGGATGGCCGGGTGCCCACGGGGCACAGGTCATCGGACGTGACCCCGCCTAGTCCGGTGTAGCGGATGAACAGGCCCAGATGGGCGGCTGCGCCAAGGGTCTCGATGTCCGGGCAGCGTTCTTCCAGATAGCGGCGCAGACCTTCTTCCCGGTCGTCCATGCAAAAGATCAGCTGGGCGCGAGGTGCTCCGGCGCCCTCCGGGCGATGGCGCCAGGCCCCCCGGTCATGGTTGGCGGCAAGGGCGGCAAAGACCTGCTCCCGATAGTGGCGCTCGAATGCCAGAAGCCACACCCAGGCGGCACGCTCGGGCGTCAGTTCCGCCAGGCAGTCGAGCATGGCGTTCGCGCCCGGCTGGCCGAGCTCGGCCAGTGCCTCTCCATTCAGGCCCAGGTGTTGGCAGAGCAGGTACAGGGGCCAGGCCTGGCGGTCGCCCGCAGCCGGGTCGGCAGGCCCGGCCTGCTGCCAGGCGGTGACCAACCGGGCAACGGGCAGCCAGTCGTCGTCATTCTCCTCTGCCGTCTTTTGGGCCGCGGCCCGTGCCAGCCGGTGGCCCTGGTCGGCCAGCCACTCCGGCAGGGCCTCGCCGTACAAGGCGAGACGCACCAGGAATTCAGCCGGATGACGGCGCAGGTAGCCGCGCAACCCGGTCAAGCTGGCCTCGGCCTTGAAATGGAGTCCGCACAGGCGTTGCCCATGGACCTGCTCCAGCACAAGACGCACGGCCAGATAATCGGCCATGGCTACAGGCGCATCGGGGGTGGCCGGACCCTGCTGGCGGCCGCGCTGCAAGACCATGCCTGCCCAGCCCGGAAGTTCCTTGGCCAGGCTTTCCAAATAGACTTCCCAATGTTCCGGTTCCAGCCCCAGATTCATCAGGCACTGCAGGATGGCCTGGACAGGCGACTCCGGCAGGCGTTCCAGGGTCTGTTGCCAGCTGGTCAGGCCATGCAGCTCGAAATGGGGGTCCTGGCGGGCGCTGGCCAGCCAGGCTGCATAGAAGCCGTCGGTACACAATGGGTTGTGCCAGGCCGCCATGCCTCGATCCAGGTGGGCGGCCAGATGGCGGATCAGATACGGGCGAGCTTCATCAAGTACATCCTCGCCCGTCAGGCGCAGGATCATGCCCCCCAGGGTCATGCCTGCAGCGACACTGCCCAGCAGCTCGGCCAGACGCGTCCGGGCGGCCTCGCCCAGGCCGTGGCGTTGCCATGATGCGTCCGTTCCGTCATCCGGAGTGAATATGGAATGGGCTTCGGAGGCCAGTGGATCCGGTGCCTCGGGGACGGCCAGAATCCTTTGGCATGTGCGCCAGAGCTTGTCCAGGCTCTGGGCCTCGTCCTGGCCATCGAGCAGTCGTTCCCGTGCCCGGGCGGGGACGGAAGGGGCCGTGCGGTGCAGGATGCCCTGTTCCTCCACCTGCCAGGCCCATGTAGCGAGGGGGGGGAGCCCGAAATCCGCCATCAGGCCGGCCAGCAGAATTGTTCGGCGCTCGATCCGGCCGTCCAGCGTCGGGTTTTCGGCCAGCTCCGGGGTCTCGTCCAGGGCCGCATGGAGATCTGCCAGATCAATGCGACCTTGGCGGAAATGGTCGCGATACCGGCTCAGGGGAAGGAATCCCTGGCCGCCCGTGGCGGATCGGGCCGCGGCCAGGGCTTCCCGGAAGGGGCGATGCTGGAAGCCATGCAGGGTGTTGTGGTGAACGAAATCCTTGAGGGGGGCCTGGGCCGGCAGAATATGCGCCAGGTGCTCCAGCAGGTGCTCGATACGGCTGCTCAAGTCTGGTTGTTCGTCCATGGACAATGCGCCTCAGGCACCGAACAGGAGGGCATAACGGCCCACCGAGGTGGCAATGAGATCCAGCATCGGGCCCGGGTGGATGCCCAGGGCCACACTCCCGAAGGAAAGCATCAGGGCTGCGGTCATCTCGCTGCGCGACAGGTCCGGCAGGCCTTGCATGCGTGGTGAGGCCGGCCCAGTGAACAGCCGTCCCACGGTGCGGATGGCGTAGGCCATGCTGATGAGTACGGACAGGGACAGCAGGACCACCCAGCCGCCCCAGCGTTCAAAGCCCCCGACCAGGGCATGCATCTCGGCGACGAAACCGGCGCTGCCCGGCATGCCCGCGGCACAGATGAATGCCAGGATGGTGAAGAAGGCAAATCGGGGCATGACGGCCACCAGCGAGCCATAATCCGCCAAGTCCCGGGTATGGGTGCGCTCGTAGAGCAGGCCGGCAAGCAGGAACAAGGTGCCCGCCACCAGGCCGTGGGCCACCATTTGCATCACCGCGCCGATGAGTCCGGCGCTGTTGAGTGTGGCGACACCCAGCAATACCACCCCCATGTGGGAAACCGATGAATAGGCGATCATGGCCTTCAGGTCGCGCTGCTGCCAGGCCAGCACGCCTCCGTAGACCAGGCTCACCATGGCCAGGGTCATGAGTACGCCTTGCAGGGCCTCGGCGGCCGCGGGCAGCGTCCAGGTGGCACGAATGAGGCCGTAGGAGCCCATTTTCAGCAAGATGCCGGAGAGCAGGATGGAGACCGGGCTGGGGGCTTCCACGTGGGTCAGGGGGAGCCAGCCATGCAGGGGAAAGATCGGCATCTTCACGCCGAATCCGATCAGCAAGGCCAGGAACAGGGTGACCTGGGCCGTCTCGGGCAGGGCGAGCGCACCACGCCGGATGGCATCCATGTCGAAGCTGTGGCCGGGCGAGGCGTCATACAGCATCAGCAGGGCGATGAGCATGAATACCGAGCCGCCCATCGTGTACAGGACGAAATTCAGGGCGGCCTTTTGCCGGCCCAGCCCCCCCCAGCGGTCAATCAGAAAGAACAGGGGGAGCAGCGTCAACTCCCAGAACACATAAAACAGGGACCAGTCCCGGGCCGTGAACACACCCAGCATGGCGCATTCCAGGAGCAGGAGCAGCAGGTAATAGCCCTTGACCCGCTCCCGGATGCCACCGGACGCCAGGATGGCAATGAAGGCAAGCAGCGTGGCCAGCCAGACGAGGGGTAACGAAATCCCGTCCACTGCCAGGCTGAACGCACTCCCCAGGCGGGGGTTCCAGGAGTGGCTTTCCACGAGTTGTACGTCGGCATGGGATGGGTCGAAGGCGGAAGCCAGCCAGATGCTCCAGGCCAAGGTTGCCCCCGATATCACCAAGGCGGCCTGGCGGATCAGTCTTGCCCGGCGCCCGGGCAGGGCCGAGATGAACAAGGCGCCCAGGAGCGGCAGCAACAAAAGGATCTTCAACATGGCTGGCCGGGATGCATGGGCTGATGGGCGTGGATGTCAGGCGTCTAGGACACGAATGGCGGGCGGCTGCAGGGGTTGACATCAGATGTGCATGGCATGACCATAAGATTATCATATGATGATCATGGGATGCCATCTATGGAAACCAAGACCGCACGCCTGACCGTCCTCCTCGATCCGGCCAAGAAAAGTGCATTCGAGCAGTTGTGCGCCAGCCTGGATGTCACGCCTTCCCAGGTGGTGCGTCAGCTGATACGCCAATATCTGCGGCAGCATGGTGTGGAATGGCAGCCCAGCGGCCGCCCGGATGGCGAGGCTGAAAAGGGCGTCGGCTAGGCCAGCCGGCGTGGGGCAGGTGCAGGGTGGATGTCCCCACGCCTCGGCTTGAGGCCTGGGGACACGGCCGGCAGGGTCAGATGCGAACCTGGATTTCCCGTTTTCCGGCCATGGTCTGGATGGCCTGCTCCAGATTCAGTTGGGTGGGATTGCTGCTGGAAGCGGCACCGAGCCGTTGCAGCAGTTCGGTCTGTTCGAAAATCTCCCGTGTGCCGTCGGAACGTTGCAGGTAGGCGGCCCAGGGTACGAACTTGGTCAAGGGAAAGTCGTCCCCGGGGTTTGGCGAGATGTCGATGTTCAGACCCGCCACGAAGAGCAGGTTTTTGCCATCCATGGATGCGGATTGCAACAGGCTGCGATAGGTGCGCTCGAATTCCGCCAGGGTGTTGGCGCAGGCCGCGGTCAACAGGGGATGGGTGGAAGTGAGTATCCAGGGCATGGGTGCCAGGAGGTTGTGTTCCAGTTGGTCTTGGAACGGGTCCTCCCAGTGGCCTTCGCGCTGGAAGTAGAAATCCTCCGCGTCCAGGTGCGTACCGATGGCAACGCTGCCTTCATGGGGCCACGTGTCTTCGCCCAGACGTGCCAGCAGGCTGGGGGCGGCAGTGAAGACGTGGCCGGTGCTGCGTGTGGATACCGGCCTGGGCAGGCCGTGTTCGGCGCCGGCGACCAGGTTTTCGGCAACCAGGAACAGGCCCTGCTTGCGCGGTGAGATCAGCAGGTAGTCAAGCAGAATGGAGGGCCGACCCTCGTGACGGATCAATCTGACGCTATCGCGTGCGTACTGGTATTCCTCGGCATACTTCTGGACGATCTTGCCAATCTTGCCGCACGCACAGCTGTTGGTTTCATGCTCCGTGTGCAGTCTGCGATAGACCCCGAACTCGCCCGTTTCTGCGTCATAGCCGACATGGCTGGCCTGGACCAGTACCAGGTCCTTGCCGTGATCCGCATGGGGGGCGTGCCGCTCGATCGACACAATGCCGCCGACCCGGCCATGGTTGAATGGGAAAGCTCCGAAGTGCTTGGCGATCAGGATGATGGGAAAGCCCTGGCTCTCGTCGGAACAGAACGCCCTTGAGGGCATGATCTTGCTGGGCGTGAACCCGAGGGAAAGGCACCAGTTGTAGAGCTTGGGCACGAAGCTGTTGTAGCACAGCATGTGGTCCTCAAGCTTGAAGCTGCGCAGAGCGGTGGATATGCTGGCTCGGTTCGAGAACATGTCGGAATGGGCGAATTAGGGTGACCGCCATGTATAATATCAGGTCTTCCTGATATGACCTGATGAGGTTGGTCGGCCTTATTCCGCCAAATTGATAATGAATTCCAAACTTGCCCGCTTCCTTCCCTTCCTGCGTTGGTTTCCCCTGACACCGGGGGATGTCCGGCTGAATTTCCTGGCCGGTCTCACGGTGGCCCTGGTGCTGATTCCCCAGTCCATGGCCTATGCCCAGTTGGCCGGTCTGCCCGCCTACTATGGCTTGTACGCCGCCTTCCTGCCCGTGGCCATCGCTGCCATGTGGGGCTCGTCCAACCAGCTGGCGACCGGTCCCGTGGCCGTGGTGTCGCTCCTGACGGCCTCGTCCGTGGCGACCTTGGCAACGCCGGGCAGCGACGACTTCATCGCCCTCGCCATCATGCTGACCTTGCTGGTGGCCATCATCCAGCTGGCCCTTGGGGTCTTCAAGCTGGGCGTGGTGGTCAACTTCCTGTCCCACCCGGTCATCGTCGGCTTCACCAATGCCGCCGCCATCATCATCGCTCTGTCCCAGGTGTCCAAGATCCTGGGCGTTTCCATGCCCCGGAGCGAGTCCTTCATCCATGACATCCTGGGGGTGTTCCAGCAGGTGGGCGAGATTCATTGGCCCACCTTCGTGATGGGCGTGGGGGCCATGGCGCTGATGTGGGGCATGAAAAAATACCTGCCCAAGTGGCCCGGAGTATTGGTGGCGGTGGTCTTGACCACCTTGATTTCCTATGCCATAGGCTTCGAGAAAAAATCCGAAGCGTCCCTGGCCGCATTGGCGGATCCGTCCACCGCTGCCCTGGCGCAAGAGTATGAGGCGGCCGAGAAGGCGCTTGCCTCTGTCCAGGAAAAGATTCTGATCAACGAGGCGAATGCCAAGAAGGAAGAGAATTCCGACGCCCCCGACGAGCAGAATGTGCTGGCCCTGCATTACCAGGCGGATGTGCTGCGGGCCCAGGCCAAGGAGATGGAACTGGCCAATGCCGCGCGTTTCAAGGAACTGCGCAAGCTGCGCTTCCATCGTGAGGCCCAGGCAGACGGCCAGGGCGGCATGCTTCATCTCGTGGGCACGGCTCCTGCCGGGCTCGAGACGGATGGCGTGACCTGGCGCATCACCCGGGTAGCCAAGGGCCAGTTGCGCTTGACCGGAGGTGGCGAGGTGGTGGGCACGATTCCGGAAGGCTTGCCCAAGATCAGTCTGCCGACCCTGGATATGGACAAGCTGGCCGCCCTGCTCTCTGCGGCTTTGGTCATTTCCCTGGTGGGTTTCATGGAGGCCATCTCCATCGCCAAGGCCGTGGCCGCACGCACCAAGCAGCGGCTGGATCCCAATCAGGAGCTCATTGGCCAGGGTCTTGGCAACCTGATTGGCAGCGTCTCCATGGCCTACCCCACGTCTGGCTCCTTCTCGCGTACTGCCGTGAATATCAACATGGGCGCCACGTCGGGCCTGTCTTCCGTATTTACTGCCCTGATCGTCCTTGTCGCCCTGCTGTTCCTGACCCCGCTCTTGTACCACCTGCCCCAGGCAGTGCTGGCCGCCATCATCATCATGGCGGTGGGTGGCCTGGTGAATATCGAGGCGGTCAAGCATGCCTGGAAGGCCCACAAGCATGACGGCGCCGCCGCCATCGTTACTTTCGCCGCCACCATGTTCTTCGCGCCCCATCTGGACATGGGCATTCTGGTGGGCGCGGGTCTGGCCATCGTGCTTTTCCTGCTGCGCTCCATGAAGCCCCGGGTGGCGGTCCTGGGCCGTTATTCCGACGGTACCCTGCGGGACGTCAAGGTCAATCCCGGCCTGCCCACCAGCGAGCACATGATGGCCATGCGCTACGATGGCTCCCTCTACTTCGCCAATGTGTCCTACTTCGAGGATGCCGTATTGGAGGCCCTGGCCAATTGTCCCAAGGTCAAGTACGTGCTCATCGTGGGGGATGGCATCAACCAGATGGACGCCTCGGGTGAAGAGGTGGTGCATCATCTGGTGGAGCGGCTCCACGAGGCCGGTGTGACCCTGGTGTTCTCGGGTTTGAAAAAGCAGGTGATCGATGTCATGCGCCAGACCGGGCTGTTCGATCTGGTGGGGCGGAATAATGTCTTTGCCACGGAAGACCAGGCCATTGCCGACATATACGAGCGCCTGGGAGAAGCGGCCAGGGAAGACCTGTTCTGCGTCGTAAAGCCCGCACGCGCCTGAACCGCAACTGAAAGCCTGCCATGGAAATCAACTCCG
>DYHB01000032.1 GCA_020724415.1 Thiobacillus sp.
TCGCCTTCATCCAGGGGAGGAATGAACTCGCTGCCGACCCGCTGTACCGGGTAAACGGTCAGGGCCACCAGGACGACCGCCATGGCCAGCCAGCGCCAGGGGTGGCACAGGGCATGGTGAATGAACGGCTTGTAGGCCGCCACCAGCCCGCGGTTGATGGGATTGCCCTGCTCCGAGGGGATGCGTCCCCGGATCAGGTAGCCCATCAACACCGGGACCAGGGTGACGGCCAAGCCGGCCGCAGCCGCCATGGCGTAGGTCTTGGTGTAGGCCAGAGGTGCAAACAGGCGCCCTTCCTGGGCCTCCAGGGTGAATACCGGCAGAAAGCTCACGGTGATGATCAGCAGACTGAAGAACAGGGCCGGCCCCACTTCGGCCGCCGCTTCGCCGGAAACCTTGAAATAGTCGTTGCCCGTGGGCAGCCTGCCGGGGTGGCGCGCACGCCACTGCTCCAAGTGCTTGTGGGCGTTCTCGATCATGACGATCGCCGCATCCACCATGGCCCCGATGGCAATGGCGATGCCACCCAGGGACATGATGTTGGCGTTGATGCCCTGGGCCCGCATGACGATGAAGGCGATCAGCACCCCCAGGGGCAGAGTAATGATGGCCACTAAAGACGAACGCAGGTGGACCAGAAACACCAGGCAGACCAGGGCCACCACGATGAATTCTTCCACCAGCTTGTGGGCCAGGTTCTCCACCGAGCGCGTGATGAGGCCGGACCGGTCGTAGGTGGGCACCACTTCCACCCCCGGCGGCAGCCCGGCCTTGAGGGATTCCAGCTTATCCTTGACCGCCTGGATGGTGGCCATGGCGTTGGCGCCATGACGCATGACGATGATGCCGCCCACTACCTCGCCCGCGCCATCCAGTTCGGCGATCCCCGTGCGCAACTGGGGCCCCAACTGGACCCGGGCAACATCCCGGACCAGAATGGGGGTACCCCCCTGGCCAAGGCCCACGGGAACCTGCTCGATGTCTTCCACGGATTGCAGATACCCCGTGGCACGCACCATGTATTCGGCTTCAGCCAATTCCAGGACCGATCCGCCCGTTTCGCTATTGGACTCCCGGATGGCGCTCATGACCCGGTCCAGACCAATGCCAAAGGCACGCAGGCGGGCAGGGTCCACCAACACCTGGTATTGCCTGACCATGCCCCCCACCGTGGCCACCTCAGCCACATTGGGCAGAGCCTGCAGCTCGTATTTCAGGAACCAGTCCTGAAGGCTGCGCAACTGGGCCAGGTCATGCCGACCACTCCTGTCCACCAGCGCGTATTGGTAAATCCAGCCCACCCCGCTAGCGTCCGGCCCCAATGCCGGCTGGACACCTTCGGGCAGCCGGTCGACCGCCGTATTGAGGTATTCCAGCACCCGGGAGCGCGCCCAATAGAGGTCCGTGCCATCTTCGAATATGACGTATACGAAGGAGTCGCCGAACATGGAATACCCTCGCACGGCCCTGGCCCCGGGCACGGACATCATCGTCGTGGCCAGGGGGTAGGTCACCTGGTCCTCCACCACCCGGGGTGCCTGTCCTTCGAAAGGCGTCCGTATGATGACCTGGACATCCGACAGATCCGGCAAGGCATCGACCGGGGTTTTCAGGATCGACACCACCCCCCAGGCCGTGGCCAGGGCCGTGACGAGGAGTACCAGGAAACGGTTTTCCAGCGACCAATGGATAAGGCGGGCAATCATGGCAGACCTCCGGCGCCGGAGGCGGCAGGCCTGATCTCCGTCACCTCGAAGCCATCCCCCGCCCGGACCATATCGAAGACCACCGCCTGACCCGGCTTCAGGCCCTCCAGGCGGGTGCCGGCCCGGACCTGGAAATCCATGGTCATGGCCGGCCATTGCAAGGCCGGAATGGGATCGTGCTCCATGGTCAGGGCGCCCGTGCCCGGGTCGACGGCCACGATGCGCGCCGTTCCGCTGTGGACCTGGTCCCGGGCCGGAGCCATGCGCGCCAGTGCCCCCGTCAGGTTGGCCTCGGACTCGATGAGGAACTGGCCCGAGGTCACCACCTGCTCCTGCCCCGTCAACCCGGCCAGGATCAGGGTCTCGCCCCCGCTCTCCATGCCGGTGGTGACCTCCACCGGCATAAAGCGGCCCTCCCCTTCAGCCACCAGGACAATGGCCCGCCGGCCGGACTGGATCACCGCCTCCCGGGGTACGATGACCCCCTCCTCACCCTTGCCGCCATACAGGGTCACGTTGGCAAACATGCCCGGTTTCAGGCGCAGGCCGGGGTTGTCGAGGGCCAGACGCACCTTCACGGTACGGGTCACGGCATCCATGCTGGGATAAACGTATTCCACCCGGGCCTCGAAGACCTCCCCGGGAAGGCCGGTAAAGGCGATCTCGGCGGATTTCCCAGGGGCGATCCAGGCCATCTGATTTTCGGCCACCTCGGCCAATACCCAGACCCGGGAGAGATCGCTGATCTCCAGCAAGGGCATGCCGGCACTGACGCTGGCGCCGGGATGCACCGAAATACGACTGACCATGCCGGATACCGGCGCATGATAGGCCACCCGGCGCTGGGGCTGGCCGCCCCGTTCCAAAGCCTCGATCTGGCCCCGGGACAGCCCGAGGAAGATCAACTTGTCCCGGGCGGCGGTTCGCCATGCTGCATCCTCGGGGTGCTTCATGGCCAAGAGGTATTCCTCTTGGGCGGCATACAGGTCCGGGCTGAAGATCTCGGCGATCAACTGTCCCTTGCGCACCGGGTCGTTCAGGGCATGCACCGACAGATGCTCGATCCAGCCACTGACCCGGGTTTGCAGGAAGCGGATGCGGTTCTCGTCCGCCGCCACGTAACCCACCGTATCGATGCGCCGCCAAAGACGCCCGGTCCGGGCCTCAGTGGTGCGTATGCCCAGGCTCTGGACCGTGCGCGGATCAATACTGACCCCTGCACCTGCGGCCTCGTCCGCATATTTGGGCACCAGATCCATGTCCATGAAGGGGGACTTGCCAGGTTTGTCAAAGTGCTGATCGGGGACCATGGGGTCATACCAGTACAGCACCTGCCTCTCGCCCGCTTCCGGCCCGGCGGCCACCTGCATCGGAGCGCCATGCTGCTCCGATACCCAGGGGCCATAGGCCATGACCAGGGCGCCCACAATCAAGCCCAGGGCCAGGGCTGCGATGATTTTCCAGGAACCGTTCATGGCCCCTCCTCGGTGAGATACTCAATGACGACCCGCGCCCGGGCCAATGCGACGCGAAGCTCAAGCCCGGCAAGGCCCGCCTCCAGCTCGGCCCGCCGCGCCTCCTGGACCTGGCCGAAGCCCCGCTGCCCGGTCCGGTAGGCCGTCAATGCACTGTCCACCCGACGCACGGCCAGGGGCAGGATTTCCGATTCGAGTCGCGCCAGTCGATCCCGGGCGGCTCGCCAGTCCGCCAGCGCCACCTCCAGTTCCGAATGCAGGACCCGACGCCGATCTTCAGCCTGATGGCGGCTGGCCTCCAGGTTGGACAGGCGGGCGGCCAGTTGCCGGTCCTGGCGCAGCCCCGGGGAGAGAGGCCATTCCACACCCACCATCACGGAAACGAAGTCCGGCCGGTCGCCCCCCCTCAGGCCATAGGCCAGATCCAGATTCCAGTCTGGGCGATAGGCCGCCCGGGCCTGCCCCGCCTCAGCCTCGGCCAGGGCAACCCCGGCCTGGGCCCATGCCATATCTGGATGCCCGTCGATACGATCGTCAACACCCTGACCGGGCTGCCAATTCGCCTCCCCAGGCAGTTCTGCCAGAGGTCGTCGGCCGGGCTCCCCCAGCCAGCGCACCAGCTCGGCCCGCGCACGGCCGGACCGACGATGCTGTTCATCGATGCGATCCCGGAAGGACGCCAGCCGACCTCGGAGCGCCAGCACCTCGTCCTGGGCGACCTGACCGGTCTTGTAGGCCACTTCACTCCATTCCACCTGGCGCATCAGTTCCGATTCGATACGCTTCAGCCAAGCCTGGGCGGCTTCCGCCTGATAGGCGTCCAGCCAGGCCAAGCGTGCATCTCGAACGATCCGGTTCCGGCTGGCCTGCATGCCGAGCTCTTTCAGGGCCGCTTCACGTTCTGCCCGCAACCCGGCCTGGTGGCGCTTCTCCCGCGCCGGCAAGGGCTGGCTGACCCCTATCACGACCTGGGTCATGGGCTCCTGATCGAATTCAAAGGTATCCACCGGCAGGCTGGTCAAGCCGAAACGCCAGCGGGGATCGGGCAGTTGCCGGGCCGCGACGGCCACCTCCCGGGCCGCCGCGGCCTGAGCCACCTGGGCCGCAAGCAACGGCTGCTCCTGCAAGGCCAGGCCGGCCACTTCTGACAGGGCCAGGGGCTGTTCGGGTGCCGAAGCCCGAACCTGTGTACATAGGACCAGCAGGCAGCCGGCCATCCATGCCATCCATCGTTTCATCTTCACCATCCCGTCATGCCTAAGGACAGGCCGTGCCGTGCCGCACGGTCAGACGCAAATCACAGCTATGTCAGGCAGGGAAGGCGGGAATGGGAGGACGGACTACCGGAAGCGGTATGTGGGACAGGAAGCTTTGTGCCACCACTTGCAGCCGGGCCTGGGGCGTGACGGGCTCCAGCATTTGCGCCATGGGCGGCAACGTGGCTGTCATATGGCAGCAATCACACCCGCAGGCGTGGCCCGAGGCCATGCCGGATTCTGAGTCCGGAGCCAGGTCCCCCACGGCGGAGGATACGGGACCCTGGCCCTGATGATGGGGACAATCCCCTTCCGGCTCATGGACTTGCACGGTCACCGAGGCCAGAGCCCCAGGCATCCCGTTCTGGGGACAGGGGCCATAATGCGCAGACCAGACCGGCCCCACCTGGAGCAGGAAAAGAAGCAGTGCAAGCATGGCCACCAAGCGTTGGTGCATGAATGGAATCCGGAAAGGAACGCTTGTACGCTAGGCCAGGGGCCGGCGCTTGTCAACCGGCAGGCCGGTCCTTCATGGCCACCCAGGCCATGCGCAGATAATGGAGCATGGACCAGAGGGTGAGGACGGCGGCCAGGTCCAGCAGCCAGCGGCCGAGCCACTGGGCGCTGAGCCCGAGCAGGCTGTCATGGTAGAGCAGCAACAGGATCGCGGACATCTGGAAGGTGGTCTTCAGCTTGCCGATGAAGGACACCGCCACGCTGCCCGATTTGCCTTCCCGGGCCATCCATTCCCTCAGGGCAGAAATGGCGATTTCCCGGCCGATGATGATCAGGGACGCCGCGATCCCGGCCCGATCCAGATCCACGAGCACCAGCAGGGCTGCCGCCACCATCAGCTTGTCCGCCACGGGGTCCAGGAACGCTCCGAACGCCGAGGTCTGGCTCAAGCGCCGGGCCAGGTAGCCGTCCAGCCAGTCGGTGACGGCAGCCAGGCCAAAGAGAGCCGTGGCGATGAGATTGATCTGGTGCTTGGGCACCCAGCCGTCCGGCAGGTAAAAAATGGCCACAAAAAGCGGAATCAGGCCAATTCGGAGCCAGGTCAGGATATTGGGAAGGTTGAGAGTCATGGAGGACTTTTACTGTGGGCGACTAGTGTAATTCCCGATACAGCTTTTCCGCCAGTTCCCGACTGATGCCCTCCACCTGGGCCAGTTCCTCCACGCCGGCCGACTGTATGCCGCGCAACCCCCCAAAGGCGCGCAGCAAGGCCTGGCGGCGCTTGGGGCCGATGCCTGGGATGTCCTCCAGGGTGGACCGGGTCCGTTTTTTTGCCCGCCGGGCCCGGTGTCCGGTAATGGCAAAACGGTGGGCCTCGTCCCTGACCTCCTGGATGAGATGCAGGGCTGGATGGTCAGGCGGCAGGATCAGGGGGTCGGCCTCGTCGGGCAGGATGAGTTGTTCCAGACCGGGCTTGCGTTCCACCCCCTTGGCTACGCCCAACAGGGTCAGGTCGCCCAGTCCCAGTTCGGTCAGCGCCTCCAGGGCGACATTCACCTGGCCCCGCCCGCCGTCCACAAGCAGGAGGTCGGGCATCTTGCCTTCGCCTTCCAGACTGCCTTCCGATTCCCCCAGCAGACGGGCATAGCGCCGGGTCAGGGCCTCGCGCATGGCGTAATAATCGTCGCCCGGGGTGGGGGTGGCGATGTTGAAACGACGATACTCCGAAGCCTGCATGGCGCCCCGGTCATAGACCACGCAGGACACCACCGTGGCCTCTCCCTGGGTGTGGCTGACGTCGAAACATTCGATGCGCTGGATGGCGCTCTCATGCAAGACATCATTCAGGGCCGCCAGGCGGGTTTCCTGGTTGGCACGCTGTCCCTCCCGGGCCAGCAGGGCCTGAACCGCGTTGGCCTCGGCCAGGCGCAGCCAACCCCGGCGTTCCCCCACAGGACGGCTGACCAGAGACACCTTGCGTCCGGCCTCCTGGCTCAACCAGGCTTCCATGCCATCGAGCTCCAGCCCAGTCACCACCACCCCGGGCACGGCCAGCGCCGCGTAGTGCTGGGACAGGAAGGCCTCCAGGATGCTGGCAGGGTCGGCCTCATCGGCATTACTGGGAAAGAAGGCCCGTCCGCCCAGATTGCGCCCACCCCGGATCATCATCAGATACACGCAGGCGACACCCGATCGCACGGCCAGGCCCACCACATCCACATCCTGCTGGCTGCGGCTTTCCATGAACTGTTTTTCCCGGACCCGGTTCAGGGCCTGGAGTTGATCCCGGTACAAGGCGGCCTCCTCGAAGCGCAGTTCGCTGGCGGCGTGCTCCATTCTCCGGGTGATGGCCGACAGAAGATCACTGGCCTTGCCTTCCAGCAACATGGCCGCGTTGGCCACCTCGCGACCATAGGCCTCTGCGCTGATCGCCCCCACGCAGGGGCCGCTGCACCGGTGAATCTGAAATAGCAAGCAGGGCCGGGAGCGATGGGCGAACACCGTGTCCTCGCATGTGCGCAGGCGAAACACCTTCTGCAATATCTGCATGCTTTCCCGCACGGCATAGGCATTGGGATAGGGGCCGAAATAGCGGTGGACCTTGTCCGTACTGCCCCGGAAATACCCCAGTCGTGGATAGGCATGGCCGGACAGGACCAGGTAGGGATAGGACTTGTCGTCCCGGAACAGGATGTTGTAGCGCGGGTTCAGGCCCTTGATGAGGTTGTTCTCCAGCAGCAGGGCTTCCGATTCCGACCGGGTCACGGTGATTTGCACCTCCCGGATCTGCTCCACCATGAGGCGGATCCGGGGCGAATGGTCATGCTTCTGGAAGTAGCTCGACACACGCTTTCTCAGGTCCCGGGCCTTGCCCACGTACAGCGCCTCCCCATGTTCCCCCAGCATGCGGTACACCCCCGGCAGGTGGGGCAGCGTGGGCAACAAGGCCTTGGCATCGAAAGGCACGACAGGGGTCTTTTCGTTCATGGCGTTGGCGTGACTCGCTTCACAGGTACATGTCCAGCCCTAGTATTACCATGCCTGGCCAACGGGGTGTATGGGCTGACCACTGGCATTGAATCGCGATTGCAACTCCATCGACAATCCAGCCCATAACCATAATCAGGGGTACGGTTGACCGGTGGCCCCGGATGCGAACTCACTGCACCTCCATCCCTTCCGGCACGCCTTTGGCCGGCTTCCATCAACGTTACACGACATGAAGGACAACACAGTGACATCAACGCGTACCCTTGCAATGCATGTTCTGGGCCTTGCCCTGGTCACGGCTTCCGCCACAGCAGCGGCACAGGCCCCCTACTACAACCCGGACAATGCCGCCAGCCGGACCGGCAAGACCACCGATTATGAGCTGTACCGGACCATTGGCTGTCCGGGCCAGGGCATCCTGGGCAGCCCCTGCCGGGCGCCCAGCCCTCCAGCCCCCCTGGACAGTGACCGGGACGGTATCCTGGACAACCTGGACCGCTGCCCCGATACGCCTCTGGGCGCCAAGGTGGACCCCCAGGGCTGCGAGCTGGACAGCGACCGGGATGGCGTCCTGGACCGACTGGATCAGTGCCCGGGGACACCCTTGGGCAGCAGGGTGGACGCCCTGGGCTGCGAACTGGATAGCGACGGCGACGGCGTGGTGGACAGGTTGGACCAGTGTCCAGGCACCAGCCCTGGCGTAAAGGTCAATTCCATGGGCTGCGAACCCGATACCGATCGCGACGGCGTGGTGGATCGTCTGGACCAGTGTCCGGGCACGCCTGCCGGAACCCGGGTCGACCCACTGGGCTGCGAGCTCGACAGTGACAAGGACGGGGTGGTGGATCGGCTCGATCGTTGCCCGAACACCCCGGTGGGCCACAAGGTGAATGGCGAAGGGTGCGACATGGACACCGACGGGGATGGCATCCCGGACAGGACCCCTGATCTCTGCCCGGACACGCCCCGGGGCGATCGCGTCAATGCCCAGGGCTGTTCCCTGCCAGGCACCCTGGTACTGAACGGGGTACGCTTCGACAATGACCAGGCCACCCTCAAATCTGGCTCAACGGCGATCCTGGACGAGGCTGTGGCCATCATGAAGCGCTATCCCGGCTTCGCCGTTGAAATTGCCGGACACACGGACAGCGTGGGCAATGACCAGTACAACCAGGAACTGTCCCAGCGTCGCGCCGTGACGGTCATGGAGTACTTTGTCCAGCAAGGAGTGACGGCCGACCGGATGACGGCCCGCGGCTATGGCGAAACCGAGCCCCTGGCAGACAACGCCACCCCGGAGGGCCGGGCTGAAAACCGGCGTGTCGAACTCAGGGCCAAGAACTGACCCCCTGGGGCAAAACCCGTCACCCTGGCCCTTGGCCAGGAGGTGACGCTTAGCCGACGCCAAGCCGACACTTAGTCGACGCTTGGCACACACTCACCCCCGCCCCATGGCGGGGGTTTCTTATTCCTCGTCCAGCAACTGTCCGGCGATGGCCCAATTCTCATCCGGCAACTCCTCGAAAGCGATATAGGTGTACCGCTTTGGTTTCAGGGCCACCCGTTCCAGGGTGTCGGTGATTTCCTTGGCGATTTGCTGGCGCTGCTCCCGGGTCAGGCTCCCGGCCAGCTTGATGGTCACGACGGGCATGGTCACTTCCTCCTAAGGGCGATCCGGTCGAATACGGCCCGGAACATGTCGGGCGTCAGTCGACGGGTCTGGGTGTTGTAGCGGCTACAGTGGTAACTATCGAACAGGATGCGCCCATCCGGCAGGACATGCTCGGCGCCGTGGGCAAAGGGGTAGGCAGACAGCCTCACGTCCAGGGCCATGCACACGGCCTTGTGGGCGACCAGGCCCAGGGCCAGGATGAGGGCATGGTCAGGCAAGTCCGCCAATTCCGCACGCAAAAAACCGTTGCATCGGCGGATTTCGGTGCCCTCCGGCTTGTTTTCGGGCGGCACGCACTTCACCGCATTGGTGATGCGGCAGTCATGCAAGACCAGGCCATCGCTCAGGGACGTGGAGACCGGCCCACTGGCATAGCCATACCCATGCAGGGTTTCATAGAGGAGCACGCCGGCATAATCCCCGGTAAAGGGTCTTCCGGTGCGATTGGCGCCATGCAGGCCCGGGGCCAGCCCGACGATGAGCAGGCCCGGCCGGTCAGCACCAAAGGGCGGCACCGGCCGGCAATGGCAATCCGGCACCGTCGAACGGGACCGGTCCAGGTAACTGGCCAGCCTGGGACAGGCCCGGCAATCGGGGTCGAATGGAGAATAACGGGAATCTGGCAACGGACTATCCTGGTACGTGGCGGCTTCAATGCAAGTGGTCGGATCCGGTGCCCTCCTGGTCGGGCATGCCGGCATGGACGGGTTCGCCCTCCAGGTTCGGGAACATGGGCGCGCCGCAATCCTCGCAGTACTCCAAAGGCATGACCTGCTCCAGCAGAACCACCTGCCCCACGCCGGCGGCATGGAGCAGGCCGGCGATGTCCGGCCCCGGGTCTGCACCGTCATCCTCGGCGCCGAGTTGAGGCCAGACCACGCCATACAGCACATCCTCCTCGCCCCGGCGGCCCAGGCCGACACGCCACTCCCGCACCCGCTGATCCTGGAAGGGGGCCAATGCCGCCCAAAGATCGGCGGGCTTCAAATCCAGCACCGCCTCCAGGTAGGCCACTGCCGTGCTCAGGGAGAAGGGACGGCCCGCCTTGTCTGCGCTCCGCCAAGCCGCGAAATAGGCATCCGGGAGGACCAGATCCAGGGCACATCCGGTCATCACCGGCTGAATATTGGCGCCCCCCTGGCTCCGCCATTGGCGAAGGGCTTCCTCCCGATGGCCATCGGCCTCGTTCCAGCGGAATACCCCATGTCCCAGGGGCACCGCCACGGCGCCCAGAAGATATCGGACATCCGATATGTATTGACCGGCCTCCGGCAGGGTCGACTCGGATACCTCGTGATCTCGCCCTTCCTGCAGGGCACCGAACAAGGCCTGGGCCAGGCGCCGGGTCTCCACATACCCCTTGGGGAGCTGATCGGGACTGAACAGGAAATCCGCCAGAGCCAGGCGAACGCCATCCGCAAGGACATGGGCCAGCAACTGGGCCCTCAAACCACCCCGAACAGTCTCCCCCAGGCTTCGGGCCGGAATGCCGAAACGGGACCAGGCTAAAATGGGCATGGCGATGAGCAACATCTGGACTGGTCCGGACTCGCCATCCGTCAGACGGCTTTCGGTTCTGGACTCGATCAGGTCGGCCAATTCGTCATAGGCCCTGGGCTGGAGTTCGTTGAGATGTTCCAGGGCCTGGGTAAAGGGCTCCTCCCGGCCGTCATCCAACAACTTGTCCACCAAGGCGGACAAGGCGCCATCCCAATAAGCGTCCTCCACCCGGCTCCCCGCCTCTGCCAGGCCCTGGGCAAGCCAGATCAAGCGTTCGGCGTCACGGCCCACCCGAGGACGGGAAAAATACTGACGGGGTTTCATGGGGACGACTCCTTTTTGCCTACAGCCTCGGGCTGCAGGGTGACATGACAGATGCCATAACGGCTGGCCAACAACTCCCGGGATTCCTGCAATACCCGGGACCAATCTTGAAAAGTCTCCACATCCACATGGGCGGACAAGGCAATGGTTCCGGACGACAGCGACCAGACATGCAAATCATGGACCGAAACAACGCCATCGATGTTCGACAGGGCGCGATGCACGACATTCAAGTCGAGATGGTCGGGCACCGCCTCCAGAAGGACATGCAGGGCTTCCGACAACAAGCGCCAGGCCGACACCAGAATCAAGCCGGCCACCAGCAGGGAAAGCAGGGGATCAATGGGGGTCCATCCGGTCAGGGTGATGACCACCCCGGCCGTAATGGCGGCCACAGACCCCATCAAGTCCCCCATCACATGCATCAGGGCGCCACGGGTATTCAGGTCCCGTTGCCCTCTGGACAGCCTCCAGGCCACCGCCAGATTGATGAGCAACCCCAGGATGGCCACCACCAGCACCATCTCGCCCTGAATGTCCCTCGGCTCGGCGAAGCGTTCCCAGGCCTCTTTGACGATGAAGGCGATGAGCATCAACATCAACAGGCCGTTGAACAAGGCGGCCAGGATTTCAGCCCGCACCAGACCATAGGTATGGCGCCCGGACGGAGGCTTGCGGGCCAGCCAGGCCGCCAGGGCGGCCAGGCCCAGGGCGGCGGAATCGGTCAACATGTGGCCGGCATCCGCGATCAGGGCCAGGGAACCTGACCACACTCCGGCCAGGGCCTCGACGAAGGCAAAGCCCAGGGTCAGGGTCAGGGCGCCGATGAGATGCCTGTGCTGGCCCGCATGGCCCAGGTGATGCCGGACATGATCGGTGCCGCGGTCCAGGGAGACCGCGCCTGGCTGGACGGCTTCAGGCTTTGCCACAGGTATTGGTGACATCATGCAGGGCCAGCTCGGCATCCCCATGGCCGACGCCGGCGAGCTGGCGCAAGGCATTGGCATAACGGGGACTCTCGTGCAGGGCCACCCTGTCGGGGGGGTGGGGACGGCCATGCATATGGGCAAAGCGGATCAGGGATACCGCCGGCGTCGACCATTTGAGTCCTGCCAGCAGGATGTCCGCCTGATCCGGTCGGTTGCACAGCAAGGCCATGTCGCAGCCGGCCGCCAGGGCCGCCTCGGCCCGTTCGACCACGTTGCCGCCAAGCTGGGCGCCTTCCATGGACAGGTCATCACTGAAGATGATGCCCTCGAAGCCCAGCTCCCCACGCAGGATGTCCTTGAGCCAGCGGCGTGAAAATCCGGCCGGCAGGGGGTCGACCGAGGAATAGAGGACGTGGGCCGGCATGATCCCGGCCAGCCCCAGCTCGATCAGGCGGCGGAACGGCATCATGTCGGCCAGTTGCAGATCCATCAGCTCCCGCTCATCCACCGGCATGGCCAGGTGGGAATCGGCTCGCACGTACCCATGGCCGGGGAAGTGTTTGCCGACGGCATTCATGCCCGCCTCATGCAACCCCAGTACCAGGGCATGGGCCAGCTCTTCCACCGCCCGGGGCTCCCGGTGGAAGGCCCGTGTTCCGATGACGCTGCTGTTCCCGTAATCCAGGTCCAGCACCGGCGCAAAGGTGAAATCCACCCCCACGGCCCGCAACTCCGCTCCCATGACATAGCCGGCCTCCCGGCACAATCGCTTGGCGGTATTGGGATGGTCGTCCCAAAGTTCCCCGAAGCTGCGCATGGGCGGAATGAGCGTAAACCCGGACCTGAACCGCTGGACCCGGCCGCCCTCATGATCCACCGCGATCAACAGGGGCGGGTAACGCATGCCATGGATCTCCCGGCATAATTCGGTCACCTGCTGGGGCGTCTCGTAATTCCGGCTGAACAAGATCACCCCACCCACGGCCGGATGATTCAGGCGACGCCGGTCGGCATCCGTCAACGACACCCCTTCCACATCCAGCATCAGGGGCCCCAGGGGCACACGGTTAGGACTGATCATTCTGTCTCCACCAAAGCAAACGCCAGGGCGTGATCCCGTTCATCGCTCAGGCTCAAGTGGGTTCGCACCAGGCCACTGGACTGCATCCAGGCCGCCAGTTCATCCGCCAGCTCGTATCGGGGCCGGCCCAAGTCATCGTGACCCACCGCGATGTTGCCCAGACTGACGGCACCCCGCAGCCCGGTACCCAGAGCCTTGGCCAAGGCCTCCTTGGCGGCGAATCGCTTGGCCAGAAAACGCCCCTTGGACCGGGTCCGGTCATAGTCCACCCACTCGGAACCCGCCAGGATGCGCCGGGCCGCCCGATCGCCGAATCGATGGACAAGTGCCTCCATCCGGACAATCGAAACCAGATCCGTGCCGATGCCATGAATCATGCCTGCACCCTCCGTACGGAGGCCAGGCGGCCAAGACCATAGTGGGTGAATGCCAGGCCCATGTAGACCGGGGCCAACAGATTGAGCACAGGCACAAAATGCAGGAAACCCAGGAAGGCACTGAGGCCGAACAAGGGCCAGCCCCCCTGCTTGCGCAGCCCGGATAGCTCGTTGACATCGGCATGCTCAGAGGCGGCGTCATAGATGAACAGTCTCTGGTTGAGCCAGGCATTCAAGGCCAGCGACACCACGATACCGAAGGGCGCCAGCAGCCATAGTGGCAACAGCGCCACCCAGGCCAGGACATAGAGCACCAGGGCCACCAGACCATTCAGCACGCTGCCCATCCATGTGCCTCCGTGGAAACGCTCCAGCCCGGGATAATCCCGCTCGGCCACGAACTTCACGATCAAGGGCATCAAGGCCAGGGACGTGATGAGCAGGGCCGTGGCATATACCAGGGGCAGCCAGAGCACGATGATGAAAAAAAAGGCAGTGGAACCCAGCAGCCAGTCTGCTCCCAGCCATTCTGCCAAGCCCGGCAGAGGGGTCATGACCAAGAGCGATTCCATGGCCTCCCGCCAAGTGCTGCCAAACATCCAGGCCAGCAGGGACCAGACCAGCAAGGCCAGGCCCATGGGCCACAGGACTAGGGCAAACATGCGCGGGTTAAACACATCCTGGGCCGCCCGCTTCAGGGCATGCAGGATCAGGGCCAGGGAATCCATGTGGGCAGGTTCAGGTTGACGAATCGACATGGCATTATACGTACACGGGGCCCAGCGTCCCGAGTCCTGACCGACACTTGGCAACATGCCTCCCTGGGCGCCGCGGGCCAACCCTGGGGCTCAACAAATCAAGATTGGGACCTGAAAACGACATGATCGACAAGGCAAGCATCCTCCAGGCCTTCCAGTTTCGCCATGCCTGCAAGGCGTTCGACCCCGGGCGCAAGATCTCCCGGGAGGATTTCGATGTCATATTGGAAACCGGTCGCCTCTCCCCCAGCTCCTACGGCTTCGAGCCCTGGCGCTTCCTGGTGATCCAAAGCCCCGGGTTGCGGGAAAAGCTGCTCGGCGTCACCTGGGGCGGCCAGAAACAGCTGCCCACCGCCAGCCATTACATCGCCATCCTGGCCCGCAAGTCCGGCATGAAGCCCGGGGCGGAACACATCCTGCACATGATGCGTGACGTCCAGGGCCTGACCCCGGAACGCATGGACATGAAGGCAGCCGTCTATCGCAAGTTTCACGAAACGGATTTCGGACTGGCCGGGAATGAACGCGTCCAGTTCGAATGGGCCTGCCGGCAGACCTACATTGCCCTGGGCAACATGATGACCACGGCTGCCATGCTCGGCATCGACTCATGCCCCATCGAAGGATTCGATCTGGCCGGGGCCGAACACATTCTCCAGCAGGCAGGCCTGCTGGCACCCCAGGACTGGGGCCTTTCCGTGATGGCTGCCTTTGGCTATCGCACCCATCCCCAGCCTGCCAAGACCCGCCAACCCATGGCCGACATACTGCAATGGGTAGAATGACCCCATCCTCCCTGCCCAACTGCCCCAGGCGGCCACGGCACATCACCCTTGTGACCAGATTCACAAGGCCCGATCCGCCCGAGGCGCGATAATCGTCACCCCATACCCTTCAGGAGCGCGCCCATGACATCCCAGCCCAGCAACGGCATGCCGGATTTTTCCAACGTCCAAAGTGGCGCGTCGAGCACGGCAGAAACGCCCCAACCCGCATTCAAGACCTACACCATCCAGCCGGGCGACAGCCTGTCGAAGATTGCCAAGCGGGAACTGGGCAACGCAAACGCCTGGAACCTCATTCACGAGGCCAACAAGGACGAGATCAAGGACCCTAACAAGATCTATCCTGGACAAGTCATCAAGATCCCACTGCCGGACGCCTGAACCCCACCACCGAACCCCCTGACAACTCGAACCAAGGAGCACACCGATGTTAACCCCCATGGCACGCACCCTCGCCGTCCTCGCACTCGTCGGCCTGATGGGCGCAGGATGCAGCAAGAAAGAAGAAGCCCCCCCCGCAGTCGAGCCGGCCGCCCCTGCACCGGCCCCCGTGGCCCAGGACCTGGTCAACATCCCGGTCGCGTTTCAAACCGTCACCCTGGGCAACCAGATTGGCGAAGACAAACAAGTGGCCATGCCCGCTTCCAGCTTCACCAGCAGTGACACCATCTACGCTTCGGTCGCCACCGCCGGGACCGGCAAGGCCATGCTGAAAGCCGTCTGGACCTACCGCATGGGCGACCAGGTCACCCTGGTGAACGAGACCATGCAGGAGTTGGACACCGCTGGCCCAGCCACCACGGAGTTTCACATCAACAAGCCCGATGGCTGGCCGGTGGGTCAGTACCGCGTCGAGATCTTCATGAACGACCTGCTGGTGGGCAGTCAGGACTACGAAGTCAAATAAGCTGCGATACCGTCAAGTCTGACGTTGAAAAGGCCCCGAATGGGGCCTTTGTCATTTGTGATTTGGTGCCGGGGCCGGACTCGAACCGGCACGCTATCACTAGAGGTGGATTTTGAGTCCACGAACTCTGTACTAATCGAGCTTCATCCCAGTACTACTGGGAGACCCAGGACGAGGTGCAGCTGGGCACCACCCAGTGAATACAACTAGTACCACCACCCCCAATGATGACATCTGGTGGCTGCACCCATGGCAGTGGCTGGCCATGGCCGCACAGTTCAATTCCAAGGTACACAGCCCAACACGAGGGTTACCCTCGTAGCCAGCGGTGCCCCTACATCAGGAGAGTACAAGACTATGATACCTAGCCGCACCTACAAAGCCTCGCATTGCCCTCATGCAACCGTAGCGGGCAACACCACACTTGCCGTCAACTCGCCGATCGTCGAAACGGCGCACGATCTTGCGTGCACCTTCGGGCAGTCAGCGTTCATGATCACTCAAAAAACGCTGGCTACGTCTGGGATTTCCCGCACTACGGCCCCACCTCGCCCGATACAGTCACGGTAGCGTTCACGGGGCCACCCGTACCCGTCCCTGTGACTTGAAGCGTTCCCGTGAACGAGGTGGTTTGCGCGCAAGTAAAACTGACCGTCACGTTTGTCGTCTCACCTGCACCGAGTGTGAAGCTCTCTGGCGAGACCGCCAATGAAGATGTGCTGGGTGTAACGGAGTACGCTCCCGACGTAGTGCCGGTATTAGCGACCGAGAATGTGCCCACCGTCTGCCAGCACTCGGTTGAGCCCACGTGATGCACGAAAGACATAGCGCTCGTGCTCAGGTTCAAGCCGATCACCCCACTCGGGGTTGGGGTCCCGGGATCAGTGGTGTTGCCATCTGTCCCAGAATCACCGCCCGTGCCATTTATGCAAGCGACCGCCCGACGCGCCCTGGATGTGTAGATGGTCGATGTGGGTCCATCAAACCCAGCGAGTAACGCCCCTTCAAGAGTGAGCATTTGGAACAAGTCATAGTTATTGAACTCGACCTTGCCAAGGAATAGCCCTGTCCCTGATGCGCTACATCCGAATGATGCACTTTCGGTAACCGTCCTAGCATTGTTTGGCGAGAAGGCGCCTAAATTGTATTTGTCATCAGTATTTTCCAAATCCGAGTTGAATACAGGACGCGCTCCCTCAAGGGTAGCAATCGCCTGATCAATGCTAATTTTTGATGTCGCCGAGCTGGACACGGTAGCGGACGCTGCAAAGCCTGAGCCTACAAGCGCCGTATTGGGTACGCCAGAGAAACGAACCCTCAGGGAGCCATCACGAGGCAGGTTGTCCCAAACCTGGGAGAAACTGCTGATTTGTGCCGAGACAGTGACTGTGCCTGCGTCGGCATCGAGAGCCACCTCCTGGGTCTCGGGCAGACTGATCGCTTGACCCGATTTGTGCAGGATAAAGGCTTGCGGCACCTCGATCTCCTGATTTGAAGCGCTGTTTGCACCCGGATAGGTCAACGCCACTGTCACCGGCAGGTTGAACTGCTGGCCATCCGGCTCCAACTTGTAGTGCCCGTGGATATCAAAAGCCTCCCGGATGGATTCATCGATATCGGCTATGGCCAGTTTAGTGATGGTGATTTCAGTCGGCGTAGCCAGCGCCCCCTCAGGAATGGTCAGCTTCAGCAGACCATCGCTTGAAGTAACGGTACCGCCTTCAGGCCCGATGGTCACCGCATCACCCCCATCACCACCGCAACCGACCAATGCTAATGGAATGGCAATGAATAATGGGTAAAGAATCGCACGCAAACGACTAAACAGGTCTCTCCATGATCTATCCAGTTGCGCTGTCGTTTGGCTTAATCCCCATGCCGGATTGGTCTCCTCTGCCATCTCAGTCTCCTTCCTTAATGTCTGACGTGGTGCCTTCCACCAAGCATGTACAGGTTTAATGTAGTTTAGCTGTGCATGGTCATACATGCATTCTTGCGTCGCGGCTCAAACACTAAAGCAATACTCCAACCACTTTAGAGCAATATCCGACCATTTCAATAAGGATATATTGCGAAGCTGTTCCAGGCTGCTGACTGGGAATCGTTACCTGCGACGAGAACTTCCGGGAAATGGCCGGTGTCAAGACATGCTGGTGCCCGGGGCCGGACTCGAACCGGCACGCTATCACTAGCGGTGGATTTTGAGTCCACTGCGTCTACCAATTCCGCCACCCGGGCAGGTGAGGGTTACGGATTATCGCGAAAAAACGCATGAACGGGCAACGTATAATCACTCCCCATCATGAAAACCAGCGACTTCGACTACACGCTTCCGGACGAGTTGATCGCCCGCCACCCCTTGCCGGAGCGCAGCGCCAGCCGCCTGCTGCATGTGGACGGGGCCTTGTCCATGTACCAGGATCGGCTGTTCAGCCAGTTGCCGGACCTGTTCCAGCCGGATGATCTGCTGATCTTCAACGACACCCGGGTCATCAAGGCCCGCCTGTTCGGGCAGAAAGAGACCGGTGGGCACATCGAGGCCCTGGTGGAGCGCGTGCTGTCGGAGCATGAAGCGCTTGTTTTCATCCGGGCCAGCAAACCTCCCAAGAACGGGATGGAGCTCACATTCGGAGAGGCCGTCCGGGCTCGGGTGCTGGACCGGCAGGGCGATTTGTACAGGCTGGCCTTTGATCCCGCGAAGACGGTCCTTGAATGGCTGGAAGCCCATGGCGAGGTGCCTTTGCCGCCCTATCTGGAGCGGCCCGCCGAGCGTGACGACGATCTGCGTTACCAGACCGTGTATGCCCGCACCCCGGGCGCCGTGGCCGCTCCGACGGCCGGACTGCATTTTGATCAAGCCATGTTGGATCGTCTGCAGTCCATGGGAGTACGTACCGCCTTCGTCACCTTGCACGTGGGCGCAGGCACTTTCCAGCCGGTTCGAGTGGACAACATCGCAGATCACGTCATGCACAGCGAGCTGTACCACATCCCGGAGGAAACCGTGGCCGCCGTGGCCCGGGCCAAAACCTGTGGAGGCCGCGTCACGGCCGTCGGCACCACCTCCATGCGCGCCCTGGAAGCCGCCAGCCAATCCGGCAGTCTGCAGCCCGGGATGGGTGAGACGGACATCTTCATTACCCCGGGCTATCGTTTCAGGGTTGTTGAACGACTCATCACCAACTTCCACCTGCCGAAATCCACACTGTTGATGCTGGTCGCCGCGTTCGGTGGCACCACCCTGATGCAAAGCGCCTACCAACATGCCGTGGCTGCCCGGTATCGCTTTTTCAGCTATGGCGATGCCATGCTGATCGAGCGCCAACCCCAGGCACCGGCATAGCGCCTGTAGGCCTGGGCCCCGCTTGGACCCCGAGGTGGGAGACTCAGTTGGATGGTTTCATCCAGCGCCGGAGCCATTCATTGGCCCGCTGGCGGGCATGACGCGTGGCTATCTTTTCCTCAGGCGTCTGATCCTGTCGGAAGTCGAAGGCTCTCCGGGCCATGGGATAGACCTGATACTCCACCGGCACGCCCCGCTCCCATAGCGCATAGAAGGCCCGCCCGCCATTCATGCGACGCAGTTCGAAATCCTGCTCGCCGATCAGGAACAACATGGGTGTCGTGATGCGCATGACTTCGGGCGCCACCCTGAACAACTGATCCGGCTCGGGGGCATTGGGATTCTGCATGTGGCCGTAGTAACTCACGATGGCGGCGATATCCGCACCCCGCCGATCCGCCAGCCGGATGGCGTAATACGGCCCCCGGGACAGGGCAACGATGCCCACCGGCTGGCTGGCAGCCCTGGGATGCTGGCGCAAGTAATCCAGGGCCGCCTCCACATCCCGTTCGGTCTCGGGGTCATGTTCGGCCGGCCAGCGTTCGATCATGCGACCGCTCAACCAGTCCGGGGCCACCACCAGGAAGCCCTGCCCGGCCAGCTCCAGGACATGCCGGCGATCGGCCTCGTCATAGCCGCGCTTGGCATGGATGTAGAGTACGGGCGGAAAGCGGCCTGGTCCGGGAGGCATGGCCACTTCCACCGGAATCTCCACGTCGGATCGGGTCAGACTCAATCGCTCATGGATGACCCCCTCGGCCTGGACCACCAGGGGCCACACCAACCACAGCACATGCAGCCAGCGCGTTTTCATGTCGTATTACCTCCAGGAAGTTGGTCAGCAGGGCAAATTTGTCGTGCACCGTTAAAATGCCACATTCAGTGATTTAAGAAAGATACCTTTGGACTATCAGCTTCTAGCCCGGGACGGTCTGGCCCGGCGTGGTCGTCTGACCCTGGCCCATGGCGTGGTGGAAACCCCCATCTTCATGCCCGTGGGGACCTACGGCGCCGTCAAATCGGTGACACCCGACGAGGTGCGGGACCTGGGCGCCCAGATCATCCTGGGGAACACATTCCACTTGTGGCTGCGCCCCGGTCTGGAGGTGGTCCATGGATTCGGGGGGCTGCACGATTTCATGGGCTGGCAAGGCCCCATCCTGACCGACTCGGGGGGCTTCCAAGTCTACAGTCTGACCCATCTGCGCAAGATCACCGAGGAAGGAGTGCGATTCGCGTCGCCCCTTGACGGAGCCCGGCTCATGCTGACTCCCGAAAAAAGCATGGAGATCCAGCGCGCCCTGAATTCGGACATCGTGATGATCTTTGACGAGTGCACCCCTTACCCTGCAGACAAGGCCACGGCCAGGCAATCCATGGAGCTCAGCCTGCGCTGGGCCGCCCGATCCAAGGCTGCCCACGGCGACAACCCCAACGCCCTGTTCGGCATCGTCCAGGGGGGCATGCACGAGGAGCTGCGTGACCTTTCCCTGGCTGGGTTGACCGAACTGGGTTTCGATGGCTATGCCATTGGCGGGTTGTCCGTGGGGGAACCGAAGGAGGACATGGCACGCATCCTGGCTCACACCGCGCCCCAATTGCCCGAGAACCGCCCGCGCTACCTCATGGGCGTGGGCACGCCGGAGGACATCGTCCAAGCGGTTGGACTTGGCGTCGACATGTTCGACTGCGTCATGCCCACACGCAATGCGCGCCATGGCGTGCTCTTTACCCGCCACGGCGACCTGCGGATCAAGAATGCCAAACACAGGAACGACCACAACCCCATCGATGCCAGCTGTGGTTGCTATACCTGCCGGCATTTCAGCCGGGCCTATCTTCATCACCTCTTCCGTACCGGGGAAAGCCTGGCCGGACGCCTCAACACGCTCCACAACCTGCACTATTACCAGACCCTGATGTCCGAGCTGCGTGACGCCATAGCGGCCGGCACCTACAAGAACTATGTAGACACCTTTAAAAAAGCCCGCGCAACCCCATGTTAGAATGCTGAAAATTTATTCCATGGAGCCCTTCATGCTGATTTCCCCCGCTTACGCTGCCGATCCCGCCCAGCCGGATCCGTTCCTCAGCTTCCTGCCCTTGATCGTCATCTTCGTGGTGTTCTATTTCCTGATCATCAGACCCCAGATGAAGCGGGCCAAGGAACAGCGCAAGATGCAGGAGGCCCTGCAGAAGGGTGATGAGGTCATCACCGGAAGCGGTCAGGTAGGGAAAGTAAGCAAGATCTCCGAGCAATACGTGAATGTGGAGATCGCCGATGGCGTGGAAACCGTCTTCCAGCGCGCCGCCATACAGGCCGTCCTGCCCAAAGGCACCCTCAAAGATCTGAAATAACCCTCAAACGGGGCGCAACGCGCCCCGTTTCCACATCTGAAACCGCCCCAATCAAATGAATCGTTATCCCCTCTGGAAGTACATCATTGTTGGCATTGCCTTGCTGGCAGGATCCCTCTACACCCTGCCGAACTTTTTCGGAGAAGTGCCTGCCGTTCAAGTTGCGCCAATCCGTACCACGGAGAAAGTGGACGCCACGCTGATGGCAAAAGTCGAGTCCACACTCACCCAGAACGGCGTGACGGCCGATGGCCTGACCCTGGATGAACGGGGCATCAAGGTCCGCCTTCCCGACACGGACACCCAGCTCAAGGCCAAGGACGTGCTCCAGCAACAGTTGGGCAATCAGTACACGGTGGCATTGAACCTGTTGCCCGCCTCACCCGGCTGGCTCAGTTCCCTGGGCGCCCTGCCCATGTACCTGGGCCTGGACTTGCGTGGCGGCGTGTACTTCCTCCTCCAGGTGGACATGCCCAAGGCCCTTGAGAAGGCGGCGGACCGATATCAAAGTGACATCCGCTCCCAATTGCGGGAGCAAAAGATTCGCTACAGTGGACTGAGCCTGGAGGGAGATACCCTGCGCATGCGCTTCAGGGACGAAGCCATGCTTCAGCAAGCCCAGGAGATGATCGATGGCCTGTATCCCGATCTGATGCTGGCCCGTGGCCAAGTGGGCGAGGAATTCACCCTGACGGCCACCTTGCGTGAACAAGCCCGCAAGAAAACCCAGGAAGACGCCCTGCAGCAAAACCTGACCACCTTGCGCAACCGGGTCAACGAGCTTGGCGTGGCCGAACCCGTCATCCAGCAGCAGGGAACAGACAGGATCGTGGTCCAGTTGCCCGGCGTACAGGACACCGCCAAGGCCAAGGAAATCCTGGGTCGCACCGCCACACTGGAAGTGCGCATGGTGGAGGAAGAGGCCATGCAGGATCCGGTTCGGATGGAAGCTGCTGCACGCGGCCAGGTTCCTTTTGCCACGGAGTATTACCTGGAGCGTAACGGCGCGCCCATCCTGGTCAAGAAAGCCGTCGTACTCACGGGCGAGTACATCACGGACGCACAGCCCGGGTTCGACAACAACGGCCAAGCGGCGGTACATATCAATCTGGACGGCCGGGGGGCCCGCATTTTCAAGAACGTCACCCGTGAAAACGTCGGCAAGCGCATGGCCATACTGCTCATCGAGAAAAGCCGCACGGAAGTCGTCACGGCGCCCGTGATTCGGGAAGAAATCGGCGGCGGGCGCGTACAGATCACCGGCATGGACTCCACCGAGGAAGCCAAGGATGTGGCCTTGCTGCTTCGCGCAGGCGCTTTGGCGGCCCCCATGGAAATCGTCGAGGAAAGGACCGTCGGCCCCAGCCTGGGCAAGGAGAACATCAGCAAGGGCTTCAATTCCACCCTGGTAGGTTTTGCACTGATCGCTGCCTTCATGGTGGTGTATTACCGGGGATTCGGTCTGGTATCCGTGTTCGCCCTGGCCACCAACATGTTCCTCCTGATCGCGGTTCTTTCAATGCTGCAGGCCACGCTGACCCTGCCAGGCATCGCAGGTATTGCGCTCACCCTGGGCATGGCCATTGACGCCAACGTCATCATCGCCGAACGCATCCGTGAAGAACTGCGCCTGGGCAACTCACCCCAGGCATCCATTGCGGCTGGCTATGAGCGTGCCTGGGACACCATTCTGGACGCCAACATCACGACGCTTATCGCGGGCTTCGCCTTGTTCTGGCTTGGTTCCGGCCCAGTACGTGGCTTCGCCGTCACCCTGTGTCTGGGCATCCTGACGTCACTGTTCAGCTCGGTCGTCGTATCCCGTGCCGCCGTCAATCTCAGCTATGGCCGGATCAAGCGCTTGACCAAAGTCTCCATCTGATTGGATCACACCATGGAACTGTTTCACCTAACCCGCGACATCCCCTTCATGCGATGGGCCAGGACCACGATTTTCTTCTCGTTGGTCGCCATCATTGGCTCCATTGCACTGCTTGCCACCAAAGGCCTCAACCTTGGCGTGGACTTCACCGGCGGCACGGTCATGGAAGTGGGCTATCCGAACACGGCAGACCTGGAAGCCATTCGCCTGCAACTGACCCGTGCCGGCCATGGGGATGCTCAAGTGCAGAACTTCGGCACGTCAAAAGACGTCCTCATCCGTCTTCCAGTGAAGGCGGGAGTAACGTCTGCCCAACTTTCCGAAAAGGTCATCAACATACTGCGTGCGGCAGACCCGAATACGGAACTCAGACGGGTCGAATTCGTCGGTCCGCAAGTAGGTAGTGAACTCTTCGAAGATGGCGCCCTGGCACTGCTCGTAGTCTCCATAGGCGTGGTCATCTATCTGGCCATTCGATTCGAATGGCGATTCGCGGCAGGCGCCATCTTTGCCACCTCCCATGACATTTTCATCGTGCTGGGCATATTTTCCCTATTCCAATGGGAATTCTCCCTCACTGTACTCGCTGCAATCCTCGCCATTCTGGGTTATTCAGTGAACGATACGGTGGTGGTGTTTGACCGAATACGTGAGAATTTCCGCAAGACACGCTCCAACGACATCGCTGCCATCATGGACAATGCCAAAACCGCAACGTTGTCCCGTACGGTCATTACCAGTGGCACCACGCTCCTGATGGTTCTGGCCATGCTGTTCCTGGGCGGTGAGGTACTCTATGGATTCGCCCTGGCACTCAGCTTGGGCATCATTGTCGGCACATACTCTTCCGTGCTCGTAGCCAGTCCCATCGTACTTTGGCTGGGCGTCTCACGCGAAGACTTCATCAAGCCTCCCAAAACCGAGACAGGAGCCATGGTGTAAGAGACTGCAGGCGCGAGCCGGTGGACGCTCCTCCTGTCATTGGTCGGCACGTCGAGCCTGGATTGTGACCAGCCCCACCTGAGCCGTAACAATTTAAAGCAGAGAAGTCCGTCAACCTATGGCAAATGACGGACATGTAGACGAGTAGATATTCAGAAGCGAAGATCATTGGGTTCCTGAATGAGGCCGAAGCGGGCCTGCCGGTCAAGGAGTTGTGCCGTCGTGGCGACTTTAGCGATGCAACCTTCTACTAATGGCGAGCCAAATACGGCGGCATGGAGGTTGCGGATGCCAAACGGCTGCGGAGCTGGAGGCGGAGAATGCCAAGCTCAAGAAACTCACGGCAGAGGCTCACCTCGACATGCACGCTCTGAAGGATGTACTCGGGGTAAAGCGCTAGCCCCACAAACCAAACGGAACGCGGTTCAACAGATGATCGAACGACACGATCTCTCTGAGCGCCGTGCCTGCCGGCTTGTGGGGCTTGCAAGGGATAGCTATCGACACCCGCCGTTGCCGGACGAGAAGACACGTGCGTTGTCAGCGGCCATCATTGACATGGCCAGTGCCGACGTCGGTTTGGCTATCGGCGTATCCACGATCTGATTCGCGTCCAGTTCGCGCCCGTCAATCACAAGCGCATCTACAGGCTATATAGCCTGGCCAACCTGGCCGTACAGAATCGCAAGAAGGGTAAGCGGCCGATGAACGAGCGCGTACCGCTACAGAGCGCCACGGCCCTCTACGAGGTCTGGTGCATGGATTTGTCAGTGCCAGTGGAGCATCTACCCCACCCAGATCCAGCCCATCGTTGACGCCATGAAACCGGAAGGAATAAAAAAGCCCACCGAAGGGTGGGCTTTTTGTTTGGGAGTCTGGCGATGA
>DYHB01000033.1 GCA_020724415.1 Thiobacillus sp.
GGCCGGCCAGGTTGTACTTGCCCTGGGCCATGACCATCTTGACGCCGGGGTGCTCCATGTCGGTGGTCTTGTAGACCATCATGCACTCGTGGGCCTTGTCGATCTCATATTTGTCGGTGATCTTCATGGTGCCCATGATCTCGCCCGATTCGCCATCCACCAGGGCGACATCGTCGCCTTCCTTGATGTCATCGCTGTCGGTGGACAGGGTGATGGGAATGGGCCAGAACAGGCCATTGGCCATCTTGTAGCCGTCACACACGCCTTGCCAGTCGGACTTGGTCATAAAGCCGTCCAGGGGGGTGAAGCCACCAATGCCCATCATGATCAGGTCGCCGGTTTCCCGGGAGGAGAGTTGGACCTGCTTCAGGGATGCGGCACGGGCCTTTTCGGCGGAAAGGGCGTCGCCGGTCAGGAGAAGAGGCTTCAGTTCACCGCCACCATGGGGGTTGACGAGTCGGGACATGCGGGCTCCTTGGGTCAGGTTTAGAAAAATCTTATTTAGTGTGGGTCGGGAGAATAGCACGTGAACCCGGTGGCCCTAATCCAAGTTATTTATTTGCAAATAAAGTTTTTCGATGTTTTGGTCTTTATATAAACCATTGATTGTTAAGGGCTATTGATCCGTCTCCCGGGTAGGGTGGATTGTAATGGTTGGGTCGGGAGGGGCTAGAATGTGGACTGCCGTATTCAGGTCTCGAGCATGCGCTACCCCTTGTTTTCATTCCTGCTTTTTTTGTTGATCACCGGTCTGTCCGGCTGTGCCGGAAAGCCTATCGAACGGCGCGATGGCGCAGCCACCGAGCGGTCCTATGCATTGTCCGACGTGGCCAAGAGCGATGTGGATCGCATCGCGGAAATGACCCAGCGCGAGGTGTTGGCCGGCCTGCGTCGATTGACCCTGAAACTCTACAAGCGCAACCCGGCCGAGTTCCGCAAGGCCGGCCATGCCGATGCCGATGCGGCGACCCGTGTCCTGTTCGATGAACTGACCCGCTGGGAGGCGTCACAACTGCGCCGCCTGGATTGGGCCACTGAATTCCGGACCGCCTTCGATCCCGCCCACCCGGGCGACCGGGTGCATGCCTGCATGTCGGCCCTGCTGGCCATGGTGATGGCCGCCTATGAACAGCGCCAGGCCTTCTACCTGACCGACAGCCTGGAGGCCCAGAAGCTCTACAACAGTGCCCGGAACATCGAAGTGGTCGCCTGGAAGCTGGCCAACGCCCGGCTGGAGGATGGTCGGCCTGTCCTGCTCAGCAACAGTCTGCCTGGAGAAACGCCCAATCTGAGCTTCGAGCGGGAATTCGGCAAGCTCATTGCCCAGCAGGATCTATTGGCTCTGGTCATGGAGGACCGGGACAACCGTTCCATCACCCGCGTGCTGCACAATGTGGCCGCCTTTGTCTTCCTGCCCCTGTAGAGCATGGGTATGGATTGGCGTGACGCCACCGCTTATCAAGGCTATGCCGGTCTGTCGGCGGCGGAATGGGCCTGGCAGTTTCTGCGCCGCAATCCCGATTATCGACGGGATTACGTCTGGTTCGCGCAATGCTGGGCCACTTTGGAGGCCCGTTACGGCGCACCACCCCATCGTGATTTTTTCCACTGGCGCCAGGATCCCCTGGCCTGGCGTTCGGAAGCGGAGTTGTCCGGTTGCGGCACGGACGTCTGCCCGGGCCAGGACGACCAGGTGCTGATCGAATGCTGGATGGGGGCCCGCTGGGGGTTCCGCCGCTTCCCGCCCGACCCGGCCCAGGATTTCCCGATTCTGGGCGATGGGCTGGTCTGGCGTGAGATGGCGCCAGAACCGGAAGCGGTGACGGCCCTTGCGGCGCTGCCGGAGGAACGGCTGGTCCTGGCCTTCGATCCTCTGTTGCCCCCGGAGGCTCAATTGGATGTGGCCCGGCGTCTGCTGGTGGCGCGCCGTCATGCCCTGAAAAAGGCCGGTCGACTGCCGCCGGGGGACCCGGATGCCCGGGCAGGACTCTGGACCCGCCAGATCCGTTTGCTGGATGGCTGGCTGGCCGGGGCGGACGCCAGGGATCTTGCTGCCCTGGCGGGCCAGGGCGATGCTGGATCGGAATTGGAACAGGCCCGCTGGATGATCCAGCGCGGCTATCGCTACCTGCCGTCCCTGGACGGCGCATGACCCGAGGAGAATCACCATGGCCATGGACGTGATCGATTACGACATCTACGGCGACGACATGCAGTACGTGGAAATCGAGCTGGACCCGGGCGAGGCCGCCGTGGGGGAAGCCGGCATGATGATGTTCATGCAGGACGGCATCGAGATGGAGACCGTGTTCGGCGATGGTTCCGCCGCCCAGGCGGGCCTCATGGGCAAGCTCATGGGCGCCGGCAAACGGTTGCTCACAGGCGAGTCCCTGTTCACCACCATCTATGCCAACCAGGCCCGGGACAAACGCCGGGTCGGCTTTGCCGCGCCCTATCCGGGCAAGATCATTCCCGTGGACCTGTCGACCATCGGCGGCACCCTCATCTGCCAGAAGGATTCCTTTCTCTGCGCCGCCAAGGGGGTTTCCCTGGGCATTGCCTTCCAGAAGCGCCTGGGGGTGGGATTCTTTGGCGGCGAGGGTTTCATCCTGCAGAAGCTGGAAGGGGACGGCATGGTGTTCTTCCATGCCGGGGGCACCCTGTCCGAAAAGACCCTGGCCCCAGGGGAGGTACTGCGGGTGGATACCGGCTGCATCGCGGCGCTGCAACCCAGCGTGGACTTCGACATCCAGTTCGTGGGCAAGATCAAGACCGCCCTGTTCGGCGGCGAGGGCTTGTTCTTTACCAAACTGACGGGTCCCGGCAAGGTGTGGCTGCAAAGCCTGCCCTTTTCCCGCCTGGCCAACCGCATCCTCGCCAATGCCCCGGCGGCCGGGGGCAACAGCCAGGGAGAGGGCTCCGTGTTGGGCGGAGTGGGCCGGTTGCTGGGTGGAGATCGGCCCTGACCATCGTCATCAAAATGTCACGCAGCGGTAAGACAATGCCCGGCCTGCACAACCCTACGCAGGATAATGACATCATGGATCTGATTCTCTGGCGCCACGCCGATGCCCAGGACGGCGAGCCCGACATCTCCCGACCCTTGACCGAAAAAGGCCGCAAGCAGGCCAAGCAGGTGGGCCACTGGCTGCATGCCCACATGCCAGGGGACGCCCTGATCCTGGTCAGCCCGGCAGTACGGGCCCAGGAAACGGCCAAGGGCCTCGGCCGTGCCTTCAAGACGGTGGACGCCATCCGGCCCGGGGCCGATGCCACCGACGTGCTCTTTGCCGCCGACTGGCCCGAGGCCAAGGGCACCGTCCTCGTCATCGGCCACCAACCCACCCTGGGCCGGGTGGCCTCCATGCTGTTATGGGGCAGCGAACAGGAATTCAGTTTGAAGAAGGGCGGTTTCGTCTGGCTCACCAACCGGGTACGCCGGGATGAACGCCAGGTGATCCTCAAGGCGGCCCTGACGCCCGAATATTTCTGACACCGGCATCCGGCTGGCCTGACGCAGGCCGCTCTGCCGCGACTCCACTCCGCGCCTGGCAATGGCGGCGGGAGGATAGGGTATGTCGAGTCGCGCTGTCTCTGAATTGGGGTGCTTCGGATCAATTCGGCAGGGTGGGAGGAAGGTATTTCAGCGTACCGTCCAGACGGCGTTCCACGACCTGGTAGCCGCCGGCACCGCTCAGGTCCGGACCATTTACGAAGAATTGGCCGGACCGGGCATTGGGGTTTTCGATCTTTACGCCCATCGCTCGGGCCACCGCCAGGCCGATCTCATAGTGGGTGGGGCGGGTCATGGCGCGGATGGTTTCCAGAAATGCGGATTCGGCGCCGGGGCCGTAAAAGATGAAGGGCACCTCGCTGACGCCTTGCTCCAGGGTCAGATGCCCGTATTTTCCACCCTCGCCCAGCAACTCCCCGTGATCGGAGGTGAAAAAGATGTAGGCGGGCGCGGCTCCGGCTCTTTCCGCGATGGATTTCAGCAGGCTCGCCAGAAGGTGATCGGTGTAATGCACGGCATTGTCGTAACTGTTGACGGAATAGGCGCGCTTGTCCTGCCCTTCCACCGGGTAGTGGGCGAATGCCTTGGGGTAGTTGTCGACATAGGGGCTGTGGGCGTTGCGCTGGTGCAGCACTATCAAGTTCGAGCCGGAGAGGTCAATATCCTTCAGGTGGTCCAGCAGTTGATCGTCCAGGGCCCGCATGTCATCGAAATGAAGGTCCTCCTGGGTGATCAGGTGATCCACATATTCCATGCCGGAGAAGGTGGTCAGGTTGGACGTCTGGGATGAGATGAAATGGGTCTTCAGGCCCTGGGCCTTGGCCAGCTTGAACAGGTTGCTCTCGTAGCGATACAGGTGATCCGGGTTGTCGGGCTCGCGCTGGACGTTGAAGAACATGGGCAGCGAGACCTTGGTGGAGACCCCCGAGGCGATGGCCTCCCGGAACACGAAGCCCGGCTGGCTGCGGAAGGTGTTCAATTCCGGGGTGGTATCGCGGCCATACCCGAACAACCCCATGTGCCTGAAGGTCAGGCTCTCGCCCATGATGATCACGATGTTGACCGGCTGGCCCAGGGGCATGTGGGTGATCCGGTAGGGCTGATACTGGCCCCGGGGGGCACTGCCTTTCCCCAACAGGTCATGCCCCACGTAATACGAGACCGCGTAGAGGCTGTTTTTCAGGGCATGGGACTGGGGGTCCGGCAGGAAGTGTTGCACCCCGTGGGTCGACTGGGCCTTCATGGGCAACAAGGCCAGCATGCCGAGCAGGATCAGCGTGGGGAAGGGGAGGCGCAGCAATCGGTCACTCAGTCGCCACCAGAGCAGGGTCATGGAGGTCAGTGACAGGGCCAGGAGCACGATCGGCCACCACATGTAGGACAGCATCACCGACAGGCTGGACCATATCTCCCGCTGTTCACTGAAAAACAGGCCCACTTCATAGGGGGTAATGGCCGTGCCGAAATAGGCAAAGTGCAATAGCTGGGCCAGTTGCAGCAGCCCCATGAAGCCGATCATCAGGGCCCAGCTCCAGGCGCGCCGGACGTTGAGCAGGATGAAGGCCAGCAAGCTCATCACCGCAAGTTCGTCGAGTCTGAGGCTGTATTTATAGGCCTCGTTGGTCCAGCCATAGAGGATGTCCGGCAGCAGGGCCAGCATGGCCATCAGGAGGGCAGCTCCGGCATGGGTAACGAGGCGGGGGAGCAGGGGCTGGCGGCCCAGGAAAAGTGGGCGGCCTGGCAGTGATCGGGGCACGTGGGGTGGCTTCACGATGAACAAGGCCGGCATTATCCCCCATGCACGAGCCCGCGTCCCTGGGACAGCGAATCGGGGTTAGAGGAACAAGGGGCCCTGGGTGACCTGGTGGCAGACATGTGCCGCAACTGGCGAGGCAGGATGAACCGCCTGGAAGAGACGGTTCTCTGCGCTACCGGAATGCTCTCGAACGAGCGTCATTGGCTGGGGGAGGCTCGGATGTAGCGCAGGCGGGTGTGGCCATTTTCCTGACGATCGATCCAGACCAGATGCAGGCTGCCGGATGCATCCATGGTCAGGGCGGGATCGGTCTGGGTTTCAGGTCCGGCGGCTGATGAAGGCCCGTGGTCTTCTGAAAATACCTTGCCTTCCGGCCAACTGAGCCAGATGTCCGAGCTGCCATCGCGATCATCATCCCAGGCTACCACCAGCTTGCCTGTACCATTGCCGGCAATGGCGGGGTGCCATTGGGCGATGGCGTCGCCGAAGCTGTCCTGGACCTTGAGGTTCTGGCCGAAGCCGCTGCCCGGATCGATGGCGGCATACACGTCATAGCCAGAGAGGAAGTCGCGTTTGTCCAGCCAGGCCAGGGCAAAGCCCTGTTCAGCGAGGCCGGTCAGCGCCGGGCGCATGGCCCCGGTGCCCCGGCCCAGGTCCGTGCCCAGGGCCTTGCCGGTGGGGTTCTGGCTGACCCGGGCCGGGGCAGACCAGCTTCGGCCATCCCGGCTGCGGCTGACATGGATGACGGTATGGCCCAGGCGCCGGTCTTCCCAGGCCAGGGCGAATCCGTGGGCATTGGCGGCCAGGCTGGGGAACATCTGGTCATCCTTCAGCGGGGCCGCGTCGGCGGGCTGTTTGTCTGCCGGTTCGAGCCGGCCCTGGGTTTCGACCAGGCGTGTCAGCCAGACGCGACGCCAGCGGTTTTCGGGCTCGCTCCAGGCCGCCACCAAGCCATGCACCGGATGCCAGGCCAGGGCCCCCTGGCCGCCGGCCGGCGCCAGGGTGACCTGGCCGTTGAGGCGGCCCTGGGCCAGGATGGCGGCCTGGACGCCGGATTCGTCTTCCCAGATCAGTCCGAATCGATCCGGGTCCAGCGCCGTGATGCCGGGTGCGAAGCATTCGCCCCGGCCAAAGCTAAGCTGGCTGAAGCCGGTATCGGCGGGCTTCTGGCTGGCGACATGGCAGGTCGGCACGCCGTTCCGGTCGTCTTCCCAGACGATGGCCACGCGCTCTCCGGCCACGGCGACAGCTTGCCGTCCCGAGGCGTCCAGATGGAAAAAGGCTTTGCCCGAGGCCACGTCCCGGGGTTCGTCGAATGTCCACTGGCCCTGGGCCAGCGGGGAAACGGCCAACAGCAGTGCGAGCCCACCGAGTTTCATTTTTGGCTCCCCAGGAATTCCATCAGGCTGCGGGTTTCGTAATGCCGGCCCGAGACATAGCGGTCGTACTCCCGAAAATCCGCCACGGTCTTGAAGCCGGGGATCTTGGCCAGCACCTTGCCCTCGGGGCTCATGAAGACGAACAGGGGCGTGGCGAAGGCCCCCAACCGGGCACCCAGTTCACCCTCGGTCAGCCGCTCGCCGCTGGCCAGGCGCAGGCGCTTGCCGCCTTCGGCATCCACGTAGACCAGGACGTAGTTGGTGCTATACAGCTGCTTCAACCCGGGATCGGCGAAGGTCTTGCGGTTGACATGGTCGCACCAGGCGCAGCCGTAGCGGCCGAAATAGAGAAAGATGGGCTTGTTTTCGTGTCTGGCCTGGGTGAGGCCGGTGTTGAAGTCGACGAAGGGGTAGCCTTCGGGCGGGTCGGCCAGACTGGGCCCCAGGCTGGCCAGGATCAATGCAAATGCCAGAATAACGTGGTAAACACCGCCCATGTCACGCTCCTGTGATTCCCCAGTAGCCTGATTATGCGATCCAAATACCCATGCGAGGAAAGATGCACATGTACCAGAACGCGACCATCGGCCTGGTGTCCGTCAGCGACCGGGCCAGTACCGGAGTGTACGAGGACAAGGGCCTGCCCGCCCTGAAGGAATGGCTCACCGGTGGCCTGCACAACCCGTTGGATTTCGTGGACCGGTTGATTCCGGATGAGCAGGGGCTGATCGAGGCCACCCTCAAGGAACTGGCCGAGACCTGCTGCCTGGTGCTGACCACCGGGGGCACCGGCCCGGCCCCACGCGACGTGACGCCCGAGGCCACCCTGGCGGTGGCGGACAAGGTCCTGCCGGGCTTTGGCGAGCAGATGCGGGCGGTCAGCCTGAAATACGTGCCCACGGCCATCCTGTCCCGCCAGGTGGGCGTGGTGCGGGGACACTGCTTGATCCTCAATCTGCCCGGCCAGCCCAAGGCGATCCGGGAAACCCTGGATGGGGTATTCGCCGCCGTCCCCTATTGCATCGATCTGATCGGCGGTCCCTACCTGGAAACCCGGCCGGAGGTGGTCCAGGCCTTCCGGCCCAAGTCCGCCCAGCGACCGGCGTCGGGGGCCTGATCGTCGGGTAAGGTCAGCGATAGGCCTGGGCCACGGCCGCTTCCACCAGCCCCTGCAACTGCTGGAAGCCGAAGCTGGGCATGGGCTGGCCGTTGACGAAGAATTCGGGTGTCTTGGTCACCCCCAGGAGTTCGGCATCGGCCAGATCCTGGGCGATCAGGCGGCCGATCGCCGGGTCCGCCATGTCCCGGCGCAGCCGCTCCATGTCCAGCCCCAGGCCTTCGAGATGGGGCCAGACCGCCTCGGGCTGGACGGTGTGATGTTCCACCCATTGGTCCTGGGTCTTTAGCAGGGCTTCCAGGGTTTCCCAGTGCCTGCCTTGCCGGTCCGCCGCCAGGAGCAGGGCTACTACCTGGTCGGAATGGGCATGGAAGGGTGCGTAGCGCAGCACCAGATCCACCCGTCCGGCATGTTGGGCCATCAAGTCCTTCACGAAGGGGTAGAACCGGCGACAGGTCTCGCAGGCCGGGTCCAGGAACTCCACGATGCGCACCCGGGCGTCTTGCGGGCCGACACTGGGGGCGTGAGCCCGGACCAGGACATCGGCATTCAATTCCACCCGTTGCTGGGTTTCTTCGGCCCGTTCCGAGGTTGCCGAGAGGGTGGCAAACAAAAAGGCCAGCAGGAGGATGATGCCGGCGCTGATGACCAACGTTTTTTTCATGGACGCACCTTGTGACGGATATATAACAGACAGGCCATGATGCCCGAGAAGGCCAGCACGGACAGCAGGGGCAGGGTGACAAAACCAAACCAGACCACGGTATTCTGGGAGCAGGGCACTCCCTTCTGGCAGGGGGCTGCGTTCTCGGGCAGCCAGCCGCTGGCCAGGGCCCAGTGGTACAGGGCCAGCAACAGACCCGCCACGGTGAGGGGCAGGGCATAGCGCACCACCCGGGCATCCAGGGAAGGCAGGAGCCCTGCTCCCAGCACCAGGACCAGGGGAAACATGCAGATGCGCTGGTACCAGCACAGCACGCAGGGGGTGTGGCCCAGCACCTCGCCCAGGAACAGGGCGGCCAGGGTGGCAGCGGAGGCCAGGAGCCAGGCCAGGAACAGGGCGTTCCAGGCCGGGTCGGCAGGTGAGTGTGGGGCGGTCATGGCACAAGGATAACCCATGCCGTCCGGCCAGGAAGCGGGACAGGCCCCAATCTGCCGGATCAGACCTTGAATCGGGCCACGGAGCTTTCGAGTTCTGCGGCCAGGGTACGCAACCTTTCGGTGGCCGAGGTGGATTGGCGTACGCTGGCGCTGTTCTCCTCTGCCATGTTCGCGATGCGTTCGACGCCACCGGCGATCTCCTGCACGGCAATGGCTTGCTCATTGAGAGCATTGCCGATTTCGGAGATGGCGGCGGCCACCCGGTCCGTGGCGCTTTCGATGCTGCTGACGGAATCTCCTGCGCGGCGGGCCAGGTCGACACCGCCGTTGACCCGTTCGACCCCGCTGCCCATTTCCTGGGCGGCCTTCTTGGCACCCGTTTGGACCTTGTCGATGACGGTGGCAATGGTGTGGGTGGACTCGGTGGTGCGTTCCGCAAGTTTCCTGACTTCATCGGCAACGACTGCGAAGCCGCGCCCCTGTTCGCCGGCCCGAGCAGCCTCGATGGCGGCATTGAGGGCCAACAGGTTGGTCTGCTCGGCCACTTCCCGTATCACATTGATGATGGCCGTGATTTCACTGGAGTAGCCCTCGAGTTCATGGATGGTGGTGGCAGCCGTGTGGACGACCGTGGCGACCTGGACCATTTCGTCGGCGGCGTCGCGCATGATCTGTCCACCGTCCCGGGCGGCTTCGCCTGCCTGAAATGCCATCTTCCTGGCTTCTTCCGCGCTGTCCCGGACCTGGTCGATGGATACCGACGTTTCCTCGACCGAAGCGGCCATTCCCGTGGCGGCCTCGCTTTGCTTCGAGGTGGCCGCCGTCGCCTGCCGGGCGGCCGTGGTCAGTTCCCCGGCGGCGCGAGAGAGTTCTGCCGCGTTGCGTTGGGTCACGCTCACCATGCCATGCAGGCCGGTCTGCATGCGTGAGAAGGCGGCCACCAGGCTGCCTTGGTCGCCCGGTGGGGCAGACATGGCGTGGGTCAGGTCGCCATCGGCGATACGACCGGCCAGCCTGGAGACCTGTGCCGGTTCGCCCCCCAGCTGACGCAGCAGATTGCGGGCGATGGTGGCCGAGATGGCCAGCATGGCCAGGGTGGCCAGTATGGCCACCGCAATGATCAAGCTTTGCTTGCGGGTGCTTTCGGCCGCCAGTTGTGCCTGGGATTGGTCCGTTTCCTGATGCAGCAGGGCAATGGTGTCGAGCAGTTCCTTCTTGAGGGCTCTCCAGGCTGGCGTTTCGGCCGTGTTCAGCCCTTGCTTGGCCTCATCGTGCTGGCCGGCGGTCACCAGTGCGATCACCTGGGACCGGGCGCTGTGCTGGTTCTGGGCCATGGTGTCGATCTTGTCCAGCACGGCCAGGATTTCAGGGCGTTCCGAGCTGGACGTGCGGGCCCGCTCCATGGCGGCCTTGAAGTCCTTGATGGCCAGTTCCAGATTGTCGTAGGCCTTGCGGTTTTCCGGGTCGAGCATGATGTTGCGCAAGGCTTGGCCGCTTTGCAGGCCTTGGGCATACATGTCGCTGAATGCGGTCAACCGCACGGCATCCCGTTCAACAAAGTACTGGAACCGTGACTGTATGTCCTGCAAGGCCAGGACGGCCATGAGCAGGGCCATTATGAAGAGCGCCAGGCTGACCCCGGACAACAACATCAACTGGGTTTTGACTTTCAAGTTGGCGAACATGGTATTCAGCACCTATGACATATGGCCTGGGGCAAGTTCTACCATTGTAGGCAGTTCAGGGCGATGCGTGGCGAATGGATGGCCGATCAGGAAGCGGGGAGGGCGCGATCGGCGATCTGTGCCTAGGGGTGCAACGGGGTAGGGGCCTGTTTGCCCAAGGCGGGGCCTGGCCAGGACGATCCCCTTGGCGGGGATGTCAGTTGCCCATGTCCCCCTGATCGCGCACCAGCAGGGACATGAGCCTGCCCCGAACGGCGCGCCAGGACAGCCAGCTCAGGTAAGCCAGGCCGGTCAGGGCGAAGAGCAGTAGGGCCCAGTCGGCATCGGAAAAGACCTCGTAGTGGAGGTAGGTTTCGCCCCGGCGGAAGATGGACGTGCGTTCTTCCAGAGCTTCGGCCACGAAGGCAGCCACGATCAGGGCGTTCATGAGCAGCACCACATAGCCGAACAGGGGGATGAGCCATAGGGTGGCCAGGGCGAAGGCAAGCATGATCATGGGGACCAGGATGTCGATGCCGAATTCATCGTAGGCAACGAATACAGGGAAGCTGGCCAGCAGGATCAGGGCGCTGTGGCCCAGGTAGCGGGGCAGGGGGGAGCGGGTTTCCGAGCGGGCCTGGGTCTTGTGCCGGGCCATGTGTTGCCGGACCAGGGCCTCCACCCGGGCATAGTTGTCGGGGCTGCAATACACCTCCAGCACCGGCCGCCAGGCGTTGCGGAAGATGAGCAGGTGGTGCCTGGGCCGGGGGTCCAGGGTGAACCCCCCCTTCCAGTCCAGGGCCACGGCCTCCTGGCTGATGGCGATGAGGCCGGCGCCGGTCGTGCCCGGGCTGCGCCCGAGAATGCCGGCCACCACGGCCATGCGGCTGCCGGCCTTGCCCACCTTGTCGATGGTTTCCTGCAGGATCCCCTGGTCGCTGACGGTATAGCGGGTGTTCATCCGGTTGCCGAACACGATGAGCATGATGAGCATGAACAGGACGAACAGCCCCAGGCCCACCAGCAGGAAGATCCAGATCAGGGTGCCGATCTGGTCCCACTCTCCCTGGCTGCCAAAGATGAGGCCCATGATCAGGATCGGGATCAGCACCGACAGGGCGGTGACCAGGGCCATGGTCTTCACCATGCGGGGATTGGTGGCCAGGGGGATGCCGATTTCCCAGGTCAGGGCTTCTTGTGTGTGCGTGTCGCTCATGCCAGGGCCTCTACTTGAAAATATCCAGCAGTCTGTTGATCTTGTTCAGGGTGTCGTCCACCTTCTGCAAGCCGCTGTCCACCTTGTCCAGAATGCCGTCGCCCGCTGCCGGGGTCTCGCTGCTGCCGGGCTGGCCGGGCAGGGACTTGGTCGAGCCGGCCGGATAGCCTTCGACCCGGACAAAGCCCCGTTGCCCGGATTCGGCATTGCGGGACCAGGTGTCCTTGTCGGAATCGACGATGGCACATGTGGTGGCCGGCACCTGGACATGGGGCCGCACTACCCAGTAAGCGTTGGGCGTGCCATCCGGACCCGGGTTTCCGGTGGCCTGCCAGGGGCCGTAGCGTTTCTTGTCACGACAGCTCAGGCCGATGGTTCCGGGACTGGCGCCTCGGCCATTGTTCCAGTGATAGGTCTGGATCAGGGTGATCACCTGGGGTTCGTCCAGCTCGAACTTGCTCGCCTTGTCCGGTCTGTTGCTCACTCTGGCGCTATTGTCGATTTCAAGCAGGACTCTGGCTTTAGCTGCGGAGGGTGCGGCAGAGGGATTTGCCATCGACCCCACCGGGTCTCCCTGCAATGTTTTGCTGGTGGCGTCACGGCCGCCCGTTCCGGCGTTCAGCCGGAGGATATAGATGCCCGGACCGCCCGGGCCATCGTCATCCAGCAGCAGACTGTCCTTGCCATCCTGGGTGACTCGGCCCCGAGCCTGCAGGACGTCGAAACTGCCGATGCCGCTGATGCCTACGGACTTGGGGAGTTGATTGAGGGGGGTTTTTACCCCGTCGATCAGGAAGCCGCCACCGGGCACCCGATGGCTGGGTGGGCAGGCGTAATGGTCGCCGATCTGATCAAAGTTACGGTGGCTGTGGGTGAGCTGGCCGTTCTGGATGCGCAGCCAGTCGCTGCCGTCCACGCAAGCCTCGATGGTGATACTGCCGGATTGGCCAGGCTGACGCGTCTCCTGGGCTGCGCCAACCGGGAGGGTTTCCACCCGGGTGAAGCCACGTCCGCCGGATTGGCCATTCTGTGCCCAGGTGGCCGGGTCCGAGTCGATGACCGTGTACGTGCCGGCAGGCAACGTCACGTTGGGCCGGGCCGTCCAGTAGGCATTCGGGACACCGCCCTGGCCGGGACTGCCCTCGGTCTGCCATGGACCATGCATCCTGCCTGAGGCATCACGCAATCCGATGGTGCCGGGTCTGGCGCCTTTGCCATGGTTCCAGTGGTAATCCTGGATCAGGACCAGGATGCGCGGCTCGTTCAAGGTGAAAGTGGTCGGCTGGCTCGGCCCATTGCCCACGCCGCCGATGTTGCCGTTTTCGAAACTGACCTGGGGCTTGGCACCCGGTGCTGACCCGGCAGATCCCGGGGTCGGACTGGTGTAGTCACGGCCGCTGAGGACCGGGGTCTGGCTGGCACGATCGACCAAGGTGGCGAACCACGTGTACACGGTGGACGTGCCCTGCTGGGTGAAGCTGCCCTCAATGCGGTTGTCGGACACGAGCGTGCCGAAGTAGCGCTGGGTGGCGCCACTGATCGGCCGAGTGAAGGTCAGGGTGCGACCGTCGAAGTTGATCGCTTCCAGGTTTTCCTGGCGGTTATGCGCCTGGTAGTTGACCCAGCTGCCTGTGTCGTTCAGCCAGAGCCGACCACCAAAGTTGTTGGCGTTGATCGACCATAACCCGGCGATGCCGCCCAGGCCGCTGCCACCAGGTATGTTGGTCGCGGCGCCAACTGGCCCGACCGTGATGGTCTGGCTGCGGGCCACGTCGCCATAGCCGCCACCGGGCCAGTTGAGCATAAGGCGGAACTCGTAGTTGCCCGGTTGCGCGGGAGCCTTGAAGGTCAGCTCGCCATTGGCCTGGCCGCGCAGGTAATGCCACTCGCCATAGGATTCGCCCTTGGCACCGACGGCGTAGAGGGCGATCCAGTCCTGCTGGACAGGGTTGGCGATGCCGGCGTAGCTGAGCCGTATGGCGTCACCCGGGGCGTAGCCGGTCTTGTCGGTGCTCAGACGGGGGCTGCCGAAGGCGGGGCCCGTACTGTCACCGGGTTGTGCCGTCGTGTAGTCGCGTCCGGTGGGTGGGGTGTATGTCGGTGGCGGGGGTTGGGTGACTGTCTCGACGGAACCGGCTTCACCAGGGGTGCCGATGACGGGTGCGGCTCCCGACGGCAATAGCCAGACACTGTCATAGATGACGTCGCCATGGTCGGAGGAGAAGGCGAGCCCGCTGATCTTGTCCCCTGGTTTGAGTTTCAACTGCTTGAGCAGATCCACCTGGATCCAGGTCCAGCGCCCGTTGGGCAGGTTGGGGGTGCTGCCCTCCATGCCCCAGCCGTAGCCGTTGTACTTGGGTCCGGCCTCGAAACCCCAGCGCTTGCCCCAGGAGTCGTTCACCCGGACCTGGAGCTGGATATCGGCCTCCGGTCCCATGAAGAAGGCCCAGAAGCCCACCGACTGGAACTGACCGGCGCCGGTCCCGGCCACACCCAGATCAGAGGTGAAATGATTGTTGCCGGTGGAGCGGAAGGCCTTGCTGCCCCGGAATACCAGATAGTCCTGGACTTCGGTACGTTCGACCCAGGTGTAGGACCCGGTGTCGTCTTCCAGCACCTGCTTGCCGGTGGGCTGGAAGCCGGGTTTCCGGGCCGGGTTGGGATGGGGCTGCAGGTAGACCGCGTCGAAATACACATCGCCGTGATCGGACGAAAAGCCCAGCCCGGTGATCCGTTGCCCGGGGTTGATCTTGAGGTCGCGGATCAGGTCGATCTTGAGTTCCTGCCAGACGCCCGGGCGCAGATTGGCGCTGGTGCCCTCCATGGCCCAGCCGTAGCCGTTGTACTTGGGCCCGGCCTCGTAGCCCCAGCGTTTGCCCCAGGTGCCGTCCACCTGGACCTGGAGCTGGATATCGGCCTCCGGTCCCATGAAGTAGGCCCAGAAGCTCAGGGTGCGGAACAGTTCCGGGTAATCCCCCACCCGGCCCAGGTCGCCGGTGAAGTGGTTGTTGCCGGTGGACCGGAAGGCGGCCTGGCCATGGGCCACCACTTCCTTCTGTACCTGGGTGGTCTCGATCCAGGTGTAGGGGCCCAGGTCATCTTCCAGGATGCGCTTGCCTGTGGGCGTGGTGGAAGGCCGTTGGACGGGATTGGGGTTGGGCTGCAGGTAGACGGCGTCGTAGTAGACATCGCCATGGTCGGACGAGAAGCCCAGCCCGGTGATCCGTTGCCCGGGGTTGATCTTGAGGTCCTTGATCAGGTCGATCTTCAGCTCCTGCCAGACGCCAGGACGCAGGTTGGCGCGGGTGCCTTCCATGGCCCAGCCGTAGCCGTTGTACTTCGGCCCGGCCTCATAGCCCCAGCGTTTACCCCAGGTGCCATCCACCTGTACCTGGAGCTGGATGTCGGCCTCGGGCCCGATCAGGAACACCCAGAAGCTCAGCGTGCGGAACTGGTTCGGATAGTCCCCCACCAGGCCGAGATCGGCCGTGAAGTGGTTGTTGCCGGTGGACCGGAAGGCCGCCAATCCGTTCGTGACGACTTCCTTTTGCACTTGAGTGGCTTCGACCCACGTGTATGGGCCGGCGTCGTCTTCCAGTACCCGTTTGCCCTCCGGGCGAACCGCCGGCAAGGGCAGCGGATGAGCACTGGGCAGCAATTGCACGGCATCGTAGAAGACATCGCCATGATCGGACGAGAAAGCCAGGCCGGTTACTGCCTGACCGGCGTGGATCTTCAACTGGTCGATGAGATCAAGGCGGACGTTGACCCATTGGCCCACCGGCTGGTTCACCGTGGTGCCTTCCATGGCCCAGCCATAGCCGTCGTATTTCGGCCCGGCCTCGAAGCCCCAACGCTTGCCCCAGGTGCCGTCCACCTGGACGCTGATCTGGATGTCGGCCCCGGGTTTGTCAAACCAAACCCAGAAGTCCAGGGTACGGTACATGCCGGGATAGTTGCCCACCAGGCCCAGCCGATGGGTGAAGTGGTTGTTTCCGGTGGAACGGAAGCCGGTGCGACCGCTCCTGACCTTGGTGGTTTGCACCTCGCTCTTTTCGATCCAGGTATAGGGACCGAGGTCATCTTCGAGCACGGCTTTGGCATTGGCCGACAGGGCGGGCGGTGTCTGCAGGATGCTGTCGCCCACGGACACCCCCTTGGCCACGCTCTGGAAACTCACTGAAGCGTGTTCCTTGCCGCCGGCGTCGGTGTCATGCAGACGGAAGTCCCAATTGCCGGGAGCAGGAGCGCTGAAGGTCAGGGTGCCCGAGGTGCGTTTTTCCAGGTACTGATAGGTGATGTCGTGGTTGTCGTTCTGGCGCTCGTCGCCGTGGGGAATGTGGGACGGAATGATGCCGACCCAGGCATCGCGAGGCCATGTGGCCGGGGCGGTGAAGCGCACCTGGATGGGGTCGCCCTGAACGTAGCGGTTCTGGGTCAGGCTCAGGCTGGCCTGGCCGGTACTGATCACGCCGCTGTTGTTGCCGGCGCCATCCAAGCCACCCGGGCCTGAGCCGGTCTCGGCTTCGATATCGCAGCGTCGGCCGCAATCGTTCTTCAGTGGCACGTTGCCCATGCTGCAAGTGCGCAGGCCTTCATCAATGGCCTCCAGGAAGACGCGAGTCCAGTCCTGGTCCATCCAGATCAGGTGCCGGGCGCGCATTTCCATGATGCCGGCACGCGCTTTTTCCAGGCAGGAATGCTGCATGTAGCGTCCGACCTTCTGCTTGAGGGGTTCCACCCAGGTCTTGTAGGCGGCGTAGCCTTCCTGCTGGCGCCGATGCATGTCCAGGGACTTGGGATAGCGTGCGCCGGGCAGCATGGCTTCGACGCGATCGTAGTCCTGGAGTCGGAACTCCGACTTGTCCCAGTCGCCGTTGTCCATGTTGGCGTCGATTTCCGACTGCCAGGTGCGCAATTGGTCGGCATATTTCTGGAACGCTTTCGCATTGACATCACCGCCGATGGCCTCGCCGTCCTGGGGATTGACCTTCAGCGCGATGGCGTAATGCTTGCCGGCGGCAGCAAAATCGCGCCGCTCCAAGGCATCCTTGCCCAACTGCTTGGTGGCGTCTGATAGTGCCTTGGCCGCGCCGGCAGTCTGCTTGTAGTCGATCTTGCGGCCTTCCTCCAGCTCCGCCAGGCCTTCCTCGAAGCGGCCCTGCCGGGTCAATGCCTCGGATTGCCGGCCCAGGTCGGCGGCTTGCAGGTAGCGCTTGGCGAAGTCGATGCGGGACTGGCACTCCTTTTCGTCGGCGGGTGACAACTCCCGCTCGAGCATGGATTCCGCGTTGGCCAGCATGGCCGGATAATCTTCCGACTTGAAGGTCTCGGTGTGGCGGGCGGATTTCTCCTGGGAGAAGCGGTTGTAGTCCTGCAGGCCGGCGTTGAAATCGTCCATCACCCGTTTCCAGGTCGGATTGTTGCTGGATTGTCCGGCGGCCATGGTGCGCAGGATGTCCTGCATGGCCAGCATGGTCTTCTGGGCCGACCAGATGCGCTTGTTGGCGATGTGATCGTCGAACTCGCGTACCTTGGCCTCCACCTGGGGCCATTTGGCGACGTGGTCACGGGCGTCGGCCAGCTTCTTCTTGGCGTCGACGTCGTTCGGATTCAGGCGGACGGCTTGTTCCAGCTTCTTGATCGCCGTGTCGCGCTCGCCCTTGTGCAGGGCGTCCCAGCCCTGCTGCTTGAGCCCCTGGCTGAATTGACCCAGTACCGGCGCGGCCTGGTTCTGGTCGATCTGGGCGGCCGCTTCGGCGGCGGCTACCGCTTCGTCGTGCCTGCCCTGGTTCCAGAGCTGCTTGGCGTTGTTCAACTGCTTGGTGGCCTCGGCCTTCTGCTGGCCCTGCTTGATCTGGGCCTGGGAGATGGTCACGGACAGGCCGCCTGTGCCGGTACCGAGTTCGGCGCCGTCGGCGTTCTTCACCGTCACGGTGAGGGTATAGCTGCCGGTGCTGGAACAGGTCACCCCGGTTTCCTTGGAAGAGGGCGAATGCAGGGTGCAGCCGGATGGGTCGACGCTCCACTGGTAGCGCAGATTGCCGGCATCGGGATTGACGCTGACGGCGAATTCCACGCGCTGGTATTCAGCGACCTGACGGCCTGCCGGAACCAGGCCGACGCCTTCCTTCCAGATCATCGGTTCCGGGCCGGCGATGCGCGGACCGGTGACACTGACGTCGGCCTTCTGGGCAGTGATGGCGATGCTTGCACTGTCCAGCTCGTCGCCATTGTCCTTGGACTTGGCATGCACGGTGACGGTGACCGGACGGTCGTTCTTGGACTTGTAGGACCAGGCGCGCTGGTTCGCCACGTTCGGTACCGGGCCGGGGTTGTTGACGTCACCCTTGTATTCCCACCAGAAGCCGAGCAGGTCGTCGCCCATCTTGGGCTGTTCCTCCACCGTGACGGTCACGGTCTCGCCGACCACGGGGTTCGGCTTGTCGGCCTTGAGGGTCAGTTTCGGACTCACCACGTCAATCAGTATCTGCTCGGATTCCCCCATGGTCATCTTGGTTTCGCCCACCTGCTTGAGGACGGTGACCCAGACCGGGGTGCTGCCCAGCTTGCGGAACACAGCGGTGTTACGGGACTGGGATCCGCCGCTGGTCTCGTAAGCCGGGTTCTTCGAATCCGTGCCGTACTGGACGTCGGGGTTGGGTTCCCAGTAATAGGTGAAGCTGCCGCCGGCCGGCTGGTCGCCGGAGAAGACTTCGGCGAAGAGGCTGGCCTTGCCGCCTACCGGAATGGTGTCCTCCCTGGGGCTTTCCTTGCTTAGCCTGACCTTCAGCGCGGTGCATTGGATGGTGAGCGAATCGGAGGCGCTGTCGCCATCCTGGTCGGTGACCGTGACACTGGCCGAGCAGGGCTTGCAATCCCTACTGTTGAGCACCTTGGCGCTGGCCTCCTTGGCGTCCTGGGCGCAGCCGCCCCAGGTCCAGGTGTAGCCGCCGGAGCCTTCCGCGGTTTCGGCGGTGAGATCGACGATGTCACCGAAATCGGCCGGGTTCTTGGAGGCCTTGATCTTGACCGTCAGCGGCTTCTTGTACTTCTTGTTCTCGGCCTTGCGCAGTTTGTCGGCCTTGTCCGGGTCGTAACTGTCCTTGCCCCAGATGCCTTCCCAGCAACCCTTGGCGCAGTCGCTCGGGCCGCCAAAGAAGTGTCGGCGCGTACACCCGAAGGCACCGGCGCCGCCGAAGCAGGGTCCGGAGCTCTCGCATTCGGGCTTGGATTTTCCTTCCGGGTCGTACCAGACGCCGATGTGGCCGGCCCAGCCGCTGGAACAGCGGCACAGGCAGTTGAAGTACTGGTGGCGTTTCTCTTCCTCGGTAGGCGGTGGGGTGCAGTTTTGCTCGGTTTCGGGCTTGCGGCGTTCTTCGCAGTTGGCGGGAGTCCTAGCCGTCACCGAACGGGTCTGCTTCTTGGTGGCCCGGACGCATTCGCCCCATTCCGTGTATTCATAGGAACAACTCGGCTTGTATGGGTCGGCCTTGCCGTCGTCCTTCCCATCCTTGCCGTCGTCTTGCTTGTCCGCGGCGGTGACCTGGAAGCTGGCGCTCTTGCTGGCCAGACTGCGGCGCTGGCCGGTCCTGTCCTCGATCAGCACTTCCACGGTCACGGTGCCGCTGCCCTCGCTTCCGGGCGCGGTGACACCGACGCTGGCGCGATCGGCGGCGTTGACCTGGCAATTGCTGCAGCTCCAGCGATAGTGGAAACGGTTGCCCAGGAGGCGGGCGTCGATGTCGGCGGCTGCGCTCAGGCTGCCGCCGGCCTTGACGGTGGTCGGGCTCAGGTTGAGCTGCAGCATGTTGTCCGGGATGCTGACCGGCAGGGTGAGCCGGGAAGTGGCCTTGGCGGCGCGGGCGCCGCGCTGCTCGAAGGTCAGGATGACGGTGACGGTTTCGGGCTGGAAGCAGGTGATGTTTACCTGCTCCTGGTCGTCCCGGGGCCGGATGGTGCAGGCGGGCTCGGTGGACCATTTCAGGCTCAGGCTGCCGTCGGCCAGGGCGCGGCGCAATTGGGCGTCGTCCACCACCAGCTTGAAGGTGACCGCCTTGTCCATGGGCATGACGTTCTGGCCGGCCTCGATGCGGGTGCCCTTGTCCACCCGGGCCTGGAGGTCGCCGCTGGCGGCGTAGAGGGCGCGCACCTTGTCCTGGGCCGCCTCGTATTCCTTGTCGAAGGAAGCACCGCTTGGTTCCGCCTTGTCCTGGCTGTCCAGGGCTTTGCGCCATGGGAAGACCACCTCGGCCAGGAGGCCGAGGGCCTGGCGGTCGACGCTGTCATCGACCTTGGGTTCACTGCCCTTGATCTCCTGCACGTCCCGGGTGACCCGGGCCAGGCCGGAGGCGAAGCCGGCCTTGGACTGTTCCGCCTTGCGCAGGTCTTCGGCGGGATCGCCGGTCCAGACGAAGCCCAGCGGTTTGGCCTGGGTGTAGCCGGTCCGGTCCACGATGGCCGGCACGATGGTTTCGCTGATCTCCAGGATGCGCTGGTAGCTGACCAATGCGTCCTGCCAGTACTTGCCGGCGGCGAGCTGACGCTCTTCACCAGTGGCGTTGCGGAGCTTGGCACTCGCCGCGTCGGCCCCCTCAGTGACTTTCTTGACCAGGTCCACCTCCAGGGCGGAGCCGCGCATGCGCTGGAAGATCTGCTGCAGTTTGCCCAGTTCCTCGGCCAGGGTCTTGGCGGCGTCCAGGGTGGCCCGCTTCTGCTCGGCCAGCTGGATCAGCTGGGGCACCATGTGCTGCTTGGCGACGACGTCGCGCCGTTCCTCCATCTTCTTCTTCAAGTTCTCGTACAGGCGTGCCCAGGGCTTGCCCTTGTCCGCATTGACCACATACTCGAAGCCGGCCAGGTAGTTGAGGTAGGCGCCCAGGGTGCCTACGACGCTGCCCTGGCTGAAATACTGGGCGGCCTCGTCCCAGTTGATGGCGTCCAGGTGCTGCTGCACCGCCAGGCGCATCTGCTGGATGCCCGGGTCGTTGGCCATGAACTGGTTGTCCAGAACGTTGTTGGCCTTTTGTGACAGGTTGTTGATGTAGTACTCCAGTCCCGACAGGGTGTGCTTCACCCGAACCGCCTTGGTGCCGAACAGCCAGGGTTCGATCGCCTTTCGGTCCACGATGGTGCCGCCGGGCAGGGCCAGACGCTTGAGCACCGGGCGGCCTGACTCGTCCTCGAACTCGCCGTTGTAGGTGAGCACGTCCACCAGGCCCTCGCTCTCTGCCTGGAGTTGGACGGCTCCGCCTACGGTCCAGGACAGATAGAGCACATCGCCGGCCAGGACGAAGGGCCATGCTGGGGTGAAGTACAGAGCTTCCTTCGCGAACATCAGCACCGTGCCGGGGGTCATGCCCTCGGTACCCAGCTTCTTGGTGGTCATGCCACCCGGAATGAAGTCGATCAGGATGAAAGCGGCGTCATGCAGGTCCTTCATCTCTCCGCGCGACCATTCCTGGTACATGGTCCAGGCGGCGAAGGGGGCCAGGGCCACGCCCTCGATAAGGAATTTCTGAGCGGTCTGGTTGCTCAGCATTTTCCACAGGAAGGTATCGCCGTTGCTCTCGTTGATGATGCGCTGCAACTCGCGGGCGCCGTCGGCGGCCTTGCCCGGCAGGCGCTCGGACCCCACCTCCGCCAGCAGCAGCCGTGCCTGGCGGCCGTTCTGGCCGGCCTCGGCCATGCCCTCGATCAGGCCTGCGGGGGAACGCGCACGGGTCCAGGTGCTGACGCCCCGGGTCACGCCCTGTTCGGCCGCCTCGGCAGATAGGGTGGCGGCATCGAAAGCCGCAGTGTAGAGCACCTTGTAGAGCAGGGAGGCCTCGCGGCCGCCGGAGCCGCCCAGGGACTTCAGTATCCCGGGGATGATTTCCTGGATCACGCGGGAATGGCCAGTCTGGTTCAGCAGGGCGAAGCCGGCGGCCAGTTCGTGGATCATCCGGCGCAGTTCGGGGTGGCGGGCGATATTGACGGCGCCCCGGCCCGCCTCTCGTTCGGCCTGGGCGATCATGGACTGCACCTTGCGGGTGGTGCTCAGCATCACCGCCTCAAAGGCGTCCAGCTGGATCTGCATGATGTCGTGCCGGCGCAGCAGGGCCTGGGCCATTTTGCCGGTCTTGTCCCGGTAGGCAATCATCATCTGTTCGCCCATGGCGCTGAAATAGCTCGCCTTGCGGGCGCCGAAGCTTGCGGCGTCGGCGAAGGAGCCGGCGGCCTCCATGGAGGCGTAGATGCGCAACAGGTATTTCAGTTGTTCCCGTTCGGTGGCTCCGGCATGGCCCATCTGGCGGATGGCGCTGGCGTACATGGTGAGGGGACCGAACTTCTTCAGGTCGGCAGCGATGGCCGCCACGTCCATGATCTCGGCCAGGGTGCTGCCGGCGTTGCGGCTGACGAAGTCCTGGACGGTCTGGGCCACCGCCACCACGCTCCTCCCTTGCCGCTTGAGGATGACGGCGCCCCCCTTCTCGACGATCTCCTGGCGGATCTTGCCGAAGCCGGCCGCGCCGACAAAGGCGTCCGGGTCGCGAATCTGCTGGACCAGGAGGTCATAGCTGGTGGGATCGGTGATGGAGGAAAGGGAGAAGGCCTTGACCCGGGCGTTCTTCAGTCCGCGCGCCTGCTTGAGGTCGTTGAAGCGCTTGGCGGCCTCCTCGGCCTGGGGACCCAGGAAGGAGATGTCGTCGTCGGAGATCAGGGTGTCGTAGCGCACCGTGCCGCCGGCCTGGTTGTTCAACTGCATGTGGCGGCTGCCGGAGGAGCCGGTCCGGATCACCATCTCGACGCCGTCGCCCATGTCCTCGGCCACCTTGGCCGCCAGTTCCTCCGCCAACTGGAACTGGCGCCGGTCCACTGCGTCGTACACCAGCGTCTTGAAAGTGCCGCCCTGATTGCCGCCGCCACCGACCCGGATCGCCTCGCGGGCGAACAGGTCGCGGATGACCGGGTCGTTGCGGTCCACCAGTTCCTGTAGGGCGTCAATGGCCCCGGCAGGCATGTTGTCCGGGTTGGTGAGGCATTGCTCCAGAAGGGTGGTGACCTGGGGCGGCAGTTCGGCGGCCTGTGTGGAGGGCAGGCAGGTGGCCAGTGCGAACAGGACGATGGCGAAGATTCGGGTCGCGGATGTTATCGACAGGGTGGGGTTCCGACTGGAGGTTACTGAGCCGTGGGGCTTTACAGACCGCTTGACCTGGGTCGGGTTGGCCGCAAGGGCCGGTATCGGCACTATCATGGCCAGGAACAGGAGCGACCAGTGAAGGGGGCGGGTGAGAGCGTGGACGAAGATGCGAACGGGCGACATGACGTTTCCCCCACGGAAATGAACGACCAAGGCCGAAAGGCTCGGTCGATATTCGGATATCGGTAACCTCAATTTAGTTGGTTCCCGGCGTTGGGCAAGCTGGAAAATGGCCCGGGCGTCCGGGGCTGGTTCAGGGCTGTGCCGGGTCGGAAGCAGTGCTATGAAGTACGCCTGCCATGGGGCCCCGAGGGGCCTTTTGCCTGTCTTGCCGGAGCGGCAGGGCGCGGTTAGGATGGGTTCAGGTGGCGGGCGATTCGGGGGTATGCCCCCGCCTGGCAGGCCACTCTCGTTTCCATGAGACTCCTTTCCCCACAGGTACCCAGACATGTCCTTCATCAAGATTCACCCCTTGACCGCCATCGAGTCCCTGAACGAGGACGATTTCGGTCGTGGACATCCGGCCCGTTGCCGGGCGGAGCGCAGCTTCGGCAGCCGGGAGCTGTTTCTCAACGTGAATCAGATTGCCGCCTTCGAGGAATGCCCCCTGTACCTGGTGTCCGAGGCCGATCCCAATGCCCTGGTGAACGGTATCCGCCTGCGTCTGGTGTCGGGGCAGGTGCTGGTGGTGGCGGATGACCCGGAAGAGGGGGCGCAGGGTTTCATGGAGGCCCTGGCCCGGGCCTGCGCGGGGCAGATCGCCGCCGTGGGCTATTCCAGCCACTTGTTGGAGCTGGAACGGGCGCGCCGCCTTGGACCCTAGAGGAAGTCAGGCAGTCCAGAAGTCGGGTAGTGCGGCGGCGCGGGCGGGACTAGCGGACCAGTTGGTCCGTCAGGCGGTCCAGTTCCCGTTCCTTCCAGCGCAGTTCGTCCCGGAGCCGGTCCCGCTTGCGGTCCAGGTCCCGGATGTCGTCCCGGATCTGGCGGCGGCGCTTGTCGCTGGTCTTGTCGTTGCGCAACTCCCGTTCCAGGCTGTCGATCTGGTTTTCGGTGCTGGTGATGTCGTTGCGGGTGCTGTAGACGCCGTAGGCGGCGTCGTTGAGGTCCCGGAAATCCCGGTCGATGCCGGGTGGGCAGACCCCCTGGTAGCGTCGTCCCGCCAGGCCTTCGCGGATGGCGGTGTCGGGTATGCAGTAGTCCTGTAGGCCGATCCGCCGCCCCTCCCTGTAGGCCGTGTCGTCGGGAACGATGCCATGTTTCACGCAGGCTTCCCGGTGTTCCGCCAGGCGGCTGTCGCTGTAGCCGGAACGTCCATCCTTGAGGCCCAGTTCGCGCCAATCGACGGTGCGACACTCGTTTTCATCCAGGGTGGCGCATCCGGACAGGGCGAGAAGGAGAAGGAGCAAGGGCAGGCGCAAGGGCACGGGCAGCGGTCGATGCATGGCGGGTCTCCATATTGGGGATGGGCCATGATACCGGCGGGAGGCGTTTGGAAATAGCGCATTCCGGGTGCGGGAAGGGCGGGCGAGCAGGTAAAATCCCTTCTTTTTCAACAAGAATCCAGCCCATGCCCGCATTCCAGGACATCATCCTCACCCTCCAGGCGTTCTGGGGAAAACACGGCTGCGCCATCCTGCAACCCTATGATTTGGAAGTGGGTGCCGGCACCAGCCACACCGCCACCTTCCTGCGTGCCCTGGGCCCCGAGCCCTGGAAAGCCGCCTACGTGCAGCCCAGCCGCCGGCCCAAGGACGGCCGCTATGGCGACAACCCGAACCGTCTGCAGCATTACTACCAGTTCCAGGTGGTGCTGAAGCCGGCGCCCGAGAACATCCTGGAGCTTTACCTCGGTTCCCTGGAGGCCCTGGGCTTCGACCTGAAGCAGAACGACATCCGCTTCGTCGAGGACGACTGGGAGAATCCCACCCTGGGCGCCTGGGGCCTGGGCTGGGAAGTCTGGCTGAACGGCATGGAAGTGACCCAGTTCACCTATTTCCAGCAGGTCGGCG
>DYHB01000034.1:0-14842 GCA_020724415.1 Thiobacillus sp.
CGGTACCGTCCTGACCCTGTTCGTCATTCCCGGCATCTATGCCCTGCTGGCGGGTCGGGATCATGACGCCGGGCACAGCGCCACCCAGGCCTGACCGGTGGCCAATGACGCAACGGCCGTGTTAAGGTGGCAAAGGCGTGTCGCCCGGTGTGTTGCACACTGCCACGGCGCAGCACCCACTTTCAATTCCTACTGGAGCAACCCATGGCCGTTCTGGACCTGACCGAAGAGAACTTCGAACAAACCATCGTCAACAACGATTTCGTCATCATCGACTTCTGGGCCCCCTGGTGCGGCCCCTGCCGTGGCTTTGCCCCGGTCTATGAGGCGGCATCCGAAAATCACGCCGACATCGTCTTCGCCAAGGTGAATACCGAGGAACAACAAGGCCTGGCCGGTCACTTCCAGATCCGCTCCATTCCCACCCTGATGATCTTCCGCGAGAAAGTGATCATTTACTCCCAGCCCGGCGCCCTGCCTGCCGGCGCCTTCGACGACCTGATCGCCCGGGCCAAGGAAGTGGACATGGCCAAGGTGCACGAAGAGATCGCCAACGAAAGCAAGAACGCCTAAACCAGGTGTTCCAGGATGATGCGGGCCGCTTCGGCGGCCCCGTTCATTTCTGGGACCGGTTTTTCTGGCATGGCCCATAGTGCGGCCAGATCCTGTTCCAGGCGGCCACTTTCCAGCACCGCTTCCGGAATCACCCGGGCCCGGCCATGGGCCATCAGCCATTCCAACAGGTAGGGCGTCTCGGGCCAGTCTGCCCGGGGCAGGGTCAGCACCGGCACGCCGGCGCCCACGGCCTCGGTATAGCTACCGTAGCCCGGCTTGGTGATCAGGGCATCGCAGGCGGCCAGCAGTTCCGGGTAGGTCATGCCGATATCGGAAAATGCCCGGGCATCCGGATGGCGGACCGCCCAATCATCCGGTACCCACCAGCGCACACCGGCCAGGCGCGGCCAGGCTTCCATGGGCAGGCGATGGGGGATGCCGCCCAGGCCGACGAGCACGGCCCGCTCGTCCGATGCCAGGCCAAGCGTGGCCCGGGACTCGGCCCTCCGGACCGGGCGCCGGGACACGACTGGAGGCAGCCGGCGCCCCTGGGCGAGGGTGGGCATGGGCATGGCCGGTTCCGGGCGCAGGAAGGGGCGGGCCCAGTCATAGCCGTCGGCCATGTCGGCCAGGATCGCGTCCGCACCCGGGCTATGGCCGAGGTAATGGCGGAACAGGTCGGCCCAGTTGATGGAACACAGGGCCAAGGCAGGCACACCGGCCTCCCTGGCGGCGGCCAGGGGCAGGTAACCCACGTTGCTGAACACCAGGTCGGGGGCTTCCCGGGCCAGGGCCCGGGCCTCTTCCGACACCCGTGCCGCCCAGTCCCGATGAAATGCGCGGTAGGCCGCCAGACTGGCGTCCAGATCGATCCGGAGGGCGTCGCGCATGACAAAGTTGCAGTCGGTGGGCAGCCGGAGATGACGGAAGGGATGGGGGATCCGGGCCGCCAGCACGGCCTCGGGCAAGGCGGTGCGCAGCACCAGATCCAGATCGGGGCGGGCCTCGAACAGCCGTTCCAGGATGGCGGCGGTCTGGGCCAGATGGCCATAACCATGATGGCTGATGGCCACGTAGAGGCGTTTCACAATTCCAGGGGCTTTTGCAGGAAATCCCGCAGCAGGGCCACGGTGACCGGGCGTTTCAGGCTCAGGGAATAGCGGTCCAGGGCATCCACTGTCGCCAGCAGGGAAGGCAGGTCCCGCCTGGCATGGGTCAGCAAGTAAGCCATCACTTCGTTGGGAAGCTCCAGGCCCCGCGCCTGGGCTCGTTCCCGCACGGCGGCCGTGCGATCCGCCTCGCTCAGGGACTGGACCCGGAGTACCAGGCCCCAGGCCAGCCGCGTTGCCAGGTCCGGCCGCAGGTCGAGCCGGGCCGGGGCCTGGCTGCCGGCGGCAACGATTCGCCCCGCCCCTTCCCGAGCCTGGTTGATGAGGCTGAACAGGCGCACCTGGGCCTCGGGATCCAAGCCTTCCACGTCGTCCACGGCCAGGACTCCCGCCAGGGTCTCGGGCAGCGCCTCCCCGGGGGCGACATAGGCAGCAGGCTGGCCATGACGGCTGGCCTCCGCCACCACGGCCCGCAGCAGGTGGGACCGGCCGCAGCCCGGTTCCCCCCAGGCGTACAAGAGTGTTTCCTGGCCTGTGCCCCGGCTGATGTCGTGCAGGCGTGCCAGGATTTCCCAGTTCTCCCCGGGCACGAAGTTGTCGAACCGGGGCTCGGCCTCGGGCCGGATGTTCAGGATGAGCTGGCGCGGCGGAATCATGGCCGCCGTTCCGGGTACAGGGACAGCAGGCCCTCCCGGCTGGCCGGGCAGAGGCCCCGCTCGGTGATCAGGCCGGTCACCAACCGGGCCGGTGTCACGTCGAAGGCCGGGTTGGCGCAGGCGGTAGCCGCCGGCGTCAGACGTACCCGAACCACCTGGCCATCGGCGGTCTCTCCCTGGACATGACTGACCTCGTCGGCACGGCGCTCTTCGATGGGGATGGCCTGGCCCGAATCCAGGCTCCAGTCGATGGTGGGGCCGGGCAGGGCGACATGGAAGGGAATGCCGTTGTCCCGGGCGGCCAGAGCCTTGAGATAGGTGCCGATCTTGTTGGCCACGTCGCCGTTGGCCGCAGTGCGATCGGTGCCGACGATGCACAGGTCCACCCGGCCCTGCTGCATCAGATGTCCGCCGGCATTGTCCGCGATGACGGTGCAGGGTACGCCATGCTGCTGCAATTCCCAGGCGGTCAGGCTGGCGCCCTGGTTGCGGGGCCGGGTCTCATCCACCCAGACGTGGATGGGCGTGCCGGCGTCATGGGCGGTGTAGATGGGGGCCAGGGCGGTGCCCCAGTCCACGGCCGCCAGCCAGCCGGCATTGCAGTGGGTGAGCACGTTGACCGGCCCGGACCTGGAGGCGGCCAAGGCTTGAATCAGCCCTGCCCCGTGCTGGCCCAGGGCCTGGTTCATGGCCACGTCCTCATCACACAAGACGCCGGCCTCTGCCCAGGCCATGTCAATTCGGTCATTACCTGACAGAGGAGTAAGCACTGACTTCATGCGCGCCAGAGCCCAGGCCAGATTGACCGCCGTGGGCCGGGTGGCCGCCAGCACCCCACAGGCCCGGTGCAGATCGACCCCCTGTCCCAGGGCCAGGGCCACGCCATAGGCGGCCGTGGCGCCGATGAGGGGCGCGCCCCGGACCCGCATCACCGAAATGGCTTCGGCGGCGTCTTCCAGGGTACGCAGGATCACGCGCTCATAACGAAAGGGCAGCAGGGTCTGGTCGATGATGCTCACCCCGGAGCGATCCGCCAGGGGCTCGATGGTGCGTGTGGGCATGCCGTTGATCTTCATGGGCCGGATTATCCGGCAATCCCGGTGCGCTGTCCTCCAGGGTCCCCGGCCCGGTCAAAAGGGACGCGGACATCGGCAATGCAATACAATGCCGCCATGTTTGCCGCCGCCCCCCTTCTGACCCTGTTCGACCGCCTGCTGGACACCCAACCCGCTGCCCGGGCGCGGCTTGCCGGTCATGCCGGAAAGTCGGCACGGATCGCGCTGCCCCTGGCGGATATCCGTTTCGGCCTGGGGGAAGGGGGACGCCTGGAACCCAGCGCCACCGAGACCCCGGACACCTCCATCCTCCTGACCCCGGACATCCTGTTCCGCCTGGCCCTGGGGGACAAGGCAGCCCTGCGCCAGGCCCGGATCGATGGGGATGGCCTCCTGGCCAGCGACCTGTCCGCCGCCCTGGATGGTTTCGACTGGGCCCTGGCCCTGCGCCCCGTCCTGGGGGACATGGCCGCCGCCCGGGCCGACCAGGCCCTGACCGGATTGAGCGACTGGCGCCGGCGCGCCCACGATGCCCTGGGCCAGACCCTGGCGGAATACAGCGTGCACGAAGCCGGCCTGCTGGCCAGCCGGCAAAGCCTGGACAGCTTCAGCGCCCAGGTGGACACCCTGCGCGACGACGCCGCCCGTCTGGAGGCCCGCCTGGCCCTGCTGGAACAGCGGAAGGCCTGATGCGTCTGTTTCGCCTGCTCCGTATTCTCCGTACCGTCATCCGTTACGGACTGGACGAATTCCTGCTGGGCCACGCCCGCATCCGCTTGCTGGCCGGTCTGGTCCGGATAGTGTTTTTCTGGCGCAACCTGTCTCGGCCCCGGGCGGAACGGCTGCGCCTGGCCCTGGAGTCCCTGGGTCCCATCTTCATCAAGTTCGGCCAGATGCTGTCCACCCGGCGCGACCTGCTGCCGCCGGACATTGCCGACGAACTGGCCAGGCTCCAGGACCGGGTGCCGCCCTTCCCCTCCGACCAGGCCCTGGCCGTCCTCAAGCAGACCTATGGCCGCGATCCGTATGACGTCTTCGCCGAACTCGACCCGGTGCCGGTGGCCTCCGCCTCCGTGGCCCAGGTCCACCGGGCCCGGCTGAAGACCGGCGAGGCGGTGGCCGTGAAAATCCTGCGCCCGGGCATCGCCCCGGTGATCGAAAGCGACGTGGCCCTGATGCACACCCTGGCCGGTCTGCTGGAAAACCTCTGGTCGGACGGCAAGCGCCTGAAACCCCGGGAAGTGGTGGACGAATTCTCCAAACACCTGGGCGACGAGCTGGACCTGGTCCGGGAGGCGGCCAACGGTTCCCAGTTGCGGCGCAACTTCCCCGATTCCCCCGTCTTCACCGTGCCGGAAATCTTCTGGGACTACTGCACCTCCGAAGTGATGGTGATGACCTGGATGGACGGCACCCCCATCTCCCGGGTGGACGAACTGCGCCGCCGGGGCGTGGACATCCCCAGGCTGGCCCGGTCCGGCGTGGAGATCTTCTTCACCCAGGTGTTCCGGGACGGCTATTTCCACGCCGACATGCACCCGGGCAACGTGCTGGTCCAGGACGACGGCAAGTACGTGGCCCTGGATTTCGGCATCATGGGCACCCTCACCGACGTGGACAAGAACTACCTGGCCCAGAACTTCCTGGCCTTCTTCCGGCGCGACTACAAGAAGGTGGCCCAGGCCCACCTGGAGTCCGGCTGGGTTCCCAAGGGCACCCGGGTGGACGAATTCGAAGCCGCCATCCGGGCCGTGTGCGAACCGGTGTTCGACCGGCCCCTGAAGGAGATCGCCTTCGGCAAGGTCTTGCTGCGCCTGTTCCAGACCTCCCACCGGTTCGGCATGGAAATCCAGCCCCAACTGGTCATGCTGCAAAAGACCCTGCTCAACATCGAAGGCCTGGGCCGCCAACTGGACCCGGACCTGGACCTGTGGGCCACGGCCAAGCCCTATCTGGAACGCTGGATGAGCGAACAGATCGGCTGGCGCGGCTGGATGCGCACCTTCAAGGAAGAAGCTCCCTACTGGGGCACCGTGGTTCCCCAACTGCCCCGCCTGGTCCACAAGGCCCTCCAGGACGACCGGATGGTCCGCCTGGAAACCGGCCTGGATGCTCTGCTGAAACAGCAACGGGCCCGAAACCGCTGGCTGGGCATCATCGCCATCCTCCTGGCCGCATTGGTCGCCACCAGCGTCATCGGACATTGAAACCCCCGCACCGAGCGGGGGCGGATGTCTGATCCCGTTGTTTCAGCCTTGCGGATCGGGCACGAACTGACCCGGGAACGGCTGCGGCGCGGGCCAATACGGACGGACCGGACGCGGCTTGGGCAGGATGCCCCGGGCCATCAGGTTGGGGCGGCTGTCGTACCGTACGCTCAACACCTCGGCGGGTGACGCGGAGGCCCGTTCAAAGTCGGTATGGCGGATGGGCGCATACTCCCGCTGACCGTGCCCCGTCCCCAGGCGCTCGGCCTTTCTGGCCATGGGCGCACTGGCCGCACGGTCTGCCGAAGGGGCCTCGGCCTCGGCCGCATCCGCCATGGCCCCCATGTCATGGCTGCGACTCTCGGCCATGGGGACGGGAGCGGGAAGATGAACCACCGGCGGCGGAGGCGGCAATACCCGCTCCCGGAACACCGCTGCGCCAATCACCCCCACGTTGTCCGGCCGGCCCGTGCGGGCGGCATAGGCATCCGACAAGGCAGTGAAATAGAACTGGGCCACCTCCTGCAAGCTCTTGCGCCAGCCGGAAATCTCGGCCCGCTCCCAGGGCCCCAGCACATAGCCGGTCTGGTCCGGCGAGGCGGTCTCGCCACTCACCACGTTGACCCCGTCCACCGACAGCACCACCAGCACCCGCTGGCCGGTCCGGTTCACCAGCCGGATGCCATACCGGTCCCCCGGATTCCCGGCGACATAGGTCGTGCCCCGGAACCGATGTCTGTCCAGGGTCTCCCCCGTGGACCGATTGACGATCTCCATGTCCACCAAGCGCCCCGCCTGGGCGGGAAGACTGGCGGCCAGCAAGCCAAGGGTCAGAATGAAAACACGTCCAAGCATGATGATCTCCTATGGGTTGGGAAGGACATCTGCTTAAACGGCGGAGCTGCGGGAATGGGGTTAAGGGAAGCACGGATGTATTTCCTAACGTAGCTGCCGTGTCAGTTATTGTGTCAGTTGTTGTGTCAATTCGTCTGGCACTTCAAAGCCGGGATGCGTACGCCGCAGTGTCTCAAGCGCCTTGCGCGCTTCGTCCAGGCGACCTTCTCGGATGAAGTTTCGGATGGCCTCCACCATGCGTTCAGGGGTTTCGATTATTCTGGCTGCGCCAGCATTTTCCGGGGCGCGCCCCAGCGCGGGGGCCATGGCCGGGGAAGAGGGCGCGCGCATGGCATCGGCGGCGTGTTCAGCCAGGCTGGCGGGCGCACCGGCGCTGTTGGCCATTTCCTGGGCTGCCTTGGGTGCTGGCTTTGCCAGCGAACGGACTTCGGGGGCGGGCAGCGCCGGAGGTGGCGGCGGCGGGGGAACCGGCGCCGTCGCTTGTTGGGCCGGGAAGGGTTGGGGCGGTGGGGCTTCGTGGATCGCCACGTCCCGCTCGTCCCTGGTCATGTCTGCCGCACTGGATGTCGACTCGGCCGGGGCTGCCGCATGACGCGACTGTCCCCTAGCCAGCTCGGGTGTGACGGGTTCTTCAACGGCCGTTGACACCTTGGGCTCGGCGGGGCTTGCTTCCTGCACGGGTGGCGTCATGTCCATTTCAATGGCGGGAGGCATTGCCGTGGGCGACTGCAGCACTTCGGGCGCTTGCCGCTGCATCTCGAACAGCAGGGTGACGCCCAGCACCACCACGGCGGCGGTGGACAGGGGCACGGCCCAGGTGAACCAGGGCGAGCGGCGGCGGCCAGTCGGTTTGGCCACCGCCTGGCGGGCGGCATCCAGGATGCGGGCGTCCAGGGCCGGGGACGGCTCTGGGTGGGGGGCGTCCCGATAGGCTTGGCTCAGTTGGGTATCGCGTTCTTCCATGGCCTCAGTCCGTTCCTCTCAATCCGGCCAGGCAGCGGCGCAGCCGGTCCAGGGCGTAGCGCAGCCGGCTCTTCACCGTTTCCCGGCCCACGCCGGTGGTGTTGGCGATCTCGGCCAGGCTCAGGCCGCTTTCCTCCGCCATCAGGAAGGCGTCCCGCTGCACCGCCGGCAAGGCCTCCAGGCATTGGAGGATGTGGCGGGCGGCCTCGCGCCGCTCCAGCATCACCGTCGGCGCCCCCAGCTCGGACGCGGGCAACCGGTCGATGGGGTCGTCCTCGGGGTCGTCGCCCCCGTCAACGGGCGAGGGTCCCCGCGCCCGAAAGTGGTCCATGAGCCGGTTGTGGGCGATGCGGAACAGCCAGGTGGAGAACCTGGCCGTGACTTCATAACCGGTCCGGGCATTCACCACCCGCAGCCATACATCCTGGAACAGTTCATCCGCCACGGCCGCCGCCTGGTGGGCGAGGTAGCGGTACAGCCGACCACGCCAGCGCCCGTACAACACTTCGAACGCCGCCCCGTCGCCGTCGCGGTAGGCGAGCATGAGGGCCTCGTCGGTACGGGGATCGTTCATATGGATTAAACGTTTGATGGCCGGAAATGGGGTTGAAGTCCCCGCGCCATTATGCGCTGCGGCTGGCGGGAGCCCAAACCAGCCCCCATGGAGCGACCTGGGCGGTGTGGCCAACGAGGGTGGCCAAAATGGGTGGCCGGCGAGGGCGACCGGCGGGGATGGCCTGGGCGGCCATTCTCCCGCAGGTCGGATCAGAAGGTGTGGTTGTAATTCACCCGGACGGAGTACTGGCCGTGCTCGGCGGTGACCCCGGTCAGCGGGTTGGTATCCGACACTTCGGGCACGTAGGACACGGCCATGCCCAGGCTGTCCTTGGGGTTCATGCGCCAACCGATGCCAAAGGTGTAGTGGCGCTCAGTGGTGGCGGGGAACAGGGGGTTCAGGGTCTCGTCCGGCACCGGGTTGCTGGCGTGGTTGATGCCGAAACGCAGGGCCACATCGGGATTCAGCTTGTATTGCACGCCCACGGCGTAGACCGTCTGGTCCTTCCAGTTCTGGGGCATGGTGACGTCCAGGTCCATGCCGGGACCGGCGCTGAACTGCATTCGGAAATCCTGCATGGCGTCCGACCAGCGGATGCGCTTGATGTCCGCCACCCACATCCAGGTGGAGTTCGGGCTGTAGGCCATGCCGATGCCGTAGGTCTCGGGCCACTGGAAGTCGATGACCTTGAGGGTGCCGGTCATTGCCATGGGCATGCCGCCGCTGGCCACCGTCAGGCGGGCGCCGTCGGTCTTCATGTCGCTCATGTGGGTCTTGGCGTGGTAGGTGGCGCCGACGCTGAATTTGTCATTCACCTTGTACAGGGCGCCCAGCTTGTAGCCCCAGCCGTAGGACTTGGCCTTGCCGGTCATGGCGTTGCCGTCGGAAAAGTCGAACCGGGCGTAATCCAGCGCGGGGGGCAGCATGGCGGTGAGTCCGCCGTTGACCAGGCCGGCGCCCAGCATGCCGGCCAGGTTCTGGCCGTCCATGTCCATCTGCAGGTCCATGCTGGCCCAGGCCAGGTCCAGTTGCCCCGCCACGCTGAGCTGTTTGTTGGCGTTCCACACCAGGGGCAGCATCAGCCGGCCGAAGCCCACTTCGGAGCGGATTTCCTCGCCGCTCATGGCCACCGGATTGCCCATGGAATCCAGGCCGCCGGCGAACAGGGCGGAGCCCTTGCCGTATTCGGTACCCATGCCCCCCTGGGCCAGCATGCCGATGCCATAGGCCAGATCGCGGGAGCGCCGGATGTAGGACAGGGTGGGCATCCAGTAGGCATCCCCGGAGGAGGCGGACGTGCCGGCCATGGGGTGGGACGCGGAGACATCGGGCGCCAGCAGGGTCAGCCCCAGGCCGAAATCCGCCTGGCCCTCGGGCTTGAGGCCCAGGGTGGCGGGATTGTTCATGATGGCCGAATTGCCGGAGTCATAGCCATAGCCGGCACCGCCCATGCCGGCAGCCTTGGCACCCCAGGCTTCCAGATTCATGCCGTTGGTGGCCAGTGCCGGACCGGCCCCGAGCGCCATCAGCGCAATGACAGGATAGAGGGCGGCGGCCAGGGGGCGCAGTACGGGTCCGGACATGATGGGCATCCAATCTGGGAAAAGCCTGCCAAGGTACCGTGAAACCGCCGTCCTGACGTTTCAATATTCTGATGGGAGGCCAAAAATGACTGATCTGCCGGGCGCCCGCCCAGGGCTCACCGCACGGGCCGGCTCGGCTATCATTAGCAACGTTTCGTGACGGGAGGCGTCCCATGCTGCTGGGCTTTGTCATTCTTTATCTGGTGGTTTCCATCGGCATCGGCGTCTACGCCGCCACCCGGGTAAAAAACACCGAGGATTACTTCTCCGCCGGGCGCTCCCTGCCCATGGTCATCGTGGTGGCCATGGTCTTCGCCACCTGGTTCGGGGCCGAAACGGTGCTGGGCATCCCGGCCACCTTCCTGGAAGAGAACCTGGGCGGCACCATTTCCGATCCCTTCGGCGCCTCCCTGGCCCTGATCCTGTTCGGCCTCTTCATCGCCCGCCCCCTGTACCGGATGCATCTGCTCACCATCGGCGATTTCTACCGCAAGCGCTACAACCGACCGGTGGAAGTGGCCATGTCCCTGGCCATTGCCCTGTCCTACCTGGGCTGGGTCTCGGCCCAGGTCATGGCCCTGGGTCTGGTCTTCAACGTCCTGTCCGCCGGCGTCATCAGCCACGAGCAGGGCATCCTCATCGGGGCCTCGGTGGTGCTCATCTATACCCTCTACGGCGGCATGTGGTCGGTGGCCCTCACCACCTTCCTGCAGATGACCGTGATCGTCATCGGCCTGCTCTGGATCAGCGTCCTGGTGGGGGACATGCCCCAGGTGAACGGCATTGCCCCGGTCATCGAGCACGCTGCGGCGGCCGGCAAGTTCGAGTTCTGGCCGGAGCTGGAGTGGGTGGCCATCATCACCTTCGTGGCGGGGCTGCTCACCATGGGCTTCGGCTCGGTGCCCCAGCAGGACGTGTTCCAGCGGGCCAATGCGTCAAAGAACGAGACCGTGGCCGTATGGGGCACGGTGATCGGCGGGGTGGCCTATCTGCTGTTCGCGGCCGTTCCCATCTACCTGACCTATGCCGCCACCCTGGTGGACCCGGCCCTGACCAGCACCCTTTTGGAACAAGACGCCCAACAGGTGCTGCCCGCCTTCGTGGCCGCCCACCTGCCCCTGGCCGCCCAGATCATTTTCTTCGGCGCCCTGCTCTCGGTGATCATGTCCACCGCCTCGGGCACCCTGCTGGCGCCGTCGGTGACTATTTCCGAAAACATCATCAAGGGCTTCCTGTCGGAAAAGAATCTCACCGACAAGCACTTCCTGGCCATCACCCGGGGCGTAGTGGCTGTGTTCAGCGTGGGGGTGGTGCTGTATTCCCTCTGGTCCCTGGAGCATGAGACCAGCATCCACAGCATGGTGGAAAACGCCTACAAGGTCACCCTGGCCACGGCCTTCGTGCCCCTGGTGGCGGGCCTGTTCTGGAAGCGGGCCAACAACACCGGCGCCACCGCCTCCATCCTGCTGGGCCTCTCGGTGTGGCTGATCATGGAATGGTTCGCCCCGGAGGGGGCCCTGCCGCCTCAGTTTGCGGGTTTCATCGCCAGTGCCCTGGGCATGGTCATCGGCAGCCACCTGAAGGATCGGCCGGCCTGACCCGGGGACATTTCACGGGTATTGGGCGAAGAAGGCCCGGGCGAAGTCGTCCAGCCGTTCCTCCGGCAGGCGGTTGATGCCTGCCGCCGCCTTGCGCCCGCCGCCGGTCTCGAACTGCATGCAGACGGTATCGGCCCCGCTCCGGTGGGCAATGGGGGCCCGCACGCTGACCACGTAATGCCCCTGGGGGGAACGGGTCAGCAGGGCATGGGCCCGGTCCGGGTGACGGTTGGCCAGGGCATTGGCCTGAACCCCGGACACCCGCCGGGCCCAGGGGGCATCGGGCAACAGATAGAGGGCGCCGCCCGGGTGCACCTCCCGGGGGCCCACGGCTGCCGCCAGGGCCATGTCCTCCTGGTAGCCCCGGCGCAACACCTGGAAGACGGGCGACTCGGCCAGATAGGCAAAGGGGTCGGTGTAGCCGGCCAGGCTGCGATAGAGCTCGGCCGGATGATAGTGCAGGTCTTCCAGCGTCTCGCCGTAGCCGTTGTAGTTCAGGCATTCGCCCAGCGCCTGGAGGCTGGCCAGGCGGTCATGATCCAGGTTCAGCGGCTGGGCCGCCAGGCGCGCCGAGTCGGCCAGATTGTCGCCGAAGGCCGCCACCACGGCCCAGGCACGCTGCCGCCCGGCCAGGTGACGGTCCACGATCAGGCTGGTACAGGTGTCCGCCGCCGTGTCGATGTGGGCCCGGAATCCGGGGTGGTCAGGCAGTTCACCCGGGTTGTGATGGTCAAACCAGGTCACGGTCACCCCCTGGTCCAGCAGGGCATCCAGGGCAGTCCGGTTTTTCTCCACGGCCACGTCCAGCACGGTGAGGCTGTCGCCCGTGCCTGCCGGCACGCGCTTCAGGAGTGCGATATCTCGCTTCACGCCGGTAACCAGGGTGGTGTCCATGGGCGCCGCCAAGCGCAACTGGTGCAAGGCACAAATTCCATCGGCATCGCCGTTGAATACATCAAAAAGCATGCTCTCCCCTTGTGAAAGGATTAGTCTTGCGGTTCGAACAACCCCTGCCCGAATCATGACCGGCCGGCCGCGCGCGTCCACCCTGGCAACCCTGTTGCTACTCTACATCGGCATCATGCTGCTGGGCAGCCTGTACCCGTTTGCCGGATGGCGCTCTCTGGCTGACTGGAACGCCGATTTCCTCAGCGCGCCCCTCCCCAAGTACATCACCCGGACCGATGTCACCACCAACCTGCTGGTCTACCTGCCCCTGGGCTATGGTCTGGCCCTGTTGCTGAGCCGGCCCCGGGGCCGCAATCTGGCCATCCTGGCCACCATGGTCCTGGGCTGCGGCCTCAGCCTGGGCCTGGAGAGCCTGCAGGTCCTGCTGCCCCGGCGCATCGCGTCCAACCTGGACATCTTCCTGAACGGCCTGGGCGTGCTGGCCGGCGCCCTGCTTTCCCTGCACCACAGCCGCTGGCTGAGAGCCGCACGCAGGCTGCGCCGCTGGCGCCACGACTGGTTCCAGGCGGACCGGGTGGCCAGCATCGGGCTGGTCTTGCTCGCGCTGTGGGCCTTCAGTCAACTGGCCCTGCTGCCCTTTCCCGGCACCGGCTGGCTGGAACTGCATCTGCGCCCGGTGGACACGCCCCCGGAAAGGCTGGACCAGATCAAGCCGGCCTGGCTGCTGGCGGTGCTGTTCGAGATGGCCGCCGTGGGCGCCTTCATGACGTGCCTGCTGCGCCCGGGCCGCTATGCCAGCGCCCTGTTGCTGCTGTTCGTTTCCGCCTTTGCCTTGAAGCTGCTGGCCGCCACCCTGCTTCTGAAACTGCGGGTCGTGGGCGGCGTGCTGTCCCTGGAGACCATCATCGCCTTTGCCCTGGCCCTGTGGTTCCTGCTCCTGCCCAGCGTATCCCGGCATCGCCGGGGTGTGGCCTTGCTGCTGCTGGGGATCATCCTGCTGGCCCGACTCGCTCTGGTGGAGTCGCCCCTGTGGCCCGACAAGAGCGCCCTGAACCTGGTGGGGCTGGCCTCCCATGTGGCCGCCCTGTGGCCCTGGCTGGCACTAGCCCTGTGCAGCGCTGCCTGGTTCAGGGTCCGGGCTCGGTCGCCGGGAGCATGACCGGCAGGCTGGCTTCCAGCTTGCGCACCAGGCTTTGCACACTCTGGCGCCCGGTCTCCAGGACGATGTCCGCCGTCTCCATGTACAGGGGATGACGCTGGGCATAGAGGGCCTGGAGCTTCTTGTAGGGGTCGTCGGTCTGGAGCAGGGGCCGATTGCGATCATGGCGGGTACGCATGTAGAGCTCGTGGGGGTGGCCGCGCAGGTAGACCACGGTCCCCCGGGTCCGCAGGTGCTCCCGGTTCACAGGATTCAGGATGGCACCGCCCCCGGTGGCCAGGACGATGCCATGGCGCTGGCTGAGCTGGTCGATCTTGGCCACCTCCCGGCGACGAAAGCCTTCTTCGCCCTCGATTTCGAAAATGGTGGGAATGCCCACCCCGCAGCAGGCCTCGATCTCCTGATCCGAATCCAGGAACTCCAGCCGCCGGTGCCGGGCCAGGGCCCGGCCCACGGTGGTCTTGCCCGCGCCCATGAGGCCGATGAGGAAGATGTTCTCGCTGGGAATCATGATGGAATTGTACCCAGTTAGTCCCCACTGCCGCGATGGTGGCGGAGCAGTCCTTCCAGAGCGGCTTTCAAGTCCCCCTGGGGCAGGGTCCGGGCCAGATCCGCCATGGGAGCAAGGGCGGCGGGGCCGAGCCCGGGCTTTTCGGGCTTGTCGGGGACACTCCAGTCGGCTCGCACCTTCACCTTGAGCGTCTGGACCGGCTGATCGGAACGGGACAGGGCCACCGCCAGGGACTTCGCCTGACTGCGCAACCGGGAAGCGGCCGCCCCGTTGTCGCAATGGACCATCAGGGTCGATCCATCCAGGGCCATGACCCGGCAGCGGCGGGCCACGGCTGCCGGAAGGAGCTCGCCCAGGCGTCGGTCGAGACGGGACAGGCGTTCCGCTTCGGGCAGCAGCACCGCCAGGGTGCGCTCGGTCTTGATCAGGCCGCGCAGGCGTACCAGGGAAGAGACAGCCATAGCGTCATATCTAAATGTTGGGTAACCCTTAGGCAGGGCCGGTCATGCCCCTATGGTAACATTCGCGGATTTCCATCCACCCGGATTGGCCATAATTCATGTTCACTGATCTACTCAAGAAGGTCTTTGGCAGCCGCAATGAGCGGCTTCTGAAGCAATACCGCGCCAGCGTCACACGCATCAACGCTTTGGAAGCCCAGATGGAGGCTCTGTCCGATGAGGATCTCAGCGGCAAGACGGGCGAATTCCGGGCCCGCCTGGAGCAGGGCGAGGCCCTGGACAAACTTCTGCCCGAAGCCTTTGCTGTCGTCCGTGAAGCGGCCAAGAGAACCCTGGGCATGCGCCACTATGATGCCCAGTTGATCGGCGCCATCGCCCTGCACCAGGGCAAGATTTCCGAAATGCGGACCGGCGAAGGCAAGACCCTGATGGCCACCCTGGCCGTCTACCTCAACGCCCTGCCCGGCAAGGGCGTCCACGTGGTCACGGTGAACGACTATCTGGCCAGCCGGGATGCCGAATGGATGGGCAAGGTCTACCGTTTCCTGGGCATGAATGTGGGCGTGATCCTGTCCCAACAGCCCAACGAACAAAAACAGGCCGCCTACGGTGCCGACATCACCTACGGCACCAACAACGAGTTCGGCTTCGATTACCTGCGCGAC
>DYHB01000034.1:14852-24757 GCA_020724415.1 Thiobacillus sp.
AACTACGCCATCGTGGACGAGGTGGACTCCATCCTCATCGACGAGGCCCGAACCCCCCTGATCATTTCCGGCCAGGCCGACGACAACGTGGCCATGTACCAGAAGATCAACAGCGTCCCCCCCCTGCTCAGTCCCCAGGAAAAAGAGCCCAAGGCCGGCGAGCCGGACGTGCCCGGCGATTACTGGGTGGACGAGAAATCCCATCAGGTGCTGCTGTCCGAAGCCGGCCACGAGCGGGTGGAAGAAGTCCTGGCCGACATGGGCCTGCTGGCCCCGGGCACCAGCCTGTACGACGCCGGCAACATCAGCCTGATGCACCACGTCAACGCCGCCCTGCGCGCCCATGTGCTGTTCCACAAGGATCAGCATTACGTCGTCCAGAACGGTGAAGTGGTCATCGTGGACGAATTCACCGGTCGTTTGATGACCGGCCGGCGCTGGTCCGAGGGCCTGCACCAGGCCGTGGAAGCCAAGGAAGGCGTCAGCATCCAGCGGGAAAACCAGACCCTGGCCTCCATCACCTTCCAGAATTACTTCCGGATGTACAAGAAGCTGGCCGGCATGACCGGCACGGCGGATACCGAGGCCTTCGAATTCCAGTCCATCTACGGCCTGGAGACGGTGATCATCCCCACCAACAAGCCCATGATCCGCAAGGACATGAACGACCTGGTCTACCGCACGGCGGAAGAAAAGTGGCAGGCGGTGTTGAACGACATCCGGGACTGCCACGAACGGGGCCAGCCCGTGCTGGTGGGCACCACCTCCATCGAAATCAACGAATTCCTGTCCGAGCGCCTGACCAAGGCCAAGCTGCCCCACCAGGTCCTGAACGCCAAGCAGCATGCCCAGGAAGCCCAGGTGGTGGCCCAGGCCGGCCTGCCCGGCGGCATCACCATCGCCACCAACATGGCCGGCCGGGGTACCGACATTGTGCTTGGCGGCAGCATCGCCAAGCGCATCGACATGATCCGTGCCGCCGAAAACCTGGACGAAGCCGAGAAGGACAAGCGCATCGCCGCCGAGAAGGCCGAGTGGCAGAAACGCCACCAGCAGGTGCTGGACGCAGGCGGCCTGCACATCATCGGCACCGAGCGCCATGAATCCCGCCGGGTGGACAACCAGTTGCGAGGCCGTTCCGGCCGCCAGGGGGACCCGGGTTCGTCCCGCTTCTACCTGTCCCTGGACGACCCCCTGCTGCGCATCTTCGGCGGCGAGCGGCTGAAGATGATCATGGAAAAGTTGAAGATGCCCGAAGGCGAGGCCATCGAGCACGCCATGGTCAACCGCTCCCTGGAATCCGCCCAGCGCAAGGTGGAGCAGCGCAACTTCGACATCCGCAAGCAATTGCTGGAATACGACGACGTGGCCAACGACCAGCGCAAGGTGATTTACGGCCAAAGGAACGAACTGCTGGAAACCGACGATGTCTCCGCGGGCGTCAAGTCCATGCACGCCCAGGTGCTGAACGACACCCTCAACGAATACATGCCTCCCGGCAGCATGGCCGAGCAATGGGACGTTGCCGGCCTGACCCAGACCCTCTCCAGCCAGTACCTGCTGGACTGCCCGGTGCAGCAATGGCTGGACGCAGACGAAAAACTGGACGAGCAGGGCGTGCGGGACAGGGTGGTGCAAGTCGCTGCCGAGGTGTACGCAGAGAAGGAGGCCCAGGCCGGCGCCACCAACATCCGCCACTTCGAGCGGGCGATCCTGCTGCAATCCCTGGACAACCACTGGCGGGAACACCTGGCGGCCATGGACCACCTGCGCCAGGGCATCCACCTGCGGGGCTATGCCCAGAAGAACCCCAAGCAGGAATACAAGCGGGAAGCCTTCGAACTGTTCGAACGCATGCTCAACACCATCACCCAGGAAGTGGCCCAGGTCACCCTCACGGTGCAGATCAGGAGCGAAGCCGACGTACAGGCCGTGGAACAGCAGGAAGCCCCCGTCAGCAACGTGCAATACCACCACGCGGACTATGACGAAGCCCTGGGTAGCGGCGACGAGGCCAAGGCCGGCGCTCCCCAGCCCCAGCATCGGGAATTCCCCAAGGTGGGTCGAAACGACCCCTGCCCCTGCGGTTCAGGCAAGAAGTACAAGCACTGCCACGGCGCCCTGAACTGATCTCCGCTTCCTGGCGCCAGCCGAAGCGGCGGGAACAATGGGGCTTGCCCTGGGCTGGTCTTTAGTTGACAATTTCACTCAACTATTTGGAGCATCCCATGCCTTACTACATCTACAAGATCGGTCCCCTTAACATTCTCGAAAAGCAGGGCCAGGCGGAGTCCTTCAAGGAAGCCAAGGCCGCTGCCAACGAACTGCGCAAGCAGCTGAACCCCAATGCCGGCCAGACAATCAAGATGATCTTCGCCGAGAACGAACTCCAGGCGGAAGACACCCTGTCCCAGCCCAGGGAACTGGACCCCAGCCTGGCCGGGGACGATTACTGAAAGGCAGTAATGAGGGATGGGAGTTGATTGGTGTCTCCCATCCCATACCCCATCACCCAATCCCCATCCTCGTCATGTCCGGATACAACGAAACCGCCTACAAGGAAGCCCGCGATTCCATCATCGCCCTCAAGTGCCCCTTTGAGCGGGCCTTGCTGCATAGGTGCGTGAACTGCTCCGCCGCCAAACGGCTGTTGCTGGCGGAACGGGAGGCCATCACCTGTTCGGACGAAGCGGCGAACGGACGCTGCAAGGGCTTCCATGAGGCCCTGCACCGGAACGCCCGGTTCGCCCTGCACATGGACCCGGACCAGCCCTGGCCCTTCGGCAAGGAAATCCGCGCCCAGTGTGGCGGCATCAAGGGCTTGCAGGCGGCCATGGGCTACGAAGGCGCCGAGTCCGCTGACGTGGCTGCCCTGGTGCGGGAGGGGGTGGAGCGCTTCGACCGCATCGACGCCTTTCCCTACTCGGAAATCATGCGCGGCGTGGTGCACTACGAACCGCGAAAGAAGCGCGACTGACTCTGCAGCACGTCGTCCCCGCCTACCCGAGGCGTTCTGGGTTTCACAGCCGGTCTACCCGCCGGCAGGCAGCGGGGGCGTCCACGCCCCGGCCCAGCGCCATCACCTTGAACAACTCCCCCATCTCGTGGGGCTGCACAAGCTTCTGCACCGCCTGGGCGGCCCGCAGGTAATCAGGCGTCCCCGGGGTCATGACTGCCATCCGGCCCAGCAACCCGGCATCCAATAGAAAACGCCCCTGGGTGGCGTAGCCCAGCAATTCCAGGCCCGCCCCAGTACCCGCTTCAGCCACGGCCGTGAAATCCACGTGGGCAGTGATGTCCGCCAGTCCCGGCAGGAAGAACGGATCATCCAGGCTGTGGTGCCGGTAGTGGACCCTCAGGGTGCCCTGGTGTCGCTGGGGGTGGTAGTACTCGCCCCGGTTGAAGCCATAGTCCGCAAACAGCAACATGCCTTGCTCCAGACCGGCAGCCAGGCTGGCCACCAGGGCGGACGCGGCCAGGTTGATCTCTGAGAGGTAGGGCGCCTCCACCGGCAAATTCATCGCCGCTGCGGCCAGGGCCGGTGATTCGATGGGCCGGTCCGCCCAGTCGAAACCAGACTCAGTCAGGACCACGCCCCGCTCCAGGGGGCCCGCCGCCGTCCAGTGCAACAGATGGACCGGCAGGGCATCAAGTACCTCGTTGGCCAGCACCACGCCTTTGAATCCCTGGGGCAGCCTGTCCAGCCAGACTACCCTGGGCAGCAGATGGGAAGCCCGGGTTTCCAGCAGGACCCGCTGCCGGGCCGCCAGATCCGGGCTGACTTCCAGAATCAGGTAGCGGGCCGGCAGGCTTTCCAGCCGTTCCAGCTCCAGTAAGACATCCAGGGCTAGGCGGCCGCTTCCGGCCCCCAGCTCCAGCACGTCGCCCCCGGTCTGGGCCAGCACCTCCGCCGCCACCCGGGCCAGGGTCTGGCCGAAAAGGGGCGTAAGCTCCGGCGCCGTGACGAAATCCCCTTCGCCGCCAAACTTGGCGGCCCCGCCGGCGTAATAGCCCAGGCCGGGGGCGTAGAGGGCCAGATCCATATAGCGGGCAAAGGGCAACCAGCCTGCGGAGGCGCGGATGGCGTCGCCGATGTGGCGGGCCAGGGCCTCGCTGTGGGCCAGGGCATCTGTGGAAGGCAAAGGCAGGTGTGCAGACATGGCGGCTGTGCTAGTTTTGGGCCGAATCATAACTGCCCCGAGCTGCTTCACTCTCTGCCTCCATGATCGTCGCCATACTCGGTGCCGGCCCCGCCGGCATGTCCTGCGCCAACGCCTGCCTGTCCTTCGGGCTGGAGCCGGTGGTCATAGAACGGGGCGACCATCTGGGCGGCGCCCAGCGCAGCAATTTCCACCCCAACCTGTGGCTCCTGGGCTCCCCCAGCGAAAGCGGCCAGGATCTGACTCGCCGGCTGGTGGCCCATTACACCGAACTGGCCACCACCACGCTGCTCAATACCCGGCTGGTCGGCCTGGAACAGGCAAATGAGGGTTTTCTGCTACACCTCGATACCCCTCAGGGCGCCAGGAATATGGCAGTCCATGCCCTGGTCATCGCCAGCGGCATGCGCCCCTACGCCACGCCGGAACTGACCGCCCTGGCCAAGACCAGCCCCCGGGTGATCATTGGCCCCCTGAATGACACCATCCGGGACGACATCCACCAGGCCCGGGTGCTGGTCCTAGGGGGGGGTGACAACGCCCTGGACCATGCCCTGTTCCTGGCGGAGCGGGGCAACCGTGTACGGGTCTGCACCCGGGGGGTATTTTCGGGCCGCGAGGCCCTGCTGGCCGCCTGCCGAAAACGGCCGGAAATCCTGCTCATACCCTATTGCAGGCCGGAGCGCCTGGTAGCAGGCAATCTGGAAGTGGCCGCCCTCTGGGCCGATGGGGAAAGCGACACCTGGGACTGGCTGCTGGTGATGTACGGCTACAAACCCAATACCGAGATCGTGGAGCACTTTCCCCCGCAACTGCGGCCGGAACGGCACCCCGGCGGCCATCTGGTGGTGGACACCTGGCAGCGCACCTCAGTGGCGGGCATTTACGCCGCTGGGGATGTGACCGACACCGTGCAGCCCGCCATTCCCACCGCCATCGCCCAGGGGCTGGCGGCGGCCAAGGCCATTGAACGGGACTGGAAGGCAGGTCGACTGAGGCCGTGACCCGGCAACCGGTCAGGGCCGCAAGTAAGCGAACCCCTGCTGCTGTTTGCGGAGGATTTCCACCACTCCGGCGGGCACGTAGCCCACGGTGGTGAGCATGTCATCCGGGGTCAATTTCTGGTTACGCATGGTGTTCTGACAAGCCATGACCTTGATGCCCGCACCCACCGCATCCGCCACCCGGTTGCCCACCTCGGATTCCGCCTTGAGCATGTGGATACCCGGCCCGAAGACCACGATTTCCAGCTCCACCTTGTCCTTGCCCAGGTCCTTCTGGATGTTGTTGGCGTTATTGAGGGCCAGGTTCCACTTCGACGTGTCGTTATCGCTGACCTGGATCACCATGCGGGCCATTTCTTCCGCCTGGACCCCGGCGGGCATGCCCACCGCGCCCAACAACAGCAATCCAACCAAAACTGCCCATGCTGCCTTGGTGTTCATGTCGTCCGCTCCGCCAAAAACCGCCGCCGGATTTACAGCCCGTGGTAACGCTTGTACCAGGCGGCCCAGTTGGCCAGGCCTACTGCCAGTTCCGTCTTCGGCTCGAAACCCACGTCCCGCTTCAGGTCGTCCACGTTGGCATAGGTGGCCACCACGTCTCCGGGCTGCATGGGCAGGAAATTCTTCTTGGCTTCCTGGCCAATGCTGTCCTCGATGGTCTTGATGAAAGTCATCAACTCCACCGGCTGGTTGTTGCCGATGTTGTACACCCGGTAAGGGGCATAGCTGGTGCCCGGGTCCGGGGCGTCGGTGGTGAAGTCCGGGTTGGGGGTGGCAATCTTGTCCAGAACCCGCACCGTGCCTTCGGCGATGTCGTCCACATAGGTGAAGTCCCGCTGCATCTTGCCCATGTTGAACACGTCGATGGGCCGGCCTTCCAGGATGGCAGAGGTGAACAGCCAGGGGGACATGTCCGGCCGGCCCCAGGGGCCGTAGACGGTGAAGTACCGCAGGCCCGTGGTGGGCAAGCCGTAGAGGTGGCTGTAGGTGTGGGCCATCAACTCGTTGGCCTTCTTGCTGGCGGCGTAGAGGCTCACCGGGTGGTCCACGTTGTCGTGCACCGAGAAGGGCATGTGGGTGTTGGCGCCATAGACGCTGGACGAACTGGCGTAGACAAAGTGCTCCACGCCGTTATGGCGGCAGCCTTCCAGCAGGTTGCCGAAACCCACCAGATTGGTCTGCACATAGGCGTAGGGGTTCTTCAGGGAGTAGCGCACCCCGGGCTGGGCGGCCAGGTTGATCACCCGCCGGGGCTTTTCCGCCGCAAACAGGTCTTCCACCGTGACCCGATCCGAAATGTCGCCCCGGATGAACTTGAAATTGGCCTGTCCCTGAAGCCGTTCCAGCCGAGCCAGCTTCAAACGGGGATCGTAATAGTCATTCAGGTTGTCGATGCCCACCACCTGGTCGCCCCGGGCCAGAAGCAACTGGGCCACATGCATGCCGATAAACCCGGCGCAGCCCGTAATCAGTACCTTCATGAACGCTCCTTTTATCGTGGCGGCATTTTAGCCTACGCCCCTTTAGAATGGCGTCATGCGTATCCTGTATTCCCTGGCCTGGCTGTTCCTCCTGCCCGTGGCCTTCCTGTATCTGCTCTGGCGGGCCCGGCGACAACCGGAGTACCTGCGCCACTGGGATGAGCGCCTGGGCGCCGCCCCCATCACCCCCGCCGGACAACCCCTGATCTGGATACACGCCGTCTCGGTAGGCGAAACCCGGGCCTGTGAACCCCTGGCGCGCGCCCTGCTGGCGCGTCACCCCCAGTGCCGCCTGCTCCTGACCCACGCCACCCCTACGGGTCGAGCCACCGGCGCCGACCTGTTCGGAAACCTGATCAGCCAGGCCTACCTGCCCTATGACCTGCCCCCCCTGGTGGAACGCTTCCTGAAACGCAGTCGACCCGATCTGGGCATCATCATGGAAACCGAGTTATGGCCCAATCTCTTTGCCGCCTGCCAGGCCAGGGGGCTTCCCCTGTATCTGGTCAACGCCCGGCTGTCTGAACGCTCCGCCCGAGGCTATGCCCGCTTCCGGCGCCTGCTGGCCCCGGCCCTGGCCAGCCTGCGCGGCATTGCCGCCCAGAGCCCGGCCGATGCGGCTCGGCTCGGCCGCTTGGGTGCCGGGCGCATCAACATCACCGGCAACATGAAATTTGATGCGCCCCTGCCTGCGGATACGGCCGCCCAGGCCGAAGCCCTGGCCCGACTGTTCGATGCCCGCTTCGTCTGGCTGGCGGCCAGCACGCGCCAGGGCGAGGAACGTCTGATATTGAAGGCTTGGCAACGACTGGACCGGCCGGACCTGTTGCTGGTCATCGTACCGCGCCACCCCCAGCGCTTCGATGAGGTGGCCGCGATGATGCGTACGCTTGACCCCCACATGGTGCGGCGCAGCGAAGCCCGCCCCCTGAAGCCCGAGACCCGGCTGTTTCTGGGTGACAGCATGGGAGAAATGGCCGCGTATTACGCCACTTGCCGGATCGCCCTGATCGGCGGCAGCCTGGAGCCCCTGGGTGGGCAAAACCCCATCGAAGCCGCGGCCGCCGGCTGCCCGATACTGCTGGGGCCGCACACATGGAATTTCCAGGACATCGCCCAGGAGCTGGTGCAAGCGGGGGCGGCCCTGCGGGTGGAAACCGGGGCAACTCTGGGGGTAGATGGCGTGTCGCCGGACCAGGAGTCCGTGAGCAGGGAAGGCGCGGCACAGGTTCTGGCCGATGCCGTGGCCCGCCTGATGCAGGACCCGGAGGCCTTGCACGCCCGGGGACAGCGGGCGCGTGAGTACGTGGAAGCCCGACGGGGCAGCACCGAGCGTGTGCTGGACATGCTCAGGCCCGAGCTGGAATCCCTGCAAGCCGGAACTTTGAAAAAACTGGCCCTGGACTGATATACGGGCCAATCCATGCATGGGCAGTGACGTTGCGCGCCCAGGCACCGACCGCCCCCCCCTATTCCTGCAACAGGCCGTCCAGAGTCGCCAGATCGGCTTCGGTGAGCCTGGAGGCCGTGGCCTTGAGGCGAAGTCCGCTCTTGAGGGTATCGTACCGGGCCGTGGCCAAATCCCGCTGTGCACCAAACAGCTGCTGCTGGGCATTGAGCACGTCCACCCGGGTGCGTACCCCTACTTCCTGGCCCAACTTGGTGGATTTCAACTGGGACTCGCTGGACACCACCGCCTGGCCCAGGGCATTGGCCCGGGCGCGGCCCGACGCCACGCCCAGATAAGCGGTCCGGGCATCCAGGGCGGCTTGTTGCAGCGCATTGTCCAAGTCGAAACGGGCCTTGTCGTGCCTGGCCAGGGCTTCACGGATGCGGGATTCCACTGCGCCGCCCTGGTACAGGGTCCAGGCCAGTTCCAGGCCCAGTTGGGCGGACTGGGTATCCACACCGCTCACGCCGCCTGAGGTCCCATTGCGGTTGTCCGAATAGCTGGCCACCAGATCCAGGGTGGGCCGATGGCCCGCCCGCTGCTTGCTGACTTCCCGCCGGGCCAGCTCCTCGGCAGCACGGCTGGACGCCACGGCGAGGCTGCTTTCCTGGGCCTGCTGCACCCAGCGCTCGATATCATCCGGCTCCGGCAGCGGGACCTGGGCATCCGGCCTCAGGGCCGCCAGGGGCGGGCTAGGACGCATGATGAGCTTTTCCAGGTTCTGACGCTTCACGGCCAGATCATTCTGGGCCGCGATCTCCTGGGCCACGGCCAGGTCGAACCGGGCCTGGGCCTCGTGGGTGTCGGTAATGGTGGCGGCACCCACTTCGAAACTGAACCGGGCCTGGGCCAGTTGTTCCTGGATGGCCGTCTTCTGGGCTTCACTGGTGGCCAAATTGTCCCGGGCCTGGAGCACGTCGAAGTAGGCTGTGGCCACGCGCAGGACCAGATCCTGCTCGGCCAGCTTGAGCTGGGTTTCCGCCAGCAGGGCCTGGAGCTTGCCTTGCTCGTAGGTCTCCAGATTTTGCTGCCGGTACAGCGGCTGGGTCAGGTTCAGGCCAAAACCCCGGGTATTGGCACTGTTGCTGCCCGAGAAGCTGGAATCGGTTTCCAGATGACGCAGGTTGGCCGAGAACCCGATGGTCGGCCGCAGCAGGGCCTGGGTCTGGGGCAGGATTTCCAGGCCGGCCTTGTAATTGGCATAGGCGGCCGCATAGACCGGATCATGCTGCCGGGCCAGCGTATAGATGTCGCTGAGATTGGCTGCACTGGCGCTGGCCAGGCCAGCGGCGAACAGGACGGGCAACAGGATAAGACGCATACACCCTCAATAGGTCGGCATGGACGGGTCGACTTGCTTGGCCCAGGCATCCACGCCGCCGGTCAGATTGATGACTTGGCTGAAGCCATTGTGCTCCAGAAACCGCGCTACATGATAGCTTCGCACACCATGATGACAGATCACCACAATCTCCTGGGCCGGATTCAACTCGGCAATACGGGCCTGTATGGCGGACATGGGCACCAGTTGGGAATCCTGGATCCGGCAGACATCGTATTCCCAGGGTTGGCGCACATCCAGGAGCAAAGGGTGGTCACGGGCAGGATCGTCCAGCCATGCCTTGAGTTCCCCCGGTTGAATATGGCGCATGTTCAACCGCCATGACGCACGGCGAGCCGTTCTAGAAGCGCCTTCAAAATGAAAAGCGCTCCGGCTCAAGGGCGTTGTGCAGGGCCTTGAGGCTGGTCTCGAAGAGCACCTCCCGGCGGCATTGGCCGGGGCCGGCACAGGAGACCCGTTCCGCTTTCA